>NZ_JARXHY010000005.1 GCF_031127815.1 Pelagicoccus sp. SDUM812003 | reverse complement strand
GGCCATCTCCGCTCGCGCCGCTCGCTTCGTCGAACCTCTCGGTTCAAATCCTCTCGCATGAGACCTTGGCGTGAGGGGGGGGAGTCTTTCGCCGGGAACAGGTTGCTCGGCGAAATTCAATGGTCGGGGCGAGAGGATTCGAACCTCCGATCTCTACGTCCCGAACGTAGCGCTTTACCAGACTAAGCTACGCCCCGACAAATTGAGGATGTTGGGTTTATAGGCGTCCTGTGATCGCCGTCTAGTACGAATTTAAGAAATTCGCGCTTAGACCTCGGTTCATGAGGCGGAGTCGGGGCTCCGGAGTGGGCTCTTAGCGGGCAAGTATGAAGATCGCGTAAAACCCTTTCCCCATATTGAAAGTGGGGCGCTTGATATCATGTTGCCGACTCATGCGCGTCCTAGCGGCCGGTCATCGCCCGCCCCTTCGATGGCGCCTATTTTTCTAGCAGCTCAAAATTCAACTCACGTAACCAACTCCAATGAAAGAAAAGCAAAGCAACGGCACCTCGGACCTAGAGAAAAAACAGACCACACCTCAGAGGCGCCGCCGCCCGGGGGTCAATCGCATTGCGAAGGCGAAACTGGCTCAGATGGACGATGCTTCGTCCAAGCTCGATGCTATCGAGAATAATTTCGCTACGATCGAGTTCGATCCGGAGGGGTATATCGAGACGGCCAACGAGTTGTTCCTCCAGACCATGGGCTACGAATTGGACGAGATCGTGGGGCAGCACCACCGAATCTTTTGCGATCAGGAAACCCGAGACTCCAAGGCGTACGAGCGGTTTTGGAGCGATTTGAACAGAGGCGTCTCGCAATCGGGAGACTTCAAGCGGATTCGGAAGAACGGCCAGGTGGTCTGGCTGTACGCCAGCTATACTCCGGTCGTAGACGAGGAAGGCGTGACGCGAAAGGTCTTGAAGTTCGCCCAGGACATCACAGCGCGCAAGGCAGCTTCCGCGGATCTTGAGGGGCAGGTCGAAGCGATCGGAAAAGCTCAGGCGGTGATTCAGTTCGAAATGGACGGCACCATCATCGACGCCAACGAGAACTTCCTCAAGACCATGGGCTACGAGCTTTCGGAAATCCAAGGGCGCCACCACTCGCTTTTCGTGATGCCGGAGTACGCGAAATCGGAAGAGTATCGAGATTTCTGGCACACTCTGAAACAGGGCAAATTTCAACGGGATCAGTTCAAGCGCTTTGCGAAAGGGGGGCGCGAGGTCTGGATCGACGCGTCCTACAACCCGATCAAGGGATTGGACGGCAAGCCGTATAAGGTCGTCAAATACGCGACCGATATCACAGAGATCAACCAGATGGCTCGAGCGTACGCGATGTTGGAGGACGCTCCGATAAACGTCATGCTTGCCAATCGCGATTTGGAGATCATCTACGTCAACCCTTCCTCTCTCAATACCTTGAAGCTGATCGAGCAGTATTTGCCGGTCAAAGCCGAGGAGGTGAAGGGGCAGTCGATCGATGTTTTCCACAAGGATCCGGAGGTGCAGAGAGGCATTTTGAAGGATCCTCGCAATCTGCCGCACGAAGCTCGCATTCATATCGGGCCGGAGGTGGCCAACTTGCAGGCCTACGCGATCTACGACTCGAAGGGCGACTACATCGGGCCCATGGTGACTTGGGAGCTGATCACGGAAAAGGTGAAGGCCAAGGAGCGCGAGGAGAAAATGGTGGCGGAGATGGCCGAGACGCTTCGAATCGTAGCGGAAAACGCCCAATCGCTCGGCTCGGCCTCCGAAGAGCTGTCTTCCGTGGCGGCTTCCATGACGGAAAACTCCAACAGCACCTTCGAGCAGGCCAATACGGTCGCTGCCGCTTCGGAGCAAGTGAGCAGCAACGTTGCGAACGTGGCGACCAGCGCCGAGGAAATGAGCGCCTCCGCCAAAGAGATCGCCCAGCATGCTTCCGACGCAGCCCAGGTTGGCTCGGCCGCAGTGGAAGAGGCGGACGCCACCAGCAAGACCATCAATAGCCTTGGGGTGAGTAGCCAGGAAATCGGCGAGGTTGTCGAAGTCATCACTTCCATCGCTCAGCAGACCAATCTGCTGGCGTTCAACGCGACCATCGAAGCGGCTCGCGCCGGCGAGGCGGGGCGCGGATTCGCGGTGGTCGCGAACGAGGTCAAGGAGCTTTCCAAGCAGACCGCCAACGCGACGCGTGACATTCGCAAGAAGGTCGACGCCATCCAAGGCGACGCTGCGGCATCGGTGTCGGCGATCGAGAAGATTCGCGAAATCATCAATCGCATAAACGACAATCAGAATGCCATCGCGAGCGCGGTGGAAGAGCAGACCGCGACCACCAACGAGATCGCCCGCAACGCGAGCGAGGCCGCGACGGGAAGCACGGACATCGCCAAGAACATCTCTTCCGTATCCAATGGAGCCCGCATCACCGCGGATGGCGCTAGCCAGACCCTGACCGCGGCGAAGGAGCTTGCCCAGCTGGCCAGCAATCTGAAGGAGATCGTGGATCGAGGAAACAAGGCCGCCGCGACTCAGTAGCTTCGGTGCCTCGCTCCTCTGCCAGACGAGGCGATGATGAAACCTCATTTGGGCGCCCCGCGCGAGCTAGATCCTCGCGTAGGGCGCTGCCCTCCCAAGATGTATCAACTACTAGAATACGCACGTGCCGGCGAGTGCTTGGCGCCGTTTGGGGCAAGGAAAGATGGGTAGCATCGAAGACGCAATCGCAGCGCCAAGGCTGGAGTCGAACGAGCGAGGAGGGCGCTTCGGGTGCGAGTGGACGGATTTTATGAGGTTTTCTAGAGACGGGCGGAGTTTGGGGCGGGGGCTCGTTTTAGTCATTAAGAAAGTGTCAAAGCCCCGCGGGGAAATGATGAGCTACTGCCGCGAAACCGATGAATACAAGGTTCTCGGCGTTGAGCGATCGGCGCTGCCTTTCCCACCAAATTCCTCCGCAAAGAGATGGAGCTGAACGTTTTTGCAGTCGATGGATCAGTCAACGTCCGCAAGCGACTTGGCGATGCCGTGAAGGCCACGCCCGGATTGCTGCTCAGCGGAGTCGCATCGACCGCATCGATCGCGTTGCAGAAACTGAAATCGATTCCGGCGGATATCATCGTTTTGGATACGGATATCGAAGTCGATGATACGCTCGCGTTCATTCGTAGCGTCGCGCAGCAGTCGCCGGACGCGTATTTGATTCTCTTTGGCAGCGGGCTGGCCCGCGGAGGCTCGATGGTTTTGGATGGAATCTCCGCCGGGGCCCACGACTATCTTCGCAAGCCGTCGGGGCATCCGCTCAAGGATCCAGAGTGGGCGTGTGTGGAGACGGAGCTGATCCCGATGCTCGCGCGCCGTGCCGCGAACCTGCCGAGAAGGCCGTCGAAACCGGACGACCGCAGCCCGCTGCTGGAGGAGGAGCCGATGGTCACGCTAGAGCGAGCGACGCGCAAGGTGGGGGACCGCATTCGAAATGAGGTCAAAGCGGAGGAAGCCAAGTGCGCCAAGCGGCACGGGCTGCCGAAGATCGTCTGTATCGGTTCCTCCACGGGCGGTCCCAACGCCTTGTCGGATCTCTTCTCCCAGTTTCCCAAGCGCTTTCCGGTGCCCATTGTGGTGACTCAGCACATGCCTCCCATGTTCACTCGGATGCTGGCCCAACGCCTCAACGGGCTGGACACGCTCGTATTTCACGAGGGCGAAGAGGGCATGGCGCTCGAAGCCGGTCACGTCTACATCGCGCCCGGTGGAAAGCACATGACGATTCGCTCGGACGGAGGAGCGTTGCGGCTGGGGTTGAACGAGGAGCCTCCGGAAAATTCCTGCCGGCCGGCGGTAGACGTCATGCTGCGCAGCGTCGCCGAAACCGTCGGTGGGGCCGCTTTGGTGACGATCTTGACTGGCATGGGCAAGGACGGCTTTCAGGGCTGCCGAGAACTGGTCGGCCTCGGGGCCACCGTTTTCGCCCAGGATGAAGAGACTTCAGTGGTATGGGGCATGCCCGGTTACGTGGCGAGCGCCGGTCTGGCGGACCGAGTGCTCCCCTTGTCGGAAATCGCTCAGGCGATGAATGAATTCGTTGGAAACTGTCCCGTAAGGCCGTCGAGGTAGGTCCCGTTTTTATCTAATGAGCATTACGAAACAGGAGTTCGACTTTTTCAGAGACTGGGCCCGCGAACGCTCCGCGATATCTTTGGAGGAAGACAAGGAGTACCTGGTGAAGAGCCGCTTGGAGCCGATTCTGCGTCGCCATAAGATCGATACCATATCGGAGCTGCTCGCTTCGCTATCCCGTCGGACGGTCGCCGCAGGATTGGAAGATGAGGTGATCGATGCCATGACCACTAACGAGACTTTTTTCTTCCGCGACATCCACCCCTTCCAGGTGATGCGAGATCATTTGATACCGCAGCTGGAGCGGGAGCTTGGCGAGGAAAGGAAACTGAACGTCTGGTCGGCCGCTTGTTCTACAGGGCAGGAGATCTACTCGCTGATAATGCTCATGAAAGAGCATTTTCCTCAGCTGTTCGATTGGGACCTCAAGCTGTACGCTACCGATATTTCGTCCACGGTTTTGGAGAAGGCCCGCTCTGGAATATATACAGATATGGAAGCGAAGCGCGGATTGGACGAGCGCTTGCGAAATCGATACTTCACGCGCTTGCCCAACGATCGCTGGCAGATCCACGAATCGCTGCGCAAGCTGGTGACCTTTCGGCAGCTGAACTTCATCGATTCGTGGCCGGATATGGGACGGCATCATTTTGTTCTCATCAGAAACGTTCTGATATATTTCGACGTCGACGTGAAGCGCCAGATTCTGGAGCGCGTGCGACGTCGTCTCGACCGGCGCGGATTCATGATGCTGGGGTCGTCCGAGACTACGCTGAACATCGATCCGGGCTGGGAAGTGCGGCGCGATGGCCGGGCGGCGTATTACGTGCCGCGAGCGACGGCAGGCGTTTCCGGAGAGACGCGACCTGCTTAATCACCTTGCGCGAGCTGCCAGCGCGAAGGCTGCCTTCGTTAAAACCCGATAAAAGGACCTCTCGCGATTGAAAAGATGTCGGTATGTCATGCCTTTGGGTAGGAACGTCTCTGCCTGCTTTGGAGGGCGTTCCTGTTTCCGCAATCCAACCCTTCATCCACCATTGATACCCACCATGAGCGAGACGATCAAATCGACTGAAGAAATGATGCAAGGCCTGCACGAAAAGCTGGAAGAGGCCGGCGAATCGCAGAGCGAACTGGACTCCCTCTACGGCACCTTTTTCTTGGATGAAGACGAGTTCGCCTTCCACATTCGCGAGATGCAGGAGGTCGTGAACTACCCGGAACGCGTGAATCGGCTGCCCTTGATGCCGGATTATGTGGAGGGCGTATTCAACCTTCGCGATACGATCGTGCCGCTGATCAATCTGCGCTCGATCCTGCGGCTGCCGGCAGGCGAAGCCGAGACGAGCCACAGGTACGTGGGAATCGTTCGGGTGGACGGCCAGCAGGTCGGCATCGCTCTGGATCGTACGGGGGATGTCATTCCGATGAACGACGAGGAGTTGGCGAAGGTCGAAAGAAAGAAGGGCGATAACATCATTTCAGGGCTGGCGAACTTGGAAGGTGGCCAGCGTATCATCCGAATCATAGCGGCTTCGTCGATCGTGCAGCTGGAGGACATCCCGATGCTCAGCCAAACGGTCCGAGACGATCGAGTGGTCAGCGATTTCGGAGCGATGCTGGGAGGTATCGGCTCCGGCAATACGGCGATCAGTTTTACCAGCGAAGGTTCGGAGTTCGCGATTCCCGTTTCCGATATTCTAGAAGTGCTTGAGAATCCGAAGCTAGAAGATACCCACGTGGCGTACGATAATTGCCTGGGCATCCTAAACCTGCGCGGAGCCATGATATCGGTCATCGATTTTAGAACCGCTATGGGATCCGTATCCCATACGAGCATTGATACCGGTATGGTGATCGTCGTGATAGCCGACCACCGCCATTGTGGATTTCTAGTGGATTCCGTGACGGATGTTTTCGACTTTCACGAAAGCCGAATTATCCCGATCCCTCAGCTGAAGGACAACAAGCGCAAGGGCTGCTTGAAGGGAGTCGTGCCCATTTCGAAAGAACGAGACGTGTTTCTCGTGGACCCGAAAACGCTCTGTGACGAAGAGGACATCCTGGAAGCGATCGAGGCCAGCTCGGTGCCAGACGCCCTCGCGGGAGAAGACATGGGAGCGGGACGAAGCTTGACCGGAAACGCCAGCGGCGCAGGGCAAGGCGGATTGAAGGTATATATCACCTTTAAGCTTTCCAAGACGCTGGCGGTCGAGATCACTGAAGTCGACGAAATCATCGCCTATCCCGACTCTCTCATGGAGCCGCCCGGATACGACGGCTATATCCGTGGCATGCTGAATTTGCGAGGCGGCATCATTCCCATCGTGGACATGCGCAAGTACTATTCGATGTCGGACTACAAGGATATCGAGAGCTGTTCCGTGCTGATCGTCTCGCGCAATGGAGCTCGATACGGGCTGATTGTCGACTCCGTGGAGGATAGCGTGGACGTGTACGAAAGCCAGATGACGGTGATACCCAAGGTGATGAACGATAGCGCTAATGCGGAATACCAAGGAGACGTCAGCCGCATCATCGAGTACACCAGTATCGAAGGCAGAAAGAATACCCTGATGGTGTATAGCGTGGCGTCCTTTTTGAAAACGTTGGTCGGCTCCGCTGTCGCCTGATCAGCCGCAGGGGGAGCGGGTCTCGGCAAATCGAGATTCGCCCAGCGTATTGCGTCGCCTGTCTTTCTCGGATCTATTGCCGGTATAATTCCGCGATAGCGCAGGCTGTCTTGGAGAGCGTGTCGCGGAGTTCCTGGGGTCTCATCGCCTCGGCGTTCGGTCCCCAGCTGAGGATCCATGAAGCGACTTCTACCAAGCTGCCGAGCTCGAAGTGGATCATGATCGAGCCATCGTCTCGGTAGTCCACACGTTGAGAAGGATGCCATGTATTTTCCGAAATGTATTCGGAAATTGGATTCTTAAATAGTATGGAAACTTTGTGGTCGCCGCTGGGAGAATATATACCAAAGCTGCTCCCCAGATAGTCCTCCGCGGAAAACGTTTTAGGAACGGTGAAGGTCGAGCCTTCCAAAGCAGCGCTGCTGGCGCGGTTGAGGAGAAAGGTTCGCATGGCGTCGCGTTTCTGATCCCATCCGATCGCATACCACTTTCCTAGGAAGTTCGTCAGGTGGTAGACATTGAGGGCGCGGCGTTCGGTTTTCGAACCACCCAGTTTCTTGTAGTCGAAGGAAATCGTTCTGCGCTCGAGCGTCGCTTTCGTGAAGGCTTGCAGCAAGGCCTCATTCACCTGGGAAGATCGCCCTTGTCGAAAGGAGATGCTTTGGCTGAGCTCCGATAGGTTGGCCGTTATGGTGTCGGGCAAGCTTGCGGATAGCTTATTTAGAGCGTTCGCCAGCGGCTTTTCGAAAGGCGTGCCTTTGTAGTAGTCCAGCGATTTTCTCGCGATCGATAGCGCCAGCAGCTCCCCCTCGGAAATGTCGATGGTCGGCAGGCTTTGCACTTCACGCGTGTAGTAGTAGCCATGCAGCGAGGAATCGTATTCAAGCGGAAGCAGCATGCGGTCCCTCATGAAATCGATATCGCGGCTGATGGTTTTCGTGCTGACTTCCATCTCTTTCGCCAGCGATGTGCAATTTGGATACGAACCGCTTTTCAGTTCGTTGTGTATGCGTAGCATGCGCTCGATGGCGGGACGTTTGAGGGAGTGTATCTTTTCCTGTGATGACATGCGATTGCGTTAAGTGTAATGCTTTTCGACGGTTTTAGATTCGGTCGGCGGTATGGAATGCGTATTGAAAAAGTGAATTTCGACGTCTTTGAAGGTTCGAAGCGATATCAAAGTGGAGAGCGTTTTCAGCGAAATATAGGCTATTATACGGATGTCGCTTCGTGGTAAGTTTATATAAAACGGCTTAAAAATGATGTTTTTTGTTAGTATTATCTAAATTGAGTTGAATTTGTTGAATAGTGTTCTTTGTTGATTCTCGATGATCAATGATACGTTAAAACAAATTGCAGATGCTAAGGCTAAGCTTGCCAACCTTGAAAAGAAGGCTGCTACGGAACAGGCTAAGAAACTTCGTGATCTGCACAAGTCATTGGGCTTCGATTCTCGCGCTGAGCTGATCGCTGCTCTTAGCGAGCTTGAAGGTGGTAAGGTTAAGCGTGGTCGTAAGGCGAAAGCCCCTGCAGCCAAAGGCGCCAAGAAACGCGCCAAGCGCACCCGTATCACCGAAGAGCTGAAGGCGGAGGTAATCGCCGCTGTTCAGGCTGGCGAAAAGGGCACGGATGTAGCCAAGAGATTTGGCATCTCCGTACCGTCGCTTCAGAATATCAAGAAAGCCGCTGGTTTGACAAAGTCCCGCAAGTAGACGCCTGATCGCTTTTACTTTTACGAAACCTGCTCCATTGAGGAGCAGGTTTTTTTCGTTTGCGTTCGAAAGCGATCGATCGAGCGGTCTAATTAAAACGCTCTGCTGTCGGATCGCTACGCAAGGCGTCGCTTTGCGCAGGCTGGTGGAGCTTTGGCAAACGATGATACCGACGCTGGCGAAGCGACGGCGCTAGGCTGCGAAAGCTAGTAGCGTTGCAGCTTGCTGTCGATAGTGGTGGCCCAGCTATCGATGCCGCCACCCACGTTTATAGACTTCGAGTAGCCGTTTTCGCGAAGAAAGTTGACCACCCGCAGGCTGCGGCCGCCGTGGTGACAGTGCACCAGAATTTCCTTGTCGCGAGGAAGCTCGCTGAGGCGCGATGGGATTTCGTTCATCGGAATATGAAGTGAGCCGTCGATGGTGCAGATGTTGCGCTCGTAGGCTTCGCGCACGTCGACCAATATGGCGCTGCCGCGGGCTAGCTTTTTCTTCGTTTCGATGACGTCTATTTCGATGGGGATTTCGTTCATATTTGAGGAGGTGTTTGAGGATTCGGAGTGGAGTTTAGTCTCGCAGGTCTCTTGATAGGTGGAGGCTTCGATGGAGGTGATATTTGCATGGTCGCCGCAAAGAGGGCAGTTTGGGTCACGCTTCAGATTCAAGGAGCGAAAGCTCATATTCTTGGTATCGATAAAGAGCAGCTTTCCGATCAAGGACTCGCCAACGCCGGTGAGGTATTTGATCGTCTCCATCGATTGGATACTGCCGACGATGCCGCAGAGCGCTCCCATCACCCCAGCTTCTCCGCAGTTTGGCACGCTGCCTGGAGGAGGCGGTTCCGGAAAGAGGCAGCGATAGCAAGGCCCGCCTTTTTGCGGCGCGAACACGGAAGCTTGGCCTTCGAACTTGAAGATGCTGCCGTAGACCAGCGGTTTCTTCGCGAAGTAGGCAGCATCATTGTTCAGGTAGCGCGTCGCGAAATTATCAGTGCCGTCGATGATAATATCATACTGGCTGAAAAGCTCTATCGCGTTGTCGGGCTGCACGCCTTCCTTATGGAGCTGCAGGTTCACATGGGGATTGACCTCAGCCAAGGCGTCGGCGGCGGATTCAATTTTGAGGCGGTCGATATCGCTCTGGCCGTGCAGGATCTGCCGCTGCAGGTTGTGCAGCTCGACCGTGTCGAAGTCGGCGATGCCGATGGCGCCGACGCCTGCCGCCGCGAGATAGAGGGCGACCGGGCTGCCCAGGCCGCCGGCCCCGATGACGAGGGCTTTGGATCGCTTGAGCGTTTCCTGCCCGGCCTGTCCGATTTCCTCCAGGAGAATATGGCGGCTGTAGCGAGCGAGCTCCACGGGGCTGAGCGATGTGTCTTGAGAGGCGGTCATGCTTCGGGTTTTTGTATATGGAAGGTCGGGAATCAATGGTATTGTACGAAGGGTGGCGGGAATTGATTTTGTTTCATGAGCGAAACCAGGGCCATCCGGTTCACGGTTGACGACTTGGGCCGAACCTTCGATGGTCTGGGACTATGGTAGACCGATACGCTGTGATCATGGCAGGTGGAAAAGGCGAACGCTTCTGGCCGGCGAGCCGGCTCGCTCGCCCTAAGCATTTGCTTCCGATCGTGGGGGAAAAGCCAATGCTGACCCAGACCGTGGAGCGTCTGGAAGGTTTTCTTCCTTACGAAAACGTAATTATCATCACCAACAGCGAGCAGCTGGATGGGGTGCGGGAAGTTTGTCCGATGCTTCCCGAGGAAAACATCGTGGCCGAGCCGGTGGGACGGGACACGGCCGCCGCGGTTGGACTGGCCATGCTGCTGGTCAAGCAGAGAAACCCGGACGCCGCCATGGCGATGTTGCCGGCGGACGCTCTCATCAACGATAAGCAGTCCTTCCAGTCCGCGCTTGAGATCGCGTTCAAGGCGGCGGAGAGCTCGCCCAGTCTGCTGACCATCGGGATTCAGCCGACCGAGCCAGCTACCGGCTACGGCTACATCCAGTGCGGCACCTCCGAAAAGGTGATCGACAATCGCGACATCTTCGCCGTTCGCCAGTTCAAGGAAAAGCCGGATCTCGAAACCGCTAAGAGCTACCTGCAAAGTGGCGACTACTTTTGGAACGCGGGCATGTTCGTTTGGAAGGTTTCCACTATTTCCGACGCCTTGGAGGAGTTCACCCCCACCTTGAAAAAGGGGCTCGACCAGATCGAAGCGGGCATGAACGAGGGCAAGGAGCTGATCGGCTTGCTGAGCGAGCTCTATCCGAAGCTGGAAAAGATCTCGGTGGACTTCGCCATCATGGAAAAGGCGACCAACGTGCAGACCTTGGCCGCGACCTTCGATTGGGACGATGTCGGCGCCTGGCCTGCCATCGCTCGCCACTTCCCGAGCGACAAGGCGGGTAACGTGAACAAGGGCCCAGTCAAGTTCTCCGGCTGCTCCAAAAACATCGTGGTGACCGACAAGGATCATCTGGTGGCCTTGATCGGCGTGGAGGATCTCATCGTGGTGCACGTGAAGGACGCCACCTTGATCTGCTCCAAGGACAAGGCCCAAAAGATCAAGGAATTGGTCCGCAGCCTCGGCGAGGAAGAGGCCTACAAAGCCCTGCTTTAGGAAGACTTCATGCGCTGCATCGGTGTTGACTACGGCGAACGCCGCGTCGGTGTGAGCTATGGTGACGAGATTGGCGTCGCGACTCCGTTGCCTGCTATCGTCTTGCCAACCGAAACGGAGCGCCTCGAAGCCCTCGCCCAACTGGCGAAGGA
Source organism: Pelagicoccus sp. SDUM812003 (assembly GCF_031127815.1). Classification (NCBI taxonomy): domain Bacteria; kingdom Pseudomonadati; phylum Verrucomicrobiota; class Opitutia; order Puniceicoccales; family Pelagicoccaceae; genus Pelagicoccus; species Pelagicoccus sp. SDUM812003. The sequence continues at coordinate 352,111 of NZ_JARXHY010000005.1, read as the reverse complement.
CCGCGGCGCGACCGATTTCGTATTCGGTTATCCATACAACATGGATGGATCGATTGGCTTCAAGGCGAAGGAGGTGGACGCGTTCATCGAAAAGCTAGGCGCGTTTAGCAAGCTCCCGGTGCATCGCGTCGACGAAAGGCTCACTTCCCGCGAGGCGTCGAAGGCGTTTCCGAAGGGCCGCGACGACGAGCTGCGACGTTCCGGGAAAATCGATTCCGTAGCGGCCACGCTTATCTTGCAGGACTACCTCAATCAAGTCGTGGCTTTGCCCGAGTATTCAGCTGACGAATACGGAGAGTACGAGGATGATGGCTGCTACGATGGGGATTACGAACGATGAGGTGGAAGTGCAGCTGCGCGTATGACGGCACCCACTACGCCGGCTGGCAAACGCAGAATGGCCAGGAATCGGTGCAGGAAGTCATCGAGACTGCGATAGAGGCCATCGTGAAGCATCGCATCGTCATCCATGGAAGCGGTCGCACCGACGCAGGCGTGCACGCCCTGGAGCAGGTGTTTCATTTCGACTATGATTGGAAGCATGGCGGCGAACGTCTGGTGAAGGCGGTTTCCACCAAGCTGCCGCGCAGCATCAAGCTGCTTTCAGCCACTCCGGTGGACGAGGAGTTTCACGCCCGTTTCTCCGCCGTCTCCAAGCGCTACCACTACCGATTGTTCCTCGGCGATGCCGACCCCTTCCTGTGGCCGTACTGCTTGTCCGTGCCGCGTCAGCTCGACCTGAACGTGATGAAGCGCGGCATGGATCTTCTAGTGGGCGAGCACGACTTCGCAGCCTTTGCTGCGAACCGTGGGCTGGAGTACGAATCGACGGTGCGGCAAATGAAGGCGGTGGAGCTGACGCTAGCGGATCGGCTGGTCCTCGTCTCCTTCGAAGCGAACGGATTCATGTACAAGATGGTGCGCAGCCTCGTCGGCTCGCTGCTCAACGTGGGACTAGGCCGCCTCGCCCTTGATGATCTGCAGAACCTGCTGGAAAGTCGCCAGCGCACTCCCTTGGTGGAAGCCTCCCCGGCCCGAGGGCTGTTTCTGGAAAAGGTTTTCTACGCCTGAATCCGATGGGCCGCCTTCGCTCCTCTCCAGAAGGAGCGTCTCGGGTTTGATTGTTGCAAAATGTGATCTTTTGGGGAAGTTTTCTCCGGAATATCATAAAATCATAGCGTATATTTTCAAATGTTGGCCACAGGGGCGGATCAGGGCGGCGATGAGGCGTCCGTCGTTTTTCAAGAGTTTGATGGAAAGCAGCTTAGCGATCCATTGCACCGTCATGACCACTTCGAGCTCCTCTTCATCTGGCAAGGAAAGGGCCGGTGGCAGCTCGGAGCGAAAACGGGGGCTTTCGAACGCGGTTCCTTGCTGCTTTGTCCTCCAGGCATCCTGCATGCCTATCACGGCGCGCGGGCGGATGGAGAGCCGGGAGCCGTGGGCGGCATCGCTCTGCGCTTTTCGCGCAAGGTCCTGCCGCAGGGGCTGCTCGCCTTGCCTGAGATGTCGGCGCTATGCCGGCTCGTGGAAGCGGCGGAGCAGCCCTTGGTTTTCGTCGTTTCCGATCGCGATCGGTTGCGGGCCAGACTGCGGTCGATCCATCGAGCCAAATCAGCCCTAAGGCTCGCTCGCTTCTATGTGGCTCTAGAATTGGTGGCGGAGTTCGAGTGCCGGCAAGTTGTAGAAGCAGAGGGAGTTGCGAAAGAAATGACGCCTCGTGATCGGGCTCGATTCGATACTGCGAGACGTTTCGTCGAAGGGCGTTTCGCGGAGGGGATCGGTCGCGACGAGGCGGCGTTGGCGGTGGGCTTGGAGCCGGAGGCGTTTTCCCGTTTCTTTCGCTGCGTTTCCGGTACGACCTTCGTCGACTATCTGGCCAATTTGCGGGTGCGGCATGCTGCCACCTTGCTGGGGAGTCGTCGCGGATTGAGCTTGCGCGAGGTGGCCGAGCGGAGCGGGTTTCGAAACCTCAGCACCTTTCATCGCCAGTTCAAACGCAAGCTGGGAACGACGCCCAGCGCATATCGGAAAGCGGCCAATACGGAGAATCAGGCGCCCTAGGACGAATCGCTGATTTTCGTTGCAGGGCGCGGCCCTCGGACCGATGTTGCCCGACTTTCTAACCTCAGATTTCAAAACAGTTATGGGAAAATCATTGTTCGAAAAAGTTTGGGACGCGCATACGGTGCGGACCTTGTCGAATGGTCAGACGCAGCTCCTGATCGGAACGCACCTCATTCATGAGGTCACCAGTCCGCAGGCGTTCGGCATGCTGCGCGATCTCGGACTCAAGGTCGCTTACCCGCATCGCACCTTCGCCACGGTCGACCACATCGTGCCGACCGACCAGCGCGTGGAGCCGTTTGCCGATCCTTTGGCTGATGCCATGATCAAGGAGCTGCGCAAGAACTGCGAGGAGTTCGGGGTGACCTTTTTCGATATTCCTACCGGCAAGCAAGGCATCGTGCACGTGGTCGGCCCGGAGCAGGGCATCACCCAGCCCGGCACTACCATCGCTTGCGGCGACTCCCATACGTCCACCCATGGCGCCTTCGGAGCTATCGCCTTCGGCATCGGCACCACTCAGATCCGTGATTTGCTGGCCACTCAGACCATGGCTCTCGGCAAGCTGAAGGTTCGCAAGATCGAAGTGAACGGCAAGCTGCGACCTGGGGTTTACGCCAAGGACGTCATCCTGCACATCATCCGCAAGCTCGGCGTGAAAGGCGGAACCGGGTACGCTTACGAGTACGCCGGCGAGATTTTCGACAACTTCTCCATGGAAGAGCGCATGACGGTCTGCAACATGTCGATCGAAGGCGGCGCTCGCGTAGGCTACGTCAACCCGGATGAAAAGACCTTCGAATACCTCAAGGGCCGTCCTTACTCGCCCAAGGGCGCGGACTGGGATGCGGCGGTCGAGCGTTGGAAGTCTTTCGCCAGCGATGCGGATTGCGACTATGACGATGTGGTGGAGATCGACGCCGCCGACATCGCTCCCACCGTCACTTGGGGCATCAATCCAGCCCAGGCCATCACCATCGAAGAGACGATTCCCACGGTGGAAGGATCTTCCGAGGACGAGAAGGCCAACACTGCGGAAGCCTTGGAGTACATGAAGCTCGAAGGCGGAGCGGCCATCAAAGGCACCAAGGTTGACGTTTGTTTCGTCGGCTCCTGCACCAACGGCCGTCTGTCCGACTTCGAAGAGGTCGCCAAGTACCTCAAGGGTCACAAGGTGGCGGAGGGCATCAAGGCCATCGCCGTTCCCGGCTCGCAAGTGGTGGACGTGATCTGCCGCGAGAAGGGCATCGACAAGGTCTTCACCGAAGCCGGTTTCGAGTGGCGTGGAGCGGGTTGCTCCATGTGTCTGGCGATGAACCCGGACAAGCTCATCGGCGATCAGCTCAGCGCCAGTTCCTCAAATCGAAACTTCAAGGGCCGTCAAGGCAGCCCTATCGGCCGCACCGTTCTCATGAGCCCTGTGATGGTCGCCGCCGCGGCGATCACAGGCGTCATCAGCGACTCTCGCGAAGTGTTCGACATCAAGGAAACCGTAGGCGCGTAAGCAGAAAGGAACTACAAAAATGGCTTTAGAAAAAATCACACAGGTTAAGGGGCAGGGCGTTTACATTCCCGGCGACGAAATCGATACCGACCGCATCATTCCCGCGCGCTTCATGAAGTGCGTGACCTTCGATACCATGGGCGAGTATCTGTTTTACGACGTTCGCAAGAACGAGGACGGCAGCGACAAGCCGCATCCGCTCAACGACGAGCGCTTCAAGAACGCAAGCATCCTGCTCTCCGGAGTCAACTTCGGCTGCGGCAGCTCGCGCGAGCACGCTCCGCAAGCGATCTACCGATACGGGTTCCGGGGCATCATCGCCCAGAGCTACGCGGAGATCTTTTTCGGAAACTGCACCACGCTCGGCATCCCGTGCTTCATCGCGACCAAGGACGACATCAAGACCATCGCGGCGGCCATCGAAGCGGATCCATCCCTCGAAATCACGTTGGATGTGGAAAACGAGCGCATCCACTTTGGCGACCAGAGCGTGACGGCCGTCGTTCGCGACACCGCTCAGAAGGCGCTGGTGGCCGGCAAGTGGGACATGATCGGCGAACTGCGGGAAGCCGCGGACGAAGTCGCCGCCATCGTCGGCAAGCTTGGCTACGAAGCGAAGTAGCCCCGTTTCTTTCCTGAAGAAAAGCAAGCTTTCGAGCCCCGAGCGATCAGATCGCTCGGGGCTCTTTTGCGTGCCGCGACGAGGCGGCCCTACGGGGAGTTCGGGGCTGTCTGCTTCGCTCGCAATAGGTACTTGCCAAGTAGTTCTATTTAAGTAGTGAGTGTGGATACCCTCCTGAAACCTCAACGTTCCTGCCCAAATGAAAAATCCCCGATCGCTCTATCGCGTCTTTGCGTTCCTGTTTCTCCCCCTTGCCGCCAATCTGCTTGCCTACAATTGGGATGATGTTCCGCTGGAGGAGCTCGCCTCCACCGAATGCAGCTTCGACCCCGAGGCCCCGGCCGAGGTGCTGTTCAAGGAGGTCATTTACGACTTGGACGAGCGCAAGGTTCGCACCATCAAGACGCATCTTCGCACCAAGATCTACGAGGAGAGCGCTTTGGACCAGGCTCGACGGACCAAGATCTGGTACGCCGATTTCTTCAAGGCTTCCGGTATCAATGCTCGGGTGATCAAGCCGGACGGGTCCTACATCGAGATCGAGAAGGACGATGTCGTTTCGCAAACGGAGAAGAAGTCCAACGGTCGGCGCACGCGGTCCACCACCATCTCCATTCCAAAGGTAGAAGTAGGCGACATCGTGGAGTATCGCTTCCGTCTGATCCTGGACGAAGGTTATTTCTTGCCGAAGGACGAGGTGGCGTTTCAGGAGGCTTGGCCCATCCGCAGGCTCGAGTTGAAGATGAAGCCGTACTTTCCCTATAGTTCCGGTTTCAAATGGGCTTCCTTTCGATGCGAACGCGGCATGGAGAAAAGAGGCGATTTTTACGAAATCAGCATGACGAACCAGCCGGGCTATCCGGAGGAGCCGTATCAGGCCCCGGATAGCGACGCTCGGTCCTGGTTTCTGTTCTACGGGGTCACCACGACGAAAAATGGCGACGATTTCTGGAAGAGCGAGGGGAAGCGTCTCTTCCGCGAGATGAGCTCCGATACGAAGGTGGACAAGGAGGTGCAGGCTCTCGCGGACGAATTGTCCGAGGGCAAGAAGAGCAAGGAGGAAATGCTGCGCGCGTTCTACGACTACTGCGTGAGCGATCTCATCAATTCGAGCTACGGCGAAGCGGATCGACTGACGCAGGACGAACGCGAGGACTTGCAGGACAAGTGGGACGCGGGCAAGGTGATCCGAAAGGGCTACGGCACGCCGAATGGCATAAACAAGGTGTTTTGCGCCTTGGCTCAGGCCAAGGGAGTGGACGCCCGCATCGCCGCGTGCGGCGATCGCAGCGAGTACGCCTTCAAGCGCTTGGTGGAGAACGTGGAGGTGGCGCTGCCGCACACCATCGTCGCGATCAAGAACGGAGATGGTTGGGACTTTCACAACCCGGCTTCCAAGTATATCCCCTTCGGTCAATTGGATTGGATTCACGATGGGGTGACGGCCTTGATCCCGGATAAGAAGAAACTGATTTTCGTAACGACACCGGAGGCCAGTCCGACGGAGAACCGCGCTTGGTTCGAGGGAGATTTCGATCTCAGCGCCAACGGCGATTTGGAAGGAAGCCTCGTTTTGAAGGCCAATGGCAACCAGGCTCTCATTTTCAAGCAGATGCTTCACGGCAAGAGCGATGCGGATCGCGTCGATACCATCGAAGAGGTGCTGAAGGAGGGATGGAGCAATTGCCAGATCGATGGCGTGTCCCTCAGCGGCATGGAGGCGCCCGCTGATCCGGTGCGAATCGCTTGCCGCATCAAGATCCCTGCCTATGCGGAAAGCGTAGGCCAGCGACTGTTTCTGCAGCCCAACGTGGAGGAGCGCTACTCGGAGTCCCGCTTTCCAAGCCAGACCCGAAAGACCGAGCTGTTCTTCGATTTCAAGTACCTGGACGAGTCGTCAGTGGTGATCCGCTTGCCGGAAGGCTACGAGCTCGAGGCGCCGAGCGCCCCAAGACCGCTGGTCGTGGAGAGCTTCTACACCTACGAGCCTCGACTCTCTCTGAACCGAAAGAGCAACGAGCTCATCTATACGCGCCGCTTCGAATTTATGGGAAACCGCTACGACGCTCGGGCTTATCCGATCATAAAAAGCGCTTTCGATGATCTACTGGCTCAGGACCACCACACCCTGACGCTGAAACGGTCCGACGAGCTGACCCAGCGCTGATCCCTCCATCGCATCTACCACTTTTCTCGTGATGCCTAAAGCCCGCGTTACACGCTTTGTATTCGTTTTTCTGATATCGACCTGCGGGGCGATGGCGTTGAACGCCAAGCCGAAGCTTCCGGACTGGGTGGAGAACGCGATGGCCCTGCCGGAGCCGCCGTTGCGCGAGGATGAAACGCCTGGCTATGTGGTCCTGTGGGATGAGGCTTTCTACAACGTGCAGCCCAACGGGCGTATCCAGCGCACGGTACGCTATGCGATTCGCATCCTGGACTTGAAGGAGCGTTGGCGAGCCAAGGCCATCGCCAGCTACTACGAATCGTCCGACACCCGGCCCAAGATGAAGGCATGGACGATTCACGCGGATGGCGAGATCTACAAGTACAAGCGCCACGAGGAGGAGCTGATAACGCAATCCGACTACCTGACCTTGGAAACGGAATCTCGAACGATCCGGATCGATGGTTGGAACCATACCAGGCGCGGGGATGTATTCGCTTTTGAATACGAGTACATGGAATCGTCCGTTTTCACGCAGTACTATTGGCGGTTTCAATCGAACGTTCCCGTGGCGTACTCCAGCCTTCACATAGCGACTCCGCCGGGTTGGACGATTCGCGAAACCTTCAAGTTCGGGCAGCCTGAGTGCAGCCGCTCCGGAACCAGCTATCGCTGGACGGAAACCAACGTGGAGTCCAAGGACTACGAGCGACAGAGCCCCACGTCCGTATCCAAGTTTCAACACATGTACGCGACGGTTCTGCCTCCGCAAGATGCCTCGACTCGATTCACCAACTTGCGCTTCGACACTTGGCGAGACTTGGCTGATTTCGAGGTGGAGGTCTGCGATCCGAAGGCGGTCCCATCGCCGGAAATCGTGGCGAAAGCTCGCGCCCTGACGGAGGGGCTGCAGACCGATTGGGAGAGGATCAAGGCCATCGGCCGATACGCCCAGGGGGTGAACTACGAGCACGTGGCCCTGGAGCTGGGCAATGGAGGCGGCTATACGCCTCGGTCCGCGCAGGAGGTTTTCCGTAGCGGCTATGGAGATTGCAAGGACAAGTCGACGCTCCTGCGCTCGCTGCTGCAGGCCGTAGGGATCGAGTCGTATGTGGTGAGTCTCAACGCGACCGACAACGACATGGTGGACGTCGATCTACCCAGTCCGCATTATTTCAACCATTGCATCGCGGCGGTCGAGGTCGACGAGTCGGTCGACGTCCCGGCGGTGGGCGAATACGATGGATTGGGGCGCATTCTTTTCATCGATCCGACCTGGATACACAGTCCCATTGGCGAAATTCCCTTCGAAGGCCAAGGCGGCCTGGTGGTGGTGGGCAAGCGTGGGGTCGATCCGTTGGTGCGCCTGCCTTTGAGCTCCCCGGAGCAGAACAGGCTCACGCGAAAGCTGACCGCAGAATTGCTGCCGAACGGAATCCTCATGGGGCGTGTGGAAACGGTGGCGTATGGGCAATCAGCGGTGGAGGAGCGTCGCTTGGTCGGGTTTCGGGACCGAAAGGAGTACCTGTCCGAGCTGTCGGATCGATACGCGGCCAGTGGAAATCCCAGCCCGGTGCTGAAGATCGTCCACGAGGAGGATCGCAAGGACGAGGATCGAAGCTATCGCTTCGACGTGGATTTCGCTTTCAAGAACTATGCCCGTCGGATGCAGGACGTGCTTATGATTTTCAAGCCGGCCATCCTTGGGAGAATGATGGAAAACCCTTTCCCTGACGAAAAGCGCCTTCGGTCGATCCGACTGCGGGCGGAAATGCTGGAGGAGACGGCCACGATCTACTTGCCGGTCGAGCTCGCTCTCGAGGAGTACGAAAAGGAGATTCGCATCGAGACCGACTTCGGCAGCTACTTGGCGACGATCGAGGAGGGTGAGGACGTGATCAAGTACACCCGAACCTTCCGCTTGGAAGACCTCGTCTTGCCGGTGGAACGCTACGACGAGCTGCGCGACTTTTACATGAGGGTGGTGGAGGCGGAGCAGACTCCAGTGGTGCTGTCTCGCTAGGAATCCTTGACGCTCAGCGAGTTGTTGTCGGTTTTTCTGTTGAACAAGCCGTCTGCTTTGCAGTCTTCTTTCTGCGACCTGTTGGTTGTCTCCTCCGATACCTTAAGATTGCTATGATCGACATTTTGAAAGGCGCCGGGATCTTCGTGTATCCCCTGACTCTTTGCTCACTGGTGGGAGCGTTCGTGATATGCGAGAGGCTCTTCTCGCTGCGACGTTCAGCCATTCTACCGGACCTGCTGGTTGGCCGGGTCACGGCGGGCGAAAAGGTGAAGGAAGGAGGAAAGTCCGCTTTTGGTCGCATCCTGAGCTACTGGCACGAGCACAAGGCTGACGTGGCGGCGGTCAAGGCCTATGCCCGTCTGGAGGTGAATCGCATGGAGCGCGGCCTGGTGTTTCTCGATATCATCATCGGAGCGGCTCCTCTGCTCGGACTGTTGGGGACGGTGACCGGTCTGGTGACGGTTTTCAGCAACGTATCCATGGACACCGGTTTGCCCGATCCGTCGGCCTTTACCAAAGGGATTGCTCTGGCCATGACCACAACCGTGCTGGGCTTGAGCATCGCCATTCCCTGCCTGATCGCCAACAGCTATTTCCAACGCCGGGTGGAGACCTATGCGGTGCAGATCGAGTCCTTGCTGGAGCAGATGGGGCTGAAGAATCTATGAGCAGCTTGCTGACACGAAGGCGCTCCAAGGCGGCCATCAACATCATCCCGCTGATGGACGTGCTGACCATTCTGATTTTCTTCTTCCTGGTCAGCATGCAGTTCAAGGAGATGACGACCCTGAACCTGACGTTGCCGGACATCGAATCGGCGGGCAAAAACGAGTTTCCCGACAAGATCCAGATCACCATCGACGAGCGAGGCGCGGTGTACTTGGAAAACCAAGAGGTGCAGATCGAGGAGCTTCAAGCGGTGATTTCCCGACTTTCCGATCTGAGCAACGAGATCCCGGTGCTCATCCGGGCCCACAACCTCACCCCACTGGAGCAGGTGACCAACGTGATGGACGCTTGCCGTCTCAATGGATTGAGCAAGATCCGTCTGCAGTCCCGCTAGTCAGGGGAAATACGAGTAAACATCTCGAGTCTTTCGGCCGATATAGATGTTGCGGGGAGGTTCGTTCGGCCAGACCGTCCGGCCCTTCGCATTCATCCCATTTCTCTAGCGCATGAAGATAATCGGCAGCACAGTTGAAGCGACGCTTCCTTTCGAAAGGGAGAAGGTACGCCGCATCGTCGGCGCTCCGGCGCTGATTGTGAATTGGCATCCGTGGGTCGACCAGATCTCCATCATCGAGCAGCAAGGGCTTCTCTACCGCAAAGCGCGCTTGATGGGCGGTGAGACGGAGCTGATCGAGAAATTCTGGGAGGTCGATGGGCAGGACGAGTTTCATTTCCAGGCGGTGCAGGGGTTGTGGGCGGACTACCGCTATCGCTCGAAAATCCGCTTGGAGGACGCCGAGGGCGGCCGCTGCAAGGTGGTTTGGCAGGGACGTCTGATGAAGAAGGACGAAGAGGACGAGAAGGAGCAGATGGACCAGTTCTACGAAAGTGGACTCGCTGGCCTGGAAGAGCTGCTCGCGGACCTTTAGCCAGGGCGCCGAAAAAAGAGCGCTCGCCAGGGACGGGCTTGGACTCGTAGCCTATCGAGCCTATGAGCTTTTACGACGCCCATTGCCATCTGCAGGACGAGCGTTTGGGGCCTTATTTGGAGGAAGTCCAGGAGTCCTACCAGCGGCTATCGGTGCGGCGCGCGGTGGTCAACGGCACCAGCGAATCGGATTGGCAGGCAGTAGCGGACCTCGTCGCGAGCGTTGACCGAGCTCGAGCGTCCTACGGCTTGCACCCATGGTTCGTTACCCAAGCGAGCTCGGAATGGAAAGAACGATTGCGCGGGCGCCTCGACGACGATCCAAGCGCCTGCGTCGGGGAGATCGGCTTGGATCGCTGGATCAAGGACTACGATATCGATGCCCAGCGAGATGCCTTTCATTGGCAGCTTGGCCTTGCGGCGGAGCGAGAGCGTCCGGTCACGATACACTGCCTCCAGGCTTGGGGCATGATGCTGGAAAGCGTGGAGGAATGCGATCTGCCCTCTTGCGGCTTTCTGCTGCACTCCTACGGCGGTTCTGCGGAAATGGTGGAGTCCTTCGCGGCGCTAGGCGCCTATTTTTCGGTATCTGGGTATTTCGCCTTGGAACGAAAGGCCAAGCAGCGGGAGGTTTGGAAACAGGTCCCCGTCGATCGCTTGCTTATCGAGACGGATGCTCCGGACATGGCCGGGCCGGATGAATACCGAAAGGTTTCGCTGCGAGGCGAAGACGGCGAGGAAATCAATCACCCGGCCAATATAGAAGGAGTGTACGAATTCGTTTCCAAGCTTCGAGCAATGCCCATGGATGAGCTGAAAGAGGTTGTAAGGGAAAACTTCGTACGACTATTTGGAGAGGCCTAGAGTTGCTCGGAGATCCAGTACAGGTGTCCGTCGCCGTCGTTGATCAGCTTGCCAGCGCGTCGCGTTGCAAGAGGTGAGAGCTGAGACCAATCGAAGTTCGAAAACTCATCGGGCAGTGGCTGTCCGGGATTGAGCTGATCGTAGAGGGCGATGGAAAGGCGCTGAAGCGCGGCGTCCGCTTGCTCCACGAGCGTCTGTCCTGAACCGATAAGGGCTGGGGCTTGCGGTGGGGCAGCGAAGCTCGTTTGCGATTTCCAATCCGAGAGGGTTTCGAAAGAGCGAAGCGTACCGAATCCAATCGTGAGGCGATCCGCTTCCAGAGCCATGCCGAGTCGGCTTGAGGTGACGGATGGATCGTAGTCGCTATTCAGATACAGGCGAGTTTCGCTCTCTCGCTCTTCCAAGCGGACTTGTTGCGGGTAGCGATCGACGATCTCGCTAAAGATGGATCTGACGAGGTTTTGGGCAGTGGATGGATTCTCGAAATCAGTTTGCAATGCGAAATCCAGAGCGACGGATTGGGTGAGGGCTCCGTAGTCGCTCCGAGCAGTCGCCGTATCGAGGGTTAGCAGGAGGCTGAGCTGGTCGCTGAAGCTGCTCTCCAGTAGCTCGTCGAGGATGGTCAGGTTCAAGTGAGGTGTTTTCGAGTTAAGAAAAAGATACCCGAGAGCGGCGGCGGGTGAGGTGAGTATCGCGTTTTTCGTGGTGACGAGAAACGTTCCTAGGTCGACTCCTACAGTAGCCGAAGTTTGGATACGGGGCTGATCGATTCGAGGAAGCTCGTCAGGCGAGACGATCGGATGCAGGTTGCCCAAGTATCCATTGCTTCCGGAGTAGCGAAATCCCAGATAAACGGCTTTCGACTGATCGAAGGAATAGGCGGCGGTCAGTGTCGACAGGTCGCTGAGCCCGAGACTCTGGAAGATGCGGGGCAAGGATATGGCGCTGAGGTAGCTGGGCGAGCGCGCTTCTCTTTGGACGACGTACTGATTGATCCAATCGAGAGCCATGGGATTGCGGAGCTGGATCACGACGCTGGCGTCGGGGGCGTAGGTAGACAGCTCCGCAAGCGCTGGATCGGCAGCGAGGGATTGGGGCTCGCGAAGGAAAAGATCGCGGTCGATCGCCGCTACGATCGCTTCTCGGCTATTCGCGAAAAACAAAGCTCCATCTAGGATGGTCCACGATAGCTCGATGGGATAAGCATGATAATCTTGCGAGGGGATGCTCGCGACCTGGCTAAGGTCGAGCGAATGCACGAGCCGGTTGGCGTAAGTCGTTTGTTCCCAGGAAAGGCGCGTATCCGCATGGCTGAGACGTGTGGTCAGTGCGTAGAGGGTCTCCTGAAACTTGGACTCATTGCCAAAGAAGCTGCTAGCGATCAGCAGATCGGGTAGGACTTGACCCGGCTCCGAAGGAGGTAGCAAAGCGAAGCTAAGCTGGGTCCGAAAGTGATGAGCTAGCTCTCGCAGAAGCGCTGCGCTTCTCTGGTCCCACTCGAAATCCGCACCGGTGTCGCTTGTTTCGTCTAGCGAGGCCGCGTCGGAAATGGCCAGAGCTAGGGCTTGAGCGATGAAGGCCGTGGCTTTGAGTTGCTCGTCATGGGATACGATAAGCGCCGCTAGCCTGAGGTGGGGAACCGTGCCGTACAGGTAGACGTCTTGAGGAAAGCGCTTCTCCAGCGCGGGGCGTGGGAACCCAATGTAGTAGTCCCAAAGATACGCTCCTCCCGCAAATAGGGCCGCCAGAGTGGTTGTTGCGTAGAAGAGGAAGCGACGCATAGGCGGTGATCAGCGCGCCTCAGCGGTTCTTTCCAGAAGGATCACGGCCAAGATGCCGAGCAGCATCAGCCCCAGTCCGATCCAAGTGGTGGCATCCGAAAAGTTTGGCGCCAGCCAATCGTAACCCTGCACGATATGTTCGCCTTCCTTCAGCACGATGGCGCCGCCTTCATCGGTCAGGTAGACCTCGCTTTTCCAGGGCCAGATAACGACCAGCGAGCCTAGAATGAAGCCGGTCAGCGAGCTGAGCGTCGCGTCGTGGCAATGATGCAGCAGGAACGAGATGGCGTGCGAGAGCGCGATGAATCCGATGCCTCCGCCGATGGCGAAGGGCAGGATGATCGACAGGTCGAAATTGGGAACGGCTTGCAGCATGACCAGTTGGTAGTTGCCCATCAGGATCAGCACGAAGGATCCTGAGAGTCCGGGCAGAATCATACTGCAGACCGCGACCACTCCGCAAATCGCGACGTAGAAAAAACTGGCGTTTTCGGAGGCCGGTTTGACGAATGCCAGAGCCAGCGCGAGTCCTGTGCCGAGGGCGAAGAAGAACAGCGAGCTCGGGCCCTTTCGCTTCACGTTTTTGGAAACGTAGTAGACCGAAGCGAGGATGAGTCCGAAGAAGAAGCTCCAAACGTGCACGGGATAGTCGTTGAAGAGCCAGTCCAGAAGCTTGCCGAGACTGATGAGGCTGATGGCTACGCCGGCGAAAAGCGGAGCCAGAAAGGCGAGGTTCACATGCTTGGCGAGCGCTTTGACTTCCAGGCGCATGGCCAACTTCAAGGCGGTCACGTCGAAGGACTTCAACGCGTCGATGAACTCGGTGTAGATGCCTGTGACGAAGGCGATGGTGCCGCCGGACACGCCAGGGATCACGTTAGCCGTGCCCATAGCGACGCCCTTGAGGAAGAGGATCAGGTAGTTTACCATTTGGCGATCGGTTGAAAGGGAGTCGCTGTGGCTTATTCGGCTTCGCGTTCTTTTGCCGAATCGACCATCTTCCCGACCACTTCGATCAGCGAAGGGATAGCCTCTACCATGCTGTCGCGACAGGCCTCGTACTGAGCCAGCGATCCTCCGAAGGGATCGGGAATCTCCAAGTCGGCCTCGTCGCCCATGAATTGCCTCATGAGAAAGGCGTTCGGCGGCGGAGGCTCGATTTGGTAGTTCAGCATGGCGAGGTGGGACTCCGTCATGCAGAAGAACGCCAGGGCATCGTCCACCAGCTCCTGGCTGAGGGGCTGGCTGCAGTGGTCGCTCAGTTCGATTCCCACTTTCTTCAAGGCCTGGACGGAGTTCGAGCTCGGGCCCTGTCCTGGAAAGGCGGATACGCCAGCGGATGTGACTTCCAGCTCCTTCAACGAATCTGGCTGGGCGTCGAGAGCGTGGCGAAACAGAGCTGCAGCCATTGGACTGCGGCAGGTGTTCGCGGTGCAGACGAATACGATCTTCTTGGGTCGGGATGCCATGGTACGGGTCAGCGAGAGAGGCTGACCCTAGAGGCTGGCTCGCCGGTGTAAATAGCCGAATTATCGGGTTTTTCGGCTAGCCTTCGGACCCTTGGTTCGAGGGAGGCGTCGCCGCGGCGCTTGCAGTGCGGTCGCTGAGCGAGAGCGACTGTCCGTACCCGCCGCGGATGATCACCATATCGATTTCCTCGTCCCAATTGATTCGCGCGATGTCGCGCTCGGAAATCTGGCTCAGAGCTTTGCTTCCTCGTGGAAAATAGAGCTCGTTCAGCTGGATGAGCTTGTCGCCGAACGCCAAGCCCAGCTTTTCGCCGATCGAACCGGGCTCGATGCTGATGACCTGCAGGCGATCGGTCATGTCCAGGCGGGCCTTGGCCTCCTTGCGCAAGGTCGCGTCGAAATCGTGAATGTTGGCCAATACAACCCCAAGCTTGCTGATCGGCTTTCGTTCTCGAGCGATTTGCTGCAGAGCCGAGCGGAGCTCGCGCTCTTGCTGGGAGTCGCCTAGGGCGACCGCCTTTTTCTTGAAAATCGGTTTCGCCTCCGCTTCGGCCACGCTGCTAAGGGAGCAGATCGAGATCAAGGCTAAGGCGCAAATAAGTGTACGGTTTGGTTTCATAGGATCAAAGTGGGGGGCAACTTGATCGTCCGAGATTGTTGGCACGCAAAAGGGACTTTTGACGGAATTTTTTAGAACATCCGGCTTCTACGTACGTAACGGGACCATGGATTCACTAAACCGTTCCCTTTGCAATTCAATTTGCAGTTCTTGCCTACCCCGAAGCTAGCCCGTGGCGATGGATGTTTTGTATATCCGTGTCACTCGCTTGGTTATGGAGCAGAGAATTTCCCATGAGATCGTTCCCGCCCACTCGCTGAATTCTTCCAAAAGAATCTCCGAACCGCCTTGAGCGCCGATGAGGCAGGCTTCGTCGCCGATTGCCGGGGCATGTGGCAGATCGGTGACGTCGACGATTATCTGGTCCATGGTGACGCGGCCCAAGTAAGGGCATTTTTGACCAGATATAAGTGCTAACCCTTTGTTGCTGAGGGATCTTGGAATTCCGTCTCCGTAGCCGGCGCAAAGGATGGCGATGCGGCTCTCGCGCTGCAGCGTACAGGTGCGGCCATAGCTGACGTCGGTGCCGGCGGGCAGCGTTTTCACCAACGACACGCGAGTCTTGAAGCTGAAAATGGGCGAGGTCTGGGCTTTTGCGAACAAGGATTTGGCATACGGGGTTATACCGAATTGTAGCAGGCCGATTCTGACCGCGTTGTAGGCGCTGTCGTGCGTGAAACTCGTAATTCCTGCGCTGTTGTCAGCGTGTATCATGAGGTCGTCCAGGGGCAGCCAGTCGATTTGGGAGATCGCGGACATGAAGCGCCGTCGTTGCAGATCGGTGAAGGCGATGTCCGTTTCCGCGTGGGCGAAATGAGTGTAGATGCCGTTGAGCTGCAAATGGGTGGCGGCTTTCACCGCGTCGAAGAGTTCGGGCGCTCGCTCGTGCCAAATGCCCAGTCGGCCCATGCCGGTATCGATCTTCAGGTGTACCTTCAGCACGCAGCCGCGCTCGCGAGCCATTGCGTCGAGGAACGCCACTTCTTCGGGGCAGGAGAGGGTTGGGATCAGATCGTATTCGAAAAGGAACTGAGCCTCCTCGCGCAGCGTTGCCCCTAGGATAAGGATGGACCAGCCGTTGCCTCCGATTTCCCGAATGGTAGCGGCTTCCGCCACGTTGGCCACTCCGTACATGTCGATGCCAGCCTGCATGAGGCGAGCCACGGTTTGGTGCATGCCATGGCCGTAGGCGTCGGCTTTCACTACGGCGATGTAGCGGATGTGCGGGGGAAGCGTCGCCTGAATCGCCTTCAGGTTGCGTTCGAGGGCGGCGAGGTCGATCTCCGCCCAGCACCGACGGGGGAACTGCTCGATGCCGCTCATGCGTTTTGAGCCGAATGGATCGTGGGTATCCACTTTTTGAAGTCGCTTGGCCTCAGGGCGAGCGGAGCGGCTTGCTCGACTGGACGGATGATCTCCCGATACTCGTCGCCCGAAAAGAGTTCTCCGGGACGATAGGGCAGTTCGTGCAACGTGGCTTTGGTTTTGGTCCACCGGGCGAATTCCGGGAAGGAGACGAGGCGGCGCGTTTCAGCCTCGATCGCGTCATTGTCGAAAAGTTCGATCTGCGACGAGGGCGAGCTCGGATGGGGGAATCCGTACCAGCTGTTGCGTCGGGCGTCGCTCACGACAAGGGCCGAGCTGTCGCTCCACGCGCTGCGAGTGCAGAGAGCCTGGCCCAGGGCGAGGCTGTGGTAGGCGAAAACCGTGTTCGCTGCTGGGATGCCGATGCCTTGCCAGGCGCGAAGCGTCATGACTGCGGTCCGGGCGCCGAGCATGGAGCCGGGACCTTCGCAGAAAACGATGCTGCGGAGCTCTTCCAGCCGCAGTCCCGCCTGATCGAGCGCTTCGCTGACGAGCGGGAAAAGGCTTTTGCTGGGATCGCGCCCATCGCTGCGTTCAAGAAGCGAGCTGGCATCGGTCTTGAGACCGACCCAGGTCAGCTTCGAGCAGGTGTCGATAGCGAGAAGGGGATAGTTGGGCTGCGCGCTTGGCATTGCTAGGCTGAGAGTGATCAAGGATTTACGCGGCGCTCAAGCGAGAATTGGAGAAAGCTCGCCGCGCTGAGGGCGGTTTCCCTGTAGCTTAATTAGTCGCTAAGCGTTCTAAATGCGTTGACCGGGCAGAAATATGTCTTCTAGTGTGCGCGATTTTCCCGGAAAACCGAAACTCAGATCACAGGCAATACGCAGTGAAAATCGATATACAAGACGTCACCGACACCCGTAAAACCCTCGCGGTTTCTTTTGAAGCAAGCGAAATCGAAGCTGAGGAAGCCAGTCTGCTCAAGCAATTCGCCGGTCAGGCGAAGATCCCAGGCTTCCGTCCCGGCAAGGCGCCCGTGACCATGATTCGCAAGCGCTTCGCGAAGCAGATCGGCGACGAGCTCCGCCAGCGCGTCATCTCCAAGGCGTATCAGGACGGTTCCAAGGAGTCCAAGCTGGATCTCATCAACGTGGTCGATCTGGCCGACGTGGAGATCGCGGCTGGCAGCCCCGCGGACATCAAGTTCACGGTGGACATCCGCCCCGCATTCGAGATCAGCGACTACAAGGGTATCGAGGTCAAGGGGATGTCTACTGAAGTGACCGATGCGGAAATCGACGAGACCATCGACAGCATCCGCAAGGAGAAGGCCGAATTCTCGCCTGTCGAGCGCGCCTCTCAAAAGGGCGACTACGTGAAGTTTTCCCATGAAGGCACCATCGATGGCACCGCGATTTCTGAAATCGCTCCGGAAAAGCCGGTCTACGCTAAGATGCCGCAGACCTGGGAGGAAATCGGTTCCGAGCACAGCTTGATCCCGGGCATGTCCGCTGGTTTGGAAGGCATGAAGACCGGCGACAAGAAGGAGATCGAGGTCGAGTTCCCGGCTGATTTCACCGTGGAAGCCCTGCAAGGCAAGAAGGCGGTCTACGCGGTGGAGGTCCTGGAAGTTCGCGAGCGCAAGCTCCCCGAGATGGACGAGGAGTTCTTCAAGGCTCAGGGCGTCAAGGATCTCGACGAGCTGAAGGAGCGAGTCAGCTCCTACGTCAAGGGCAAGAAGGAACAGGATCGCCGCTCCGACATCCGCCGCCAAGTCACCGAAGCCATTGCGGCGAAGGTCGAGGTGGGGCTGCCGCAGAGCCTGGTCGACTACGAGACTGAGATGGCCATGCGCCAAGTGGTTTCCAGCAACGTTCGCAAGGGCGTTTCTCAAGAGCAGCTGGAAGCGAACAAGGAGGAGATTCACAAGGAAGCCAGCGCCGCCGCGCAGGAAGCCGTCAAGCTCCAGCTCATCCTCACCCAGATCGCCGAGAAGGAGGGCATCAAGGTCGAGGACCAGGATATCAGCCGCTTCATCATCAACCGGGCCTATCAGTCGGGCAAGAAGCCGGAAGCGGTCGCCAAGGAGCTGCGCAAGGACCAGGAGCAAGTGCGACGCATCCAAGCGTCCCTGCTCTATGATAAGACGCTTGAATTCCTAGTGGACGAGGCTAAGGTCTCGGACGGTGAATAGCCGGGGAGGAGCCCCGCTGCGATTCCACTCGATAATCTTTTAGGACTTTCAAACGTGCCCTACTATCTACCAAACGTCATAGAGAACACTGGCCGAGGCGAGCGGAGTATGGATATCTACTCCCGCTTGCTCAAGGACCGCATCGTTTTTATCGGTACGCCGATCAACGACGAGATCGCAAACGCGATCATCGCCCAGCTGCTCTTCCTGCAGATGGAAGACCCGAAAAAGGACATCAATGTCTACATCAACTCCCCTGGCGGCAGCGTCACCAGCGGGATGGCGATCTACGACACCATGAACTTTCTCAGCTGCGAGGTTTCCACCTGGTGCATCGGCATGGCGGCCAGCATGGGCACGATTCTGCTGGCGGGTGGTACCAAAGGCAAGCGCTACGCGTTGCCGAACAGCCGCGTCATGATTCACCAGCCATCGGGCGGAGCGGGAGGTCAAGCCTCCGACATCTCCATCCAAGCCAAGGAAATCATTCGCTGGCGCGAAACGTTGAATGCTGTACTGGCGGAGAAAACTGGCCAGTCTGTCGAGCGAATCCAGAAAGATTCCGATCGCGACTATTGGATGACTTCTCCGGAAGCTCTCGAGTACGGCGTCATCGACCACGTCTACTACGGGAACAACAAGCCGGAAGCCAAGTAGGAGCGATTCCGCTTAGCTCCAAAACCGATTTCTATGGCAAAATCCTCACGCATGACCCTTTGCTCCTTCTGCGGAAAGTCGCAGTCGGAGGTACGCAAGATGATCGCCGGCCCGGGCGTGTACATTTGCGACGCCTGCGTTTCGGTGTGCAAGACCATCATCGAACGCGAACTGGGCGGCGAGGAAAGCTCTTCCGAGGAGAAGCCGGCCTTCAATCTGATCAAACCGACGGAAATCAAGTCGGTGCTTGATCAGTACGTCATCGGTCAGGATCACGCCAAGAAGGTCTTGTCGGTAGCGGTCTACAACCACTACAAGCGCCTCGGGTTCGATCTCGGTAAGTCGGAAGATTCCAAGGGCGAAAACGAACGATCCCTTATCCCTTCCACCTCGGAGTACGACGATGTGGAAGTGGAGAAGAGCAACATCCTGCTAGTCGGGCCGACCGGTTCGGGAAAGACCTTTCTCGCCCGTTCCCTTGCCCGCATTCTCGATGTTCCTTTCGCCATCGCCGACGCGACCACGCTCACCGAAGCGGGATACGTGGGCGACGATGTGGAAAACATCGTTTTGCGTTTGCTTCAGTCGGCCAACTACGACGTCAAGCGCGCCGAATGCGGCATCATCTACGTGGACGAAATCGACAAGATAGGCCGCAAGACGGAAAACGTGTCCATCACACGCGATGTATCCGGAGAAGGGGTACAGCAAGCTCTGCTGAAGATTCTGGAAGGCACTACTTGCAACGTTCCGCCGCAAGGGGGACGCAAGCATCCGAACCAGGAGTACATTCAAGTAGACACCTCGAAGATCCTTTTCGTATGTGGCGGAGCGTTTGTGGGCTTGGATGAAATCATCCGCAAGCGTTCAGGAGGCAGCACCCTCGGTTTTGGATCGTCGACCACCAGAGACCTTAGCGGCGAGGAGATCATGAAAAAGGTCGAGCCGGAGGATCTGGTGAAGTTTGGAATGATTCCGGAGTTTATCGGTCGTCTGCCAGTGGTTTCCGTGCTCGAGCAATTGAGCGTGGAAGACCTCGAGCACATCCTTCTGGATACCAAGAATTCGATCGTGAAGCAGTACGCCAAGCTTTTTGCGATCGACGGCGTGAAGCTGACCTTCACTTCAGGGGCAATCAAAGCGATCGCCGAAAAAGCCATCGAGCTGAGAACCGGGGCGCGGGCTTTGCGTTCGATCATGGAGAACCTCACACTCGAGGTCATGTACGAAGTGCCTGAGCGGGACGATGTCGACGAAGTGGTCATCAGCCGAGATGTGGTGCTTGGCAAACGCAAGCCGACCTTCAAGAAGTCGGAGTCTAAAAGCAAAAAAGACGCCGCCTAAAACGTCTGTTTTATATTTACAACGAAAAGCCACGGTTTGCTCCGTGGCTTTTTTTGTGTTCATAAAATGGATACTGAAACGTTCTACGACTCTAGATGCTATATCAGCTGGTACGTAGCATGACAGCGATGGCTGCATCCTTTTAAGTCGCGTTCAATATAGGCGCCACGTGGCATGGTTAGTGCCAAATGCCTCGTTTCTTGCGGCGAAGATCAATATCCCGACCGCTGACGAGTAGCAGGCCGCATTATTCGTTGAGCCAGGCCATGGTTTTATCCGCCAGGAACTGCACCCAGGAAGGGTGTTCGTTCAGGCACGGAATCATCACGAACTCCTCGCCGCCCGCCTCGAGGAAAGCTTCCTTCCCTTCTTCTGCGATCTCCTCCAAGGTCTCGAGGCAGTCGGATACGAAAGCGGGCGTCATGACGGCGATTTTCTTCACCCCGTCCTTGGCGAGTTTCTCCAGTGTCTCATCCGTGTAGGGCTGAAGCCATGGCTCGCGACCGAGGCGGGATTGGAAGGAGATCATGTACTTGTCTTGCGGGATTTTCGCGCGTTTTACGAAAAGCTCGCTCGTGGTGATGCATTGGTGGCGGTAGCAGGTGCTGTGAACCGGGCTGCAGGTGTGGCAGCAATCTGGAACGATATTGCAATGCGCCTTGGAGGAATCCGCTTTGTTGAGATGACGGACCGGGATGCCATGATAGGAGAACAGAAGCTTATCGTATCCGCCATCTAGATACTGTTTTGCGCTTTTGTAGAGCGACTCGATATAGGCCGGGTCGTTGTAGAAGGGCTGCAAGGTCGTGACGTTGAGTTCTGGATACCGCTCTGCGACCTCCTCCATGACTTTCACGACCACAGTCTCATAGCTCGACATCGCGTAGTGCGGATAGAGCGGTATGAGAAACAGCCGCTTGGTTCCTTGATCCTTCAGTCTCTCGATGGCGTCGGGTATGGATGGGTTCCCGTAGCGCATGGCGAGTTCGACCTTAGGTTCGACTTTTTCCTGCAGCAGCGTCTGCAGGTTCTTGCTCGTGATGATGAGCGGAGAGCCTTCGTCCTGCCAAATGGTCGAGTATGCTTCGGCGGATTTCTTGGGACGTGTTGGAAGTATGAAGCAGTTCAATACAAATTGTTGGATCGGCTTCGCAGAATCTAGAACGCGATCGTCTGAAAGAAATTCACGAAGATAGCGGCGCACATCCGAGACCGAGGTGGAATCGGGCGAACCCAGGTTGACGAGGAGTACTGCGTTGTCGCTCATAGTGGCTTGTTATAAATGGATTTAGGCGTAGGTCTTCAAGAACCTTGCTCGGCCTCGAAGGGGTTGATGTGAAATGATTGGCATAGATAGTCTCTATGGGAACGGGAGCCGCATCAGAAGCCGCGGTTTTCGCGAAAGGACTCTGGAGAGTGGCCGATGCGGCGGGTGAAGAGTTCCCTGAAGAAGGAAACGTCGTTGTAGCCAAGATTGATGGCGATTTCCTCGATGGAAAGGGACGATTGCTGGATTTGCCGTTTCGATTCCTCCATGCGGCGTCGGATCAGGTACTGGATCGGAGGTTCGTTCATCATGTTTCTGAACGCTCGGGCGAACGAGGAAGGCGAGAGCTCCGCTTCCTGAGCGAGTTCCTTGATGGTCCATTTTCGAGCGAGGTCGTTCTCGATCGCCCGAAGCGCTTCGTAGGCTCGAGCGTCGAAGTGACCGGAGTGCCGCGACGCTTCCTCGACCAGCAACCGAATCAGCATGTTGAGGGCGTCTTCGGTGAGTGGATCATCGCATGGTCTGTTGGTCGAGCGGCCTGCGATGATTTCCGCCAGGGTTTCCAAGCTGCGCGTATTGCGAATGAAAAGACTGTCCGCAGGCTCCTCGGAGAGGTCTGGAGGCCGCTGGGTTTCGTGTTCGTCGAGCAGGTCGAAACGGGCGATGAAGAGAAAGAGCGGATAGCTTGGGTTTTGCTGGGCTTCGACGTGAGCTCCGGGGCGAATGAAGAAGCAAACGCCTTGGCGGAGAGGATGCGTTCCTTGGTCGATGTGGATCTCTCCGCGACCGCCGAGGATGAGGAGCAATGCGTGGTCAGGCAACGGGTCCACCTGCCAGCTCCAGATCGGCTCGCAATGGTAGAGGGTGGGAGTCGCGTTCAGGACCAGTCGACCTTTGCCCAATACCCGGTTTAAGAAACGATTCGCCATTTCGCCCCAGATTAGGGCAATGGTCCGGCGCGTCTATGCTGAATCGTCGCCGCAGGCGGTTCGCGACGCGTTTTGACTACTCCTTAGAGGGATCGAAGATGTATTGCTCGTAGGCAGTATCCACTTTGTCGATAAGCGGATTCTCGATACGGAAGATCTTTCGGTCCTTCAGGTTCACGAAGTTGATGCTTTCCAGATTGTGCTGTTTCCAGAGCTCGATGAAGGATCCGTCCTCGTAGGCTCTTTTCAGACCGGTTTCGACGCGCCTGATGGCGTCGGTGTTCTTTTTGTTGGTCAGAAAGAATCGAGGGAGCGGGTAGTAGAGGGCCACCGATTCGTCGTATGCCAGTCCGGGGACGTTTTGGTGAGCGTTCCATTCGTCCAGCAGCTCGCTCGTCCCTCTCATGAAAAGATCGCCTCGTCCGCGAGCGACCATTTGAAACATGCCTTCGTAGGAGGAGCCCTCGATCACCGTGAAGCCCTGCGGGCGTAGGATTTCCGTATCGAGCCAGCCAATACCTTGCAGGATTGAAAACCCCTTCAGTTGGTCGAGGCTTTCGACGCTTGCGAGCTTCTCTTTGACGGCTTCCGATGTGAAAGCGACTCGGTAGCCGACCATCCCGCGATCGAGGGGAAAGGGAACGAAGCCGTACGCGCTCACGATCTCGTTCGAGATGCTCGATTTGATGAAGAAATTCGGGTAGCTGTCTTCTTCCACGGCGCTGAGCGAGCGCTTTTCGTTGAGGCGCTCGTCCGTGGTCACGAGGCTGTAGGGGCCGAAGTCGCTCACGGTCTTTTCCAGAGCGAGCTCCAGCGCCTTGCGCTCGTATTCCCGGCGATTGTCATTGTCGCTCTCGTCCGATCTCACGGTGAAGACCGTTTGCGCGTTTGCTAGGAGAGTGAAAAAGCCAAGGGCAGCGGCGATAGCGAAACGTTTCATGATAGGGGATTCGGGGTTGGGTTCGAGGGCGAAACTGTTGCCTCTTCGTTCGCCAAGATTCGCCTGAACATTAGCCAACGCCCTGCCCGAAGGCTAACCTGATCGAGCGATTTACAGGCCTTTGACCGGCTCGGCTCGCCCCGCGATCACGGATGTCCGGACATGAAAAAGCCCGATGCCTAAATGGCATCGGGCTTTGAAATCGATCTGCCAGTGAACGGCTAGAGAAGGGTGCCCGCGTAGATCGCGTTTTCGCCGAGCTGCTCCTCGATGCGGAGGAGTTGGTTGTACTTGGCGATACGGTCCGAGCGGCTGAGGGAGCCGGTCTTGATCTGGCCGGAGTTGGTCGCCACTGCGAGGTCTGCGATGGTCGCGTCTTCCGTTTCACCGGAACGGTGGGACGTGACGGAGGTGTAACCTGCGCGGTGAGCCATCTCGATGGCGTCGAGCGTCTCGGTGAGGGAGCCGATTTGGTTGACCTTCACCAGGATGGAGTTGCCGGCGCCGAGCTTGATGCCCTTGGAGAGGTAGTCGACGTTGGTGACGAACAGGTCGTCGCCAACGAGCTGGACCTTGTCGCCGATGAGCTTGGTAACAGCTACCCAGCCGTCCCAGTCGTTTTCATCCATACCGTCTTCGATAGAGTCGATCGGGTACTTGTCGCAGAGTTCCTTGAGGAAAGCCGCCTGCTCGTCGGAGCTGCGCTTGGCAGCGCCTTCGCCTTCGAAGAGAGTGTAGTCGTACACGCCGTTCTTGCAGAATTCGGAGGAAGCGCAGTCGAGAGCGATAGAAACCTCGCCGCCGTCTTCCTTGCGTCCTGGCTTGTAGCCAGCGTCCTTGATGGCCTGGATGATGGAATCCAGAGCGTCTTCAGTGCCGTCGAGAGTCGGGGCGAAACCGCCTTCGTCGCCAACCGCGGTGGAGAGTCCGCGCTTCTTGAAGATGGCCTTCAGAGCGTGGAAGACTTCAGCTCCCATGCGGAGGGCTTCCTTGAAGGAAGGAGCGCCGATGGGGCGGATCATGAACTCCTGGAACGCGATCGGGGCGTCGGAGTGAGAGCCGCCATTGATGATGTTCATCATCGGAACGGGCAGCACCTTGGCGTTCGGGCCGCCGATGTACTGGTAAAGTTCGAGGCCGGAAGCTTGAGCGGCTGCCTTGGCCGTGGCGAGCGAAACGCCGAGGATGGCGTTCGCGCCGAGCTTGCTCTTGGTCTTGGTGCCGTCCAGCTCGAGCATGGTCTTGTCGATCTTGACCTGGTCGCAGGCGTCGAGACCTTCGAGCTCCGGCAGGATGAGCTTGTGGATGTTGTCAACTGCCTTGCTCACGCCCTTGCCGAGATAGCGAGCCTTGTCGCCATCGCGAAGCTCGAGGGCTTCGTGCTCTCCGGTGCTGGCGCCGGAAGGGACCGCGGCGCGACCGATGATGCCGGAAGCGAGTACTACGTCGACTTCGACTGTTGGGTTGCCGCGAGAGTCGAGGATTTCGCGCGCGTTGATGTCAATGATATCAGTCGTCATTTTCTTTCTTGTTTAAAACATTCGTTCGTCGAGGGGGCCTCGTCGAAGAAGGGGAACTTATGACTTACGATTCCGGAAAAGCAAGCGTTGGAAGTCCAACAAAGCTGCGCGCATCCGACTTTCCGCTGATTGGAGTTTGTCTGAAGCTCCTTGCTAGGGTTTTCTAGGCCCATGAATGCCGGAGTAATTAGCGGAACGAGTATCAACCATTCGAAAGTCTTCTCGGAGTGGGACGAAGCCGAGGTCGAAACCGAGTATGGCGAGGTGGTTGTGAAGCAGCGTGAAGGACTGGTGGCGCTGAATCGTCATGGATTCAAGCGGGCCATGCCGCCGCATCGCATCAATCACCGGGCCAACGTGGCCGCTTTGCAGTCCCTAGGCGTGAAAAGCGTCATCACCCTGAGCTCCGTCGGTTCGGTGGATCCCAGCTTGAAGCCAGGCGCCATGGTATCCTGCTCCGACTACATCAGCTTTTCCCCCCAGACTTTCGTCGACGATCGCATGAGCGCCTTCGCCCCGGTGATTACCAATCCTCATCTGGTTGGCATTTCCGCGGCGAGCCAGGAGCCGATTCTCACCGACAAGGTTTATTTGCAGACGCGCGGGCCGCGCTTCGAGACGCGAGCAGAAGTGAGGGCGATCCGCATGCTGGGCGCCGATGTGGTCGGCATGACCTTTGCGAACGAAGCGGATCTGCTGCTGGAACGCGGTATGGAGGTGACTTCCTTTTGCATGGTGGACAACTTCGCCCACGGCGTGAGCGAGCAGGAGTTGTCCCTGGATGCCTTTCAAGCCTTGGTGGCGAGCAATCAGGCCAGGATCGACGATTTCCTTCGCCTGCTGGTAGACTATTTGCTGACCAGAGCTTAGAATGGGCGCGTGAAATCACATAGCTGCAAGAAGAGAAGGCGGCTCCTTTTTGCTCGGGTGGGGAAACGGGAATTCGTAGGAATGGGAGTAAATATTAGCGCTCCGCTGTCGATACTCCAAAGCGCCTAATGGCAGGTTAACCCTTTATTTCCTAGGATGTTATGATGAGCGAATTTCTTCCGGCAAACGCATTGAGCGACGCGCAAAAGACCCTCTCACGGCTTCGCGAGGTCATGCGCAGCCGTATCAAAGGCAAAGAAGACGTTATCGATCAGGCGCTTATATGCTTGGCTGCCGGTGGCCACGTCTTGATCGAGGATTTGCCGGGAGTGGGCAAGACAACCTTGGCCTATTGCTTAGCCAAGGCCATGGGCACCGATTTCAAACGAATCCAGTTCACCAGCGACTTGCTGCCGACCGACGTCACGGGAGTCTCCATTTACGACGAGCGTGACCGCAGTTTCCATTTCAAGCCGGGACCCATCTTTTCCAACGTGGTGCTGGCGGATGAAATCAATCGCGCCACGCCCAAGACCCAGTCGTGCCTTCTGGAAGTGATGGACCATGGAAAGGTGAGCATCGATGGCGAAACCTACGAGGTGGGCACGCCGTTCATGGTGATCGCCACTCAAAACCCGGTGGACTACGAAGGCACGTTCCCCTTGCCGGAGAGCCAGATGGACCGCTTTTTGATGCGTCTCCAAATGGGCTATCCCTCGCCGGAAAGCGAGTTGGAGATCTTGGCCAGCGGCCACCCGAGCTACGACGAATTCGAGGTGCCGGACGTGATCGAGGAAGAGGAGATCATCGCGGTGCAACGGACCGTTTCCAAGGTGTTTGTAGAACAGAGCGTGCTGGAGTACATGCTCAAGCTCATCACCGCCACGCGCACGGAAAGCGAGTTCAAGGCTGGGGTGAGCGTTCGTGGCAGCATCGCTCTGAAAACGGCCTCTCAGGCTCGCGCCCTCTATCACGGTCGCGATTTCGTGATGCCGGACGACGTTTTCGCAGTGGCTCCCGCAGTCATGGTGCACCGACTCAACCTGCGCCGCTCCTCGTCGGATGCCATGGAGGAACGCCGCATGGTGGAGGGTATCTTAAGCCGTCTACTGGCGGCGGTGGAGCAACCGAAATAGTCCTAGCCCATGGCGGTTCAGGTTGCAGAGGAGCGTTTCGACTGGCACGGACCGGCGGTCTCTCGTCGCCGACGCTCGCTGGCGAGGACCTTGTACGAGCAGGTGGTGCCTCCCAAGGGGCACAAAGTGGTTCCCACCGCGTCCGGCATGCTGCTGATCTTCATCGGGCTGACTATCGGGCTCGCCGCCTACAATACGGTGAACAACATTCTCTTCGCCGCCCTGGCTTTGCTCATTTCGGCCCTCATTTTGAGCGGCGTCATTTGCTGGGGAAACCTTCTGAGCGCCCGCTGGCGACTTGAAACCAGCACGACTTTTCGCGTGGGCGAGGAGGGCGTTGCGTCGATCGTAGTGGAAAACGCGCGACAGCGCTTTCCCTTGTTTTGCGTTTCATTTGGTCTGGCGAGCGAGGCGACGGAGAAGAACAAGCGTCTGTATTTGAAGGAGCGTTTGAATCCTGGCGATAGCCAGACGCTATCTTGGCGCTTCAAGCCGGAGAAGCGTGTTCGAACCCGCATAAGAATCGAAAACGTGGTCTCGAGCTTCCCTTTTGGCTTCCTCTCCAAGTATCTCCCAGGGGAATGCGAAAAGGAAATCATCGTTTGGCCGCGTCGGATCAACTACTCGCGAACCCGGGACGCGAGCGTGCCGGGAGCCCTTCAGGGGAGGAGCTCGCAAAAGCGAGGCGCTTCCGGCGAGCTGATCGGCTTGCGACTCTACGAAAAAGGCGACGCCCTTCGGTCGATTCATTGGAAGGTATCCGCGAAGCAAGGACGACTCATCGTGAAGCAGAACGCGGCCGAGACGCAGGCGATGTTCGATATCCTAGTGGATCCTGCTGACTACCTTTGGGGGAACGAGCAAGTCTTCGAAAAGATGTGCTCGCTTGCGGCGACGCTGGCGGAGGATCTGTTTCTGGAGAGCAAGCTCAATCACTGTCAGATCGCAGGCGGGCCAAGCATCCGCATACAGCGCGTGAGCGATCTGGAGTCCTTTTTCGATGCGTTGGCGGACTTGGCACCGTTCGGCTCGAAAGAGAAGCCTAGATTCGCGGCTAGAGAGCCCAACCGGATCGTCTTCAAACCTATACAGAAGGAAGGCGTTGGAGCCTATCTCAATGAAATCCAAATCGCCCAGGCATAGTATCGAGGATTTGGTGACGCTGAAATGGATGCTAGGCGCCTTGATGGGCCTGGTATGCATCACTACGCTGTTCAATATCAATGGATACAATCGTATCCCCGCGATCGTTTCTACCACGGTGATCATCTTCGCTTTGTTTCGTCCGGCATTGATCGCGAAAGTGCCTCAGGTCGTCTGGAAGGGATACGCGATCGCCATCATTCCCCTGGTGATGGTGAATGTCATTTCGAAGGACACCATCCCCGCCTTGCTGGACCTGAATACCTGGCTGATCCTGTTTCGTTGCCTCAACCACAACAAACGTCGGGAAGAGATGCAGCTGGCGCTGCTTTGCCTGTTTTTGATCATAATGACCGGCGTCCTCACGGCGACGCTTGTATTTGGAATACAACTACTCGCATTCGCCGCTTTGGCCGTAGCTTACCTGGTGGTGAACACCGCTTTGGAAATGAAGGCGGAGGGCGACTACGAATTGCTAGAGAGGATTCGCAGCGAGAATCGCCTCAACGCTGGCAAAGCTCTGCGCTCGACCCTCGAGGGAAGTTTCATTTTGCAGGCGATCATCATGTTCGCTTCGATGAGCTTCCTCGCCGCGATCGTTTTCCTCGCCATCCCTCGCATCGACATGGAGGACAAGGTAAACCTGTTCAACATGCAGTCGAAGCAGACGCTTTCCGGCTTCACGGATCGGGTCGAACTGGGAGAGGTGACGGATATCAAGAACGACAACAGCATAGCTCTGCGTGTCGATGTGCCGGAGAATGCTGAGGTGCCGGTGGAGCCGTACTGGCGCATGCTGGCTTTGGATAAGTACGAGAACGGGGCCTTCAGTCTGTCGCCAGACTTGGTGGAGCTGCAGAACAGTCCGCTGGCATCGCCGTATCATTCGGTTCGATACTGGCCGGATCGCCGTTTTGCCCAGGCTCCCAGCAACATCGATCGTGACAAATGGACTTTTTTCCTGGAGCCCGAGGTGAGTCGCTACCTTCCGGTGATTGGGACTTTCGAGCACATGACGGTCGACAGCCTGAGCGATTTGACCGTGGGGCCGCACATGCATTCCTTCGCGTTCAAGGACATCAACACCAAGATGGTTTCCTATCAGATCGAAGGCGTCGATCTTTCTGGCACGGTTCCGGATGTGCCCGCGAATTCCTATCCGCGCTTTTTGTCCAAGCTGCTGTCGCAGGAGAATCGTCGAGGATACGGAAACTATCCGCAAACGCTGCTCGCCATGCCGGAAGAGGAAGGGGCTCGCTCGGTGTTCGAAGGCATCGCCAAGGAAGTCGCGGACGGCCGTGCGCTTTCGCCTCTGGAATTCGCCCGTGAGGCGTCGATCTATTTGTGGGACAAGCATCGCTATTCCATGACGGTATCTCTGCCCAAGCAGTCGGGAGGAATCAGCGATCCGGTAGCCCGCTGGGCGCAATCGGACTTGCCTGGCCACTGCGAGTTTTTTGCCGCATCGTTTGTATTGACGGCCCGAGCCGCGGGCTATCCCGCTCGTGTTGTCACCGGGTTCAAAGGTGGGACCTGGAACCCGTATGAAAACTATTTCATGGTACGAAACGCCGATGCTCACGCCTGGGCGGAGATATTTGATGGTCAGGGAAAATGGATACGCGTCGACCCGACTCCAGGTTCGTACATGCCTGCTTTGGAGTCGGCTACCCAACCCGTCAGCCAGCAGTATGGCGAGGCGAATAGCTCTGCGTTTCTGGACAGCTTGAGGCTGCTTTGGTATCGCCGCATCGTGAATTACGACGAAGCGACGCAGCGCGAAGCCGCGGTGCAGCTCAAGGATTTCTTTCTTGCTTACATGCAGGTCGCGGAGAACTGGGCAGTGAAGGTGGGCGAGTACCTGTACTTGTGGGCGACCGCTCCTTGGAGCGTTTGGCGCATCCTCTACATGTGTTTCCTCGCTAGCCTACTTGTAGCCGCGTTTGTGATACAAAGAAACATGGCTCTCAATCTTCGCGAGCTCGTGCTGGCTCCTTTCCGCCGTGGCGACCCGATCAGGCGCAAGGCGGGAAAGCTGCTTTCGCGAATCGAGCTTGCTGGCGCCCAAAGCGATTTCGCCCGAAAGGTTATTTACGATCTGCAGCGCTTGAGGTTTGGAGCCAAGGAGATGTGGCCGAATCCGCGTCTCGTCTTCAAGGCTGCGCGCCGACTTCGCTAGCTGCAGGCTCCGGCGTCAGGAGGTGCGGGTTCTTGTCGACGTAGGCTTTCAGCATGGCCCGTGCGATTGGGGCAGCGTGCACGCCGCCAAAGAAGTCGCGGTTCAGGTCCTGCCCTTCGATGATCACCGCTAGGGCGACTTGCGGGTTCTCCACCGGAGCGAAGCCCACGATCCAGGCCAGCTCGATCTTGCCGCCTTCTTTGGCGACTTCGGCGGTACCGGTCTTGGCGGCAGTAGAAAGTCCCTCGACCTGGATGCGCTGGCTGCTTCCTTGCTCGGCCGAGCCGATCATGCCGTCGAGTATGATCCGATACTGCTCGTCGGTGAGGCCTAGTGGCTTGGGAGGCGGGCGGTTGTTTGCTTCTTGCGGCGTGAGTTTCAGGATGCTGGGGCGCGTCACTACTTCGCGTCGCGCGATACTGGATACGAACACCGCCATTTGCAGCGGAGTGACGCGGGTGTAGCCCTGGCCGATGGCCAGGTTGGTGGCGTCGCCTGGATACCAAGATTGGTTGAAGCGCCGCTTCTTCCACTCCTTGGTGGGAATAATCATGCTTTGAGTCTCGTGTGGAAGGTCGATGCCGGTGGGATCGCCCAGTCCCATGTAGATCGCCTCGCGGCTGATGATATCGACCCCTGTCTCTAGACCTGTGAGGTAGAAATAGACGTTGCAGCTGTCGCGAATGGCTTCCCAAAGAATGTGTTCCTGATGTCCGGTGCGTTTCCAGCAGTACTGCTTGGCCCCGGTGGGAAACTGGTAGTAGCCGGGGCAGAAGTGTTCGGTTTCGCCGGTTATGGTGTTGGCCTTGAGAGCCGCGATCGAGGTGACCAGCTTGAAAGGGGAGCCAGGTGGATAAAGCCCTTGAAGCGCTCGGTTTTGCAAGCCGCTGTTTTCCTTCATCTTCTCGTAGATCTCGGTGCTGATGAAAGGCATTGTATCGTTTAGGTCGTAGTCCGGCTTGCTCACCATGGCCAGGACCTCGAGCGTGTGCACGTCGAGCATCACTGCGGCTCCGACGTTTTCCTTCCACGTTCCACTGGCGCGGTCGGGGTACTTAAACGCTTCTTCGGCGGCTCGTTGAATATCGATATCGAGGGAAAGCTGGATGTCCGAGCCCTTGGTGGGGTAGGTCTTTTGGATGCTCTCGACCTGAAATCCTAGTGGATCGACGACCCAAATCTCCAGCCCCATTTCTCCCTGCAGAGTTTCGTCATACTGCAGTTCCACGCCTGAGCGTCCGAAGGTGCCTTTCTCGGAAAAGGTGGTCAACTCCTCGCCGGGCATGCCTTCGTCGGCGGTCAGCACGGTGGAGGACACGTAGCCGAGGGTATGCGAAGCGGTCGATTCGTAGGGGTAATGGCGCTGGTTGGAGACGTAGACCTGCACGGGCGATTCGATGGGGAGAGACTCCAGAAGGATGGCGAACTCCTCGCGCGTGAGGTCCGAAATGATGGGGAAGGGCAGCAGCGGATTGTAGTTCAGGTGGGCGGAGACCTTCTCCACATTGACCTCCTCCTCCCGCGCCAGCATTCGATTGACGTCGTCCAGGTAGGTTTGGATGACGTTTGCTCGGGCTTTCTTCTGCAGGAAATCGGTTTTGAACTTCTCTTTTCGCTCTCGGTAGTCGCGAACCAGAGTCCGATACTCGCGGCGAAAGGCGGACCGCACGCCGGCATCGGAGAGGTAGACCACGGCGGAAAACTTCGGTTTGTTGCCCACGAGCAGCTTTCCTTCGCGATCGTATATGTTTCCGCGTGGGGCCGGAGTGATGATTCTACGATGATTCTGGACCTTCACTTGCTCGGAATACTCAGCGGTCTCGATGAGCTGCCGATACCCCACGCCGGCTAGCAAGGTGCTGATCATCAGGGCGAGAAGACCATAGAACAGCAGCAGCCGTCCTTGGTATTTCATCTTTTCTTCGGAGTTCATCGAGCCGCTCTTTGCTCTTCTGCAAGGTTGATTCCGAAGATGGCGAGGGTGCCGGTCTGAACCTGGAAGAAGAGCCTGTTCAGTATGGCTATGACCAAGGCGCTTGCGAAAATGTTCAAGGCGAATGGGCCGAAATGAAGGCCCTCCAGACTGAGGTATCTGGCGGTTCCCACGGTATAGGCGCCGAACACGACCAGGTTGAGGGCGAGAGAGGTGATCAGAGCGGACGCGTTGACCTCGCGCCGTACGCGCGATCGAGCGACGTGCGTTATGGTGAAGAGGCTGATGGTGAGGATGAAAACGAAGCCGAAGGGCAGGGGCATCTTGCTGTCGAGGTAGAATGCGATCGGCACCAGCGAAAGAAAGCCATGCTGGAAATTGAGTTCGAAGGCGCTGAAGGAGATGAGCATGCCGAGCGCGATCAACTGAATGCCCACCGGCGCCAGGTAGTAGTTGAGCTGAGAGAGGAAGAAGAGGGTTATGTAGTGCACAACCGTCACGATCAGCCAGCGATGATTGGAAAACGATATCATTGCTCGGGCGGGATCTGTATCATCACCGCGACTTCGGTGAGCGAAGTGAGGCGGGGATCGAGCTGCACGTCGCCGTCGTAGAACATGCCGCCTGCTCCTGGTCGGAGTCGCCGGATCTCCCCGACGCGCAACCCGGCGGGGTAGACGCCGCCCATGCCGGAGGTGATGAGTTTTGGTAGATTGCTTGTATCCTCGATCTGGATATCCACTGGGACGTACTGCGCGATTCCGATCGGTTGAGCGAAGCTCTGGGCTCCTCCGCCGCGGTAGCTGAGGGGGCGATTGTCACCCTCGATCACAACCGCGAGGCGCAAATGGGGATTGCTGATCAGATCGACCACCGAAGTGTAGGCGTGCACCTCGCGCACTCGGCCCACGACGCCGCCAATGAAAACGACCGGGGCTCCTACCGGTATGCCGTAGTCTCGTCCCTTTCGAATGGTGATGCGCTGCCACCAAGCGTTGAAATCGCGCTCCACTACGCGGGCTATTTCGTATTGGAAATCTGGGCGCGAGGGAAGTTGCAGCAGGTTTTCCAGCCGTTTGATTTCGTTCTCCAGACTGGAGTTCTCCAACGCGGCGAGTTCGTAGGCCGCGTTGAGTCGAGCTAGGCTTTGTCCGGCCTCGTAGAGCTCGTTCTTGGATTTCGTTCGCGCGGCCCAGAAATCCTGCAGGTCGCGTATGTAGGAACTGGTTACGGCCACTGGCGCCTGAAACTCGTAGAAGCCAGCCTTGAGGAAGGCTTTTACGAATACAGGAAGTACCAGCCAGACGGTGAGGGCGACGCCAAGTACGATAAGTGGTTTGAACTGGCTGAGTCGCTTCTTGTACAAGGTGCAGGCCTAGTCGTTACGGGTGTAGCGCACGATTGGATACCTTAGTCCTTGGCATTGCTCGTGACGTAAGGAAGCAGGTCGTTCAGTTCCGCCAGCACCGCTCCGGTGCCATTGGCGACAGCGGACAGCGGATCGTCGGCGATGGTGACCGGCAGTCCGGTGCGTTCGCATAGCAGGCGATCGATGTTGCGCAGCAGAGCTCCACCTCCCGCTAGCACGAATCCGCGGTCAACCAAGTCAGCCGATAGCTCTGGAGGGCAGCGCTCGAGAGCGTTGCGAACCGCCTCCACGATGGCGCTCACGGTGTCGTGCAAGGCTTCGCGAATCTCTTGCGAGGAGATCATGATGGTCTTGGGCAAGCCGGCTACGCTGTCTCGACCTTTCACCTCCAGAGTCATTTCTTCGTCCAATACAGCGGCCGATCCGATGCGCAGCTTGATTTCTTCTCCGGTGCGTTCGCCGATGAGAAGGTTGTAGGCGCGTTTCATGTAGTTGATGATGGCGGCATCGAGCTCGTCGCCCCCGACGCGAATGCTCTTTGCGTAGACTACGCCGGCCAGGGAAATGATGGCCACTTCAGTGGTGCCTCCTCCGATGTCCACGATCATGTTGGCGGCCGGCTCTTCGACGGGCAGTCCCACGCCGATCGCCGCTGCCATGGGCTCTTCGAGAAGCATGACTTCACGAGCTCCGGCGTGAGTGGCGGATTCCTTCACGGCTCGCTTTTCCACTTCGGTGATTCCTGAGGGGATGGCGATGACTACGCGGGGCGGGATGATCTTGGCGGTCTGCACTTTCTTGATGAAGTAGCGCAGCATGGCTTCGGTGATATCGAAGTCCGCGATGACCCCGTCCTTCATGGGGCGGATGGCGGTGATGTTGCCTGGCGTGCGCCCGAGCATCTTCTTCGCTTCGTCACCAACGGCCAGCACGCGACGGGTGGCGCTGTGGATGGCGACCACGCTCGGCTCCCGCAGAACGATGCCTTTGTCTTTGGAGTAGACCAAGGTGTTAGCCGTTCCTAAGTCGATGCCGATGTCGTTGGAGAAGAGACCGAGAAGTTTGCGCCACATGGATAGCTAAGATGCTCAATAAAAGGACGTTTCGAAGCAAGCGTTTAAACGGCCCGCTAAGCAAATGCAAATTTGAATGCGTGGGGGGATTTTCGGTGTTTCCAGGGCGGAGAGGCCTTGGGATCTTTCGTAAAGCAGATTCGTGTTCGCGAAGAGGTGTTTCTCGTAAAGATGTAGGGGAACTCGGACTACAAAAAAAGCCGGCCTTCGAAATGAAAGGTCGGCTTGCTGGCTCGTTTCTTCGTCCAAGGCTACTTGTTTTCGACTTGGCTGGCGTTTTCCTTCTTGGGTTGAGCGGGCGGGGTGCTCGGCTTGGAGTTATCCTCGTCGATCGCGCTGCGCACCTCGTCTTCGAGGTTGCTGGTGGCCTTCTTGAACTCCTTGATGGATTTGCCGACGCCACGGGCGAGCTCGGGAAGCTTCTTTGCTCCGAAAAGCAGAATGAAGATCACGATGACGATCGTGATTTCCGGCCATCCCATGTTCATGATAGCGAGCACTGCGTTTGATGTATGCATCTGATGTCCTTTGAATAGCGGCGAGCAACGAGTGTAAAGACTATTAGCGGAGTCGCTCGCCGCCCTCTGTTGAGATTATTTTTTCGCTTCGCCTCCCTCTTCGGAACCGGAGAGGAAGGTGTTGGGACCGTCGAACTGCTCGTTTTCGAAAAAGCCGTGCAGCTGGCGAATACGGGTAGGGTGGCGCATCTTGCGCAGGGCCTTGGCCTCGATCTGGCGAATGCGCTCACGGGTGACCTTGAACTGTTTGCCCACTTCCTCGAGGGTGCGGCTGTATCCGTCGACCAATCCGAAACGGAGGGAAAGCACGCGGCGTTCGCGCTCCGTGAGGGAGTCCAGAACGTCGATGATCTTTTCGCGAAGAAGGCTGAAGGCGGTTTGGTCGTATGGGTTTTCCGCCGACTTGTCTTCGATGAAATCCCCGAAATTGGTATCGTCGCCGTCGCCGACCGGGCTTTGCAGCGAGATCGGCTGCTGGGCCATCTTCATGATGGTCTGCACGCGCTCCACCGGCAGGGCCATCTCTTCCGCAACTTCTTCTGGCGTAGGCTCATGGCCGTACTCCTGCAGCAGCTGCTTCTGTACCTGCATCACCTTGTTCAGGGTCTCGATCATGTGGACCGGGATGCGGATGGTGCGGGCCTGATCCGCGATGGAGCGGGTGATGGCCTGGCGGATCCACCACGTGGCGTAGGTGGAGAACTTGTAGCCCCGGCGGTACTCGAATTTTTCCACCGCTTTCATCAGGCCCATGTTTCCTTCCTGAATCAGGTCGAGGAAGGAAAGGCCTCTATTGGTGTATTTCTTGGCGATGGAAATGACCAGGCGCAGGTTCGCTTCCACCATTTCGGTCTTGGCTTTGTGCGCCGACTTGAGGTGCCTGCGGACGTCTGCGATGAGCTTGAGCAGCTTGTCTGGCTCCAGGCGGTAGCGGGTATGCAGCTCTTCGAGCTGGTCTTGCAGCGGCTCCACCTTGATCAGGGCGTCGCGCTGCGTCTTGGGCTTTTTGGCCCGGTCCAGCTTGCGGAAGATGGAGTTGATCAAAGTGAGGTCCTTGCTCACTTCGTCGTCGATGTGCTCTTCGAAGACTTTCAGCTTGAAGAAGAATTTTGGGAAGTAGGCCCGCAAGGTGTTCTCTTGCTTGCGGAAGCGTGAGCGCAGCTTCTTTTTCTCCTCCGCGTCGTCGGTGGCTTCGAGCTCCTCCCAGGTGGCCATCATGCGGCTGTAGGTCTTTTTGCTCTTCTCGATGAGAACGGGCAGTTCCTGGAAGTAGGCTTCGCGGTTTTCGATCTTCTTGTCGATGACGATGCGGTCGAATCGCTCTTCGCGATTGAGCAGCTTCTCCGCCAGATCGATGGTGAATTCGGCCATGAGGGCCACGGAGAATAGCTCCTCCTGAGCCTTCTGCTCGGCATTTTCGATGCGCTTGGAGATCTCGACCTCCTGTTCGCGGGTCAGCAGGGGCACTTGGCCCATCTGCTTGAGGTACATGCGGACCGGATCGTCCAAGATGTCGTGCTGACTGCTCTTGGTCTGCTCTTCCTCCGCCTCTTCTTGCTTGGCCTTGAAATTGTCGACTTCCTCGGGATCGAGAATGTCGATTTCCAGATTCTGCAGAATCGAGATTACGTTATCGATTTCGTCTTGGCTGTCGACCCCCTCTGGAAGCGCCTCATTGATGTCGCTGTGCGTGAGGTAGCCTTGCTCCTTCGACTGGCGGATCAGGTAACGGATACGCTCGTTCACCTGATGCTTGCTTAAGCTAGGCTTTTTCTCTTCGTCGCTTTTCTTCTTGCGTGGCATGTTGCTGAGTCTGGTGCTGTCTTATGAAAGCAGATTACCAACCTGGGGCGGCTTGTGCCTCAGTTGGTTGAGCGCTGATAGTTCTCCGAGTAGGGAAAATACGGCAGCGTCATTGGTTGCCTGTTTTCTTCCGATTTCAAGTTTTAATTCTTTGGTCTTCCGTTCTACGAATTTGGCCACCAGTCGCTTGAGCGCTTCGTTGGCAAATCGTTCGGGGTTTTCATGAGCCTTGGCGCCGAAGTAGATATCGGACGCGAGCGCCTTAAGTTCGGCTTTTTCCAGCTGATCGTTAAGGGATTCGGGCCCATTCCACATGTCGTGAAGGAATTCGTTCAAGGTGAAGTTGAGCAATTCCCCTTCGGGCAGGCTGGTATCGATCCACTCCGGATTCACCACCTGCGCGATCTGGCTTCCGATTTCCCCTTCCAGCAAGCAAAGCGCGAACAAATCGCGTTCGACGGATAAGACAGCTCTTTTTCGTTTTGGTTCGGGATTTGGTTTCACCTCCGGCGCCGCTTGTGGCGACGAGCGGGCGAGCGGGGCGCTTCGGGGAGCTCCCTGTCCTTGCTGGTAGCGGCGAAAGTCCGAGAGGATCGCGTACGGATCTAGGTCGAGTTCGGCAGCGGCCTGTTTGATGAATTCCACCTTGGCGGATTCGGAGTCGGCCTTGTCGATGATGGCGAACAGCTCGCGGGCGGCCTTGGCTTTGCCTTGCGGCGTGAGCTGGGTGGAGGACGGGGCGATGGCGGCGCAGGCGTACGGGATGGGCTGCATTTTTCGCTCCAGCAGCAGATCGAGAGCCTCTCGGCCGCCTTCGCGGAAAATGTCGTCGGGATCCTCCTTGTCGGTGAGGGGGATGAAGATCGCTTCAACGCCCTGGCTCAGGGCGAGCGGAAGCATGCGCAAGGCGGCCTTTTGGCCGGCCGAATCGCCGTCGAGCAGCACGATGAGCTGGGTCTCGTAGCGCTTGAGCAGTCGTAGCTGGGACTCGGTGATGCCGGTGCCTTGCGGTGCGACGGCGGTGGTGAGCCCTACGCTCCAGCAGCGAATGGCGTCCAGCTGCCCCTCCACCATGACGAAGGGCTTGTCCGGGCCGACTTCCAGCCGAGCTCGGTCGAGGTTGAAGAGCAGGTGGCTCTTGGAGAAGATGGGCGTCTCAGGCGAGTTGATGTACTTCGCTTCGCGGCTGGGATCGTCCTGAGGAGTGATTTCCAGCTGGCGGGCGGTGAAGGCGGTGACGCGGCCTTGGTGATCGCGGATGGGGATCATCAGGCGGCCGCGGAAGCGATAGCCCATGTAGCGCGGGTCCACGCCGCGCTTGGTGTAGAAGAGTCCGCAAGCCTCAATGGCTTCCTTGGAGAAGCGTTTCTTGGCCACCAGCTCGCCCAGCTTGATGCCATTGGTGGGAGCGAAGCCGATGCGGAACTCTTCCGCTACTTCGAGGGAAAACTTTCTTCCGTCCACCCAATAGTCGCGAATCCACTCCCCAGCTTTGTCGGTAGCCAGAAATTGCTCGCGGTAGAAGTCGGTGGCCAGCTCGTGCAGCTCGAAAAGCTCCTGCCGCAGACTGCGGTCCTCCTGGGGGCGTCCGTTGTCCTCGTACTCCAGCTCGATGTTGAAGCGCTTGGCCAGCTCCTCCACCGCTTCGGTGAAGGTCAGTCGCTCGGTCTCCATCACGAAGGTGATGACGTCGCCTGCGTTGCCGGAACTGAAACATTTGTAGAGGCCTTTGTCTGGGGAGATGTAAAACGACGGCGTCTTTTCGTTGGTGAAGGGACTGAGTCCCTTGTACTCCGAGCCAGCCTTCTTCAGGGTGACTTCGCGCGAAACGACATCGTAAATGTTGATGCGCTCCTTCAGATCGCGAATGCTGCTGTGCTTGATGGCTGGCATATGGGTAAAGGGACGTATGCCGCAAGGCGCGTTTCCCAGAGCAGGGCGGGAGAATCCAGATCAGTTTCCGCTTTGCAAGTATTGATTCGCTTCGCGGTAGCCGGGATCGTTGCGATTCGCGATGGAGAGGAAGTCGCGATAGGCTGCGGAGACCACGGATTTCGCCGCGTTGGCGTCGCGCAGCGTCTGAGCGAGGATCAATGCGATGGCCGGGCTGCGTGGAAAAAGCAGACGGGTGGCCTTGATCTCTTCCAGCACGCGGGTGGTATTCTGAGTCTTGCGCGCCGTCATCAAGTACTGGTAGGCGATGGTTTCCGATCGAGGCGCTCGTCGCTTGGCCTCGAGGATGGTGGCTTCCGCGTCATACCAGTCTCCGCGGCCGTAGTAGGCTCTGGAGAGCTGATACCAGATTTCCGCGTTGTCGGGATCGTCCACCAGCAGATCGGAGAAAAGGGCGATGGCGTTGGAATAGTCCTGCGCTTCGAGGGCCGCGATGGCTTCCTCGTAGGGACTGAGCTGAACTTCTGCGGGCAGATCGGGCCGATCCTGCGATTGGCTTTCCGGAGCGGCGGTCGGCTGGTCGTCGCCGAAGAGGGCTTCAGGAGCCTTTTCGGAGGTGGAAGCGGTGGCTGCGCTCGGCTGTTGCTGGCTCGGGGCTGTCTCCGGCTCCTCCGTCTCCTCGAAGTCCTGAAGCGTTTTCGCCACGTCCTGCTGCTCTTCGGCCTGCTGGCGTTGATCGCTCCGGTTGCGCTCTTCCAATTCGCGTCGCTCCTGTTCGAGCTCGCGGGCGGCTCGCGTGATTTCCTCTCTGGCTCGTATCCAATTCTCGATGACGTTGCGCGACTCTCTGATTCGCGGGTCGTTGAGATCGTTTGGATAGCGTTGCTGGTAGGTCCGCAGCCAGTTGCTAGCTTGCTGGAGCTGCTTGAGACTGGTTTCCAGTTTGATCAGCTCGGCGAGAGCCTCCTTCGAGGCGTAGTTGTCCTCGTAGGCCGCTGCTTGACCGAACCAGGAGCGAGCTTGCGGAATGTTGCGGCTGAGCAGGTAGAGCTCCCCAAGCTTCAAGGCCGGTTGCGAGGAAGGGGTGATTTCGTTCCAACGAGAGGCGGCCTTGATGGCCTGAGTGGTCAGGCCCTTTTTCTCGTACTCCTGAGTGAGGGCTTTCCAGGCTAGAAAATCGCTGCCGTTGTTCTTCAGGTAGGCCTCGAAAGCGAGGATGGCCTTGTCGCTGTTTCCCATCTGGGCGTGCAGCTCGCCGATCTGCACCCAGAGCTGATCCTGTTCCGGGTTTTGCTCGACCGCGGCTTCCAGCAGAGCGACCGCTTCCTCGTTCGATCCCTGATTCTGCAGGGCTTTGCTCAGGTCGATGCGCAGTTCGTTGGAGTCGGCGAAGGTGTCTAGACCATCGCGCAGGATGTCGATGGCTCGAGCTGGCTCGTTTTCGAAGAGCGCTTCGTTGGCCTTGGACTGGATCTTCTGGATGCGTTCCTCCCGACTGGCGCAGCCTTGGAAGAGCGCGGCGAAGCAGAGCAGTAGCAGCAGCGCGATGCGTGATTTTACGGAGGAAAAAGAGGATGACATTCGGGAACGGGCGTTCGGAGAAGCGTGCACGAGACTTCGGCTTTCACCGTTTGCAGGGTTGTAACGATTGGCGAGGAATTTTGACAACTTTTATTTACAATGCGTGTCCCTCGATTTTCGGAAGCTTGATCCTGCCCTCAATTAGGGGCAGGATGTGTTCGTTATTCAATCTGCTAAGTCATTCGTACGTGTGAAATCCCCTTTTTCCAACCATTGGGCCTTCGGCCTAGGACGCTACTTCCGAGTCGAGCTGCTGATAGTCGGAATTCTCGCCGTGTTGGCGGTCATCAAGTCGCTGCAGGGCCAGGACGATTTCAGCATCTTCGCCAACCAGCCGCCCGTGCCGTCCAATCGGGTTTTCGAGTACGAGATCGATAGCTTCAGCCTCTTCGAATACACGGAGGCGGTGGAGGACATGATGCAGCTTTTCGAGCAGTCGCGCGGGGAGCAGATCGAGAAAGGGGAAAAGGGACGGGTTGGCCTGAAGGTCTACAGCGATTCCGGGCCGGGATTGAGCACCCCTTCCGCTTTGGTGGAGGCGGTGATCCAGTCGCTGATCAAGCGCGGCTACGCCAGATCGGATATTTTCATCATCGGCTCGGACGCCAACAAGCTGCGCGAATCCGGCTTTCTGCCGCCATTGAGCGCTCGCTCCTATTTCTTCAACCAGACCTACGTGCGCGCGCTCGATACCGGTCGCTACTATCATGAAAAGTGGTTTTACGACAGCCCGTTGCCAGCTCAGTCGGCCAGCTACTGGATCAACGTGGCCAAGGAGAATCCCTTTCCAGCGAAAAACGAGGAGGAACTGGCTCGCAAGAGCTACCTCCCGGTGCCCTTGCTGCACGAGGTCGACTTCTGGATAAACCTGCCGTGCTACTCGGATCATCCGGTTTTGGGGATCAATGGGGCTCTGACCAACGCCACGCTCTGGAACGCCAGCAACACCACGCGCTTTCTCAACAGCCCGGCCACTGCCCCGGTCGCGGTGGCGGAGATGGGGGCCATCCCGGAATTGCGGGAGACCTGGGTGTTGAACATTGCCAGTTTGGAGCGCTACCAATACGTGGGCGGTCCGATTTTCAACTCCCTCTACACGGTGTCCGAGCCGGTGGTGGTGATGAGCGACAATCCGGTGATGCTCGACGCCCTGATGAGCGAGCGCATCAATGCTCACCGAGCGAAAAATGGGTTTGCTCCCTTGCCTGAACAGCTGAAGATTCTCGCCTTTTCCGAACAGCTTGGATTGGGCGATGGCGACATAACGTTGATGGACCTGATTCACGCGAACTAGCCGCAAATCAGAAATTTGAATACAACCGTGTCGTCCCCGAGAAAGGTCTTCGTCGAAACCGCTAAGTCCACCTATCCGATCCATGTCGGTCGAAGCTTGCGCTCCGCTTTGCTGGAGCACGTGGCCGAGTTGAAGGCCAAGGATAGCCTGGTCGCCGCGGTGACCGATAGCAATGTCTACGCGGCCCAGCCCGAGTTTTTCAAGGCGATCGAAGCGGTGGCGGCGGTGAAGGTGGTGCCCGCGGGCGAGACCAGCAAGTGCCTGGCGACCTTTGGAAAGGTACTGGATTTTCTGGCGGAAAACAAGTTGGACCGAGGCGGCGTGGTTCTCGCCATCGGCGGCGGCGTGGTAGGCGATCTCGCTGGCTACGCTGCGGCATCCTTTCTGCGCGGCGTTCGCTTTATCCAGATTCCCACTACGCTTTTGGCAATGGTCGACAGCTCGGTCGGAGGGAAGACCGGCATCAACATTTCCGCTGGCAAGAACCTGGTCGGCGCGTTTCACCAGCCGATTGCGGTGTACTCGGACATCGATCTGCTGAAGACCATGCCGCCGCGGGAGTTCGCTTCCGGTATGGCGGAGATCA
Source organism: Pelagicoccus sp. SDUM812003 (assembly GCF_031127815.1). Taxonomy (NCBI): domain Bacteria; kingdom Pseudomonadati; phylum Verrucomicrobiota; class Opitutia; order Puniceicoccales; family Pelagicoccaceae; genus Pelagicoccus; species Pelagicoccus sp. SDUM812003. The sequence continues at coordinate 309,861 of NZ_JARXHY010000005.1, read as the reverse complement.
TCAAGCACGGCATGCTCGCCGACGCGAAGCTCTTTCAGTTGCTGGAAGCGCGTTCCATCCTAAACGCTCGGGACGAGCGCTTGGAAGAGGTGGTGGAATGGAACTGCAGAATCAAGGCTACGGTGGTGAATGCGGACGAGAAGGAAACCGCCGCCAGCGGAGGCCGAGCCCTGCTGAATCTCGGGCACACCTTTGGACACGCCATCGAAAACGTGGCTGGCTATGGCGAATACCTGCACGGCGAGGCGATCGGAATCGGACTGGTGGCGGCGGCGATGCTCAGTTGCTCCTTGGGATTCATCCCGGAGAGCGACATCGACCGTATCCGAAGAGTGGTGTCTGCCCACAAGCTGCCGACCCATCTCAGCAAACCGCTTTCGGTGGATCGGCTGATGAACGCCATGCGCCTCGACAAGAAAGTGAAAGCAGGGGTGATCCGTTTCGTAGTGATGCGACGTATTGGCCAGGCGGAGACGATCGAATCCGCGGACATGGATCAGATCTGTCGAATCTGGCGGGATTGCGGAGCGGTTTAAAAGCTGGATTCGTTGACTGAAAAGGGTTTAGCTCAGGCTAAACCATGCGGTCGATCGACGAGATTCTGGTAGGAGAATACCTTGAGCAAAACGGGTTCATGGCGCGTCCGCTGCGCAAGTCGCGTCCGCAGTCCAAGAAATCGGGCGACGAGGGGTTGGACTTGTACATCCGCAACATGGTGTTCGTCCCGGGCGGGCGGGAGCCGAACTTCCTGCTGTTTTCCAGCGAGCTTCGCTACTTGGAGAGCGCCATCGTGTGCGTGCGAGGCTGGTACGGCGAAAAGGCGGCGCTCGCCAGCATGTCGAGCGGTTCGGACATTCTTCGCTACCTCGAGTCTCATGTGGCCAAGAAGGTCGAGAAGTGGTTCGCCTACGACAAGGGAGTGACCTTCGGAACGAAGATTCCTCCCAAGAAGATCCTGCTCGCCCCGGTCTTCCCAACGCAGGAGCCGCACCGCTCGCAGTGTATCGAACTTTTGAAGTCGAAGGGGGTGGATGGGATCTTTTCCTTCAAATCGATCCTGCTGGACTTGATCGATCGGGTGGATACGAAGCAGATCTACGAGAAGTCTCAGCTGCTGCAATTGCTGCGCACCCTGAAGACCTTCGATCTCTTGAAGGACTCGCAGATGGATCTCTTGGGCTAAGCGCGCGCACGAGAGACGCGGCCACGAAGACTTCGGCTCATGATCGTCGCGTTTCGTCTAAACGCTTCGTCAGAGAGTAAAGCCGCTGCGCCGTGCTTGGCGCAAACTGTCTAGAGGCTCCAGAGCAGCTGGCTTTGCCCCCGTTTGACCAGCCATTGGTCGTTGCTGAGTTCGGGCGATTCGTCGTGGCGCAGGATGCTGAGCTTCAGATCCTCCAAATTCGGCTGGCCGGCTTTCATCCAGCGCTTGCCAGCGCGTCGCAGGGCGATCAACGCCTCTTCCTCGCCGTAGCTCAGGACTCGGTCTTCGTTGAAGAGGGCGAGACTGCCACCGCGCGATCGTTCGATTCCCGCGAACTCCTCGGCGAAGCCGAGATCGGGATCGTCGATCAGGTAGGAGCGCTGGCAATCGTGCGCGATGCGGGCGAAGGCGATGAAGTCCGAAATCGCTTCGCTCGGGATCTTCATTTGGGCCCAGCTGACCTCGTGCGGAGCTCCGAGTTCGGCGAACTGCGCTTCTGGCACTGGAGCGTATTCAGGAACCACGCACGAACCCGTCACGGAGACGAAGCTGCAAGGCATGTGGAGTTTGCTATCGAAACGGGCATGGTCCGATTTTTGAAGCAGGGCCAGCAGGTCGCAACCCGGCTGGATCTTCACCACTAGGAGCAGCAGGCCGTTGGCAGCGATTTGCTGGAAAAAGCAGCTCGGCAGGTCCCAGGCGCTTGCGGTGAAGACTCCCCGGTCGAAGGGCGCGTCCTCCGCGAGAGCTTGGCTGCCGTCGCCCGCGGCGATGGTGACTTGCGGCAGGTTCATCGCGTCGATGGATGCTTGAGCGCTGCGAGCGAGTTCCTCGATGATCTCCACGCTCAGGACGCGGCCACGACTTCCCACCAGTCGACCCAGCATGGCTGCGTTCCATCCGCTTCCGCCGCCGAGCTCGAAAACGCTCATCCCGGGTTCGAGCTCCAGCAGATCCAGCATGTAGAGGACGAGGGAAGGTTGGGAGATGGTGGATAGGGTACGGCCGTTTTCGTCGCGGAAAATGGACAGCGGATGGTCCGCGTAGAGCTCGTCCAGGTGGTCTTTCAGGTCGCTTCGCGAGAGTTCGATCCATGATCCGCGCCTCGAGGAATAGAAGCGCGGCACGAAGCGATGGCGCGGCGTATCCAGAAAGGCCTGACGGATCGCTTTCGGTATCGGGGTTTTTCCAAAGAAGCGTTGGGTGGTGTGAAGCAGCGTTTGCTGGCGTTCGCGCACGGATTGGGCGAGAGCGGATTCGGTATCGGTCACAATCCTGACGGTAGAAACGAGCTTCCTGGTTGCGAACCAATTTTTTCGTCGACTAGCGACTGGCGCTTCGCCTCAGGACGAAAACGGTTTGCGGCGCGCCCGCTGGGGACGCGCCGCTCTTACCTAGCGGTGGCGAGCTCGCTTCTATGCCTCGGCGAGCTCTCCAAGTTTCAGATGGATGAACATCTGGCTGGCCAGCTTTTCCAGGGCGTGGCCGGTCGCGGGCAGAGCCCGCAGGATGCGAGCTCGATTGCGGGCGATCCAGAGGTCGGACATGTCGATGGGGGTCGAGTTCTTATCCATGTCCGCCATGTTGACCCAGTGAGCAGTCATGTCTCGTCCCAGCTCGCGCAGGCGCAGCTGTCCTTCCTTGGCCCATTCCTGCACCCGGGTGAATTCGCAGGCCACGGTTTCCGCTTCCTGCATGCCGAGGTTGAGGCTCAGGCTGCCTAGCGGGCCGAACTGGCGGGCCGCGTCGCCGATGAAGAAAATGCGATCCTGGTAGGGATCGATCAGGTAGCGTTTTTCGAACGGCACCGCCGCCCGGTAGCGTATGCGGTTGATGTATCCAGTTATCCATGGCACCCGACGGTCGATCAGTTCCTTGAAGTGCTGATCGTCGAGCAGCTCAGGCACTTGCTCGCGGTCCGGCAGCAGGCTGCGTTCCTTGTTTCGGTTTTCGGACGGCAGGGTGAGGCCTTCGAATTGGAAGGCGAGGCGAGCCATGCCGTCGAGCATCGGGTACTGGGCGGTGGCGAGGTCGTTGTGGATGCTCAGCCGCATGGCGTGGTTGGGATCCATATCCGTTTCGAATTCGAAGAACACGAAGTATTGGTCCTGGCCGAGCAAGGCGCTTTTGCGATGGGTGAATCGGCGTATGAGCGAGTTGTATCCATCCGCGGCGATGAGCAGCTTGGTCTGGTAGTGGAAGGTGCGTTCGATGGTGCGTTCGGTGTGCGAAACGGCGTAGCCGGTCCCTCGGTCCCCGTAGCGATCGACTTCGACGTAGACGCCTTGCTCGTCGTGCTCGAGCGAGGAGACGCGGTGGTCCCAGAGGATCTGAACGCCCGCTTGGGATAGCTCGTCTTCCAGCACGTATTCGAGGTCCGATTGGGAAATCGAGATGGCGTAGGGAAAGGCGATGGGCAGGCTGTTGAGCTCGACTGTTTCGCGTGGCTGCGTGTCGTCGTAGAGAAGTACCGTATTGATGCGGTATCCGGATTCGATGACGCGCTCCGCGAAGCCGAGGCGATCGAGCAGCTGCAGGGTCTGCGGGTGGATGATCAGGTTGTTTCTGCTGGTGCAGGCCCGACGCTCGCCGTCGACGATGGTGGTATCGACTCCGTTTCGGGCCAGAGTAAGCGCTGCGATCATGCCGACCGGGCCGGCTCCTGCGACGAGAGCGTCGACTCTTCGTTTGCTAAACATAGTGTCCCCCTTTCGATGTGTGCAATAAGCGTTTTAGGTGAGAGGTATGGGGTAACCGCGTACGAGAGAAGACGACGGCACGCTCGACGTCTTTTAGAGAAAGAAACGAATGCGACAGGGATCTTCTTCGTGGTTCTCGTGGCTGCCTCAGCCTTTCGAAAAAGGTAGTCCAGATTTCGGTCTGGAGCAAGGCGTGGCGCTGCAAAGTTGCCTACATATCGGGGCGTTCTGAGGAGAAGGCGCTAGGGGACGAAGCGGCGGGGCGGACTCGGGCCCCTCCGGTTTGGGGCGGGTGTTTACAGATGAAAATAAGACGTTGTGCTCGGCTGTGAATCGGCTTTGGTGGGAGGCATGCCCGAGACCGAGTCCACGCCCGATCACTGGTCGGCGTTCAGGGAGCGCTGCAGACGGATCATTTTCCATTCGAACGAGTTCGGGGAGAAGCTTTTCGACGTGCTGCTGATCGTCTCGATCTCGATGAGCGTGGTCGTGGTGATGCTGGAGAGCGTGCGCAGCATTCGGGCGAGCTATGGTCCCAGCCTGTACGCGCTGGAGTGGGGCTTTACGGTATTGTTCACCCTGGAGTACATCGTACGGATCTACGTATCGAAAAAGCCCTTACAATACATTTTCAGCTTTTTCGGCATCGTGGATTTCATTTCCATCCTGCCTACCTATTTGGATCTGATCTACCCTGGAGCGCACTATTTGATGCTGTTTCGGGCCTTGCGGGTGCTGCGCATCTTTCGGGTGCTGAAAATGGTGAACTACGTGGGCGAGGCGAATCTGCTCTACCGGGCGATCTGGGCCAGCGGACGCAAGATCGTGGTGTTCATCTTCTTCGTGCTCACTCTGGTACTGATCCTTGGTTCCATCATGTACCTGATCGAGGGGCCGGAGCATGGGTTCACCAGCATTCCCAAGAGCGTGTACTGGGCGATCGTCACCTTGACCACGGTGGGCTACGGAGACATCTCTCCGCAAACCGCGCTGGGACAGGTGTTCGCCTCGCTGATCATGATCATCGGCTATGGGGTGATCGCGGTGCCAACGGGGATCGTGACCGCGGAGTTGACCTTGGCCGCTCGCGACCAGCGACGGGAGGGGGCCAAGGGCGCCTGCAAGCGTTGCGGGGAGGTGGAGCATCGGGTAGGAGCTCGGTATTGCCACGTCTGCGGCGAGTCCCTGCGTTCGTAGGGGGCCTGATCCGGCATCGGTCGCGAGGTGTCGGGGAGGATGAAGCGATCAGCCTTTGGCGGTCCAGATGCGCAGGGCCTGCAGGAGAAACGACTCCAGCACGGCTTCGGTTTTCATATTCAGGCGTAGCAGGTGAGTGGTTTTTTCCAAGGCTTCGACCGACTCGACCAGCTTGATGGGAACCGAGCTGTCGTCGAAGAGCTTCTCGCGGGCGAGCTGTTCGGTGGAGGACTCGACTGCCGCTAGAAAGTCCTGTCGTATGGAAATGCTGATACGCGATTCCAGAGCGATGCGTTCGTCGTCGCTCATGTCTTCCGGCAGCTTCTCGGATTGGGCTTTCCAGGCGGTTTTTCCCAAAGTTTGGATGATGTGGGAGAAGCGCTCCACCAACCCGTAGGCGCCGATGATGAAGTGCGGGATGCATTGCTTGCCGCCTGGTTGTCCAGTGAGCAGGTCGGAGAGCCATTGACGGTAGGCGGCGAGCCATTCCTGAGCGGTGGGATCGTCGAAGGTGGCCAGCCCGGTTGGGAGGCGAAAGAGCTGGCAGCGGCTGCGGATGGTGGCGAGCAGCGAATGCGGACGGGTCGTCAGCAGCAGTATGGTGGTATTGAGCGGGGGTTCTTCGAGCGTTTTAAGAAAGGCGTTGGCGGCGCTGGTGTTGAAACGGTCGACTTCGAAGATGATAGCTACCTTGCGCTCGCCAGCCTGCGGGGAATGCTGGATGTTTCGGATCGCTTCGCGGGTGTCGTCCACCGAGATGACGCGCGATTTCTTGGAGGGGCGCAGGGTGAAGACGTCCGGGTGTCGAAACAATTTTTCCTCCAGTTGCTCGGGAGTTGCCGACACGCCCAACAGGCGGCAGGACAGCTCGATGGCGAAACGTTCCACCTGAGCGAGGTTCTGCCCGTGGATCAGCAAGGCGTGAGCCAGCCGGTTTTCGGCCATGGCCTTGTCGATCAGAGCTTTCGGGTCGCTTGGGGCCTGGATCTCAGTCACCGTGAGTTTGAGCGCGCGTCGGTACGTGACGGGCTTCCTAGAGGTTGTCTAGAACGGTTTTGAGGATGTCCTCGCGATTCTCCTCGAGCGAAAGGGTGCCGTCGACCACGTAGTAGCGTTCGGGCAGGGAACGCGCCAGCAGCAGGTAGCCTTCGCGCACCTTGTTGTAGAAGTCGATGTTCTCCTGCTCCATGCGGTCGGGAAGGTCGGTCACGCGGCGCTTCACGCGGCGAATGGATTCTTCCGCCGGCACGTCCAGGATGAAGGTGAGGTGAGGGGTGACGGGACCGACGGCGAACTGGTTGATGTAGGCCACCGGATCGCTGGAGATGCTGCGGGCCGCTCCTTGATAGACGGTGGTGGAGTCGAGGAAGCGATCGCAAAGCACGATGGAGCCTTTTTGCAGCTCCGGCAGGATCAGCTCCCGTACCAGCTGAGCGCGAGCCGCCGCGAAGAGCAGCAGCTCGGTTTCCGGTGTCATGTTCTGGCCACTGGAGCTATGGATCAGCAGATGGCGAATCTCCTCGCCGATCACGGTGCCGCCAGGTTCGCGGGTGACCACCACTTCGTGGCCCATGCCGGTGAGCTCTTCCGCGAGCAGGTCGATCTGGGTCGACTTGCCGCTCCCTTCGGAGCCTTCGAATGTGAACAGTTTTCCGGTCAAGGTTTCCGCGTCAGTCATATTTCTAATGCCCTTACCAGTTGCGAAGGAAGCTGTCGATATCGTTTAGGCTCGGACTCTTAGCGGTTCTGACGTAGAAGCCGGAGAAGCTCACGCCGACGGTGAGGCAGGCTTCCGGGGAAAGGCCGAGCTGCTGGGCGCTCATGAAGCCGGCGTTGAAATGGTCGCCTGCTCCGGTGGTGATTTTTGGATTGGGTTCGTAAGGTCCTTCCACGCACCATTCGCCATCCTTAGTGGCGCACGCGGCTCGTTCCTTCGGGTGCACCACCACCATTTTGAGACCCAGCTCGCGTCGTATCGCGGCTGCCATGGCCTGGAGCGATTCCGCGTCTTCCCCTGTTTCCTGGATGCCGAAGGCTCTGCTGACCTGCTGGCCTTCCGCCAGATTGAGCCCGAGCACCGCATTGCCGAAGCTTTGGAATTTTCCGATGACGCGCAAGGCGTTCACCAATTCGCCGGTGGAGCGCTTCTCAGGATCGGCCAGGTCGAAGAAGAAGGAGCGTCCGCCATCGAGCGGCGGCAGGCTTGGCAGGGCTTTGGAAAGCAGGTCTTCGAAGATCTGGGTCATGTTCGGGATCATGGTCCAGTTGACGAGCGCGATCATGGAGCAGCGCGAGAGCTCGTCGAGCAGCGCTCCTTCGCCCATGGCCTCGACGATGGCATCGTAGGTGATGTCTTCGAGGTACTTGGTGATGCCCATCATGATCTTGCCGTCGGTGAACTCGATGGCGTTGGTCAGACCGGGTTCGGAGATGGAGAGGGCGTTGGTCTTGGCGGCGAAATCCTGGAAGACCGGATGGATGTTCGGATTGCCTAGCGAGCCGATGTAGCGAAGCGGGTAGCCGGCCGCGACCATGGCGTTGGCCATGATGGGGCCGTTTCCTCCCAGCTTCTCCATCTTCGGGAACATCTCGATGTTGGTGCTTTTGCCGGCGGCCGCGTTGATGCGCGCTCCGAAGTCGGAGATCGTGTCCATGCGGGTGAAGTCTTCCCCTTTGCCAGTACGCTTGGCAACGAGGTGGAGGATCGTATCCACAAATCCATCCAATCCGACGAGGACGCGCTTGCCAGCTTGCTTGCTGCGTTTTTCCGAGAGTTCCTGTAGTGCTCGTTGGCGATAGTCCATAACGTGAGGTAGTGAAGAATGCGGGCGAATAAATTCCCCTATGGAGGCGAGCGCAACTAGATTTGTGCGCCTCTGGAAGAGCGGACCTGGCATTGGCCGCAAATTGGCTCGATGGCTTGCCGAATCGCCCCGCTCCTCGTTCCCGATCGGCATTTTTCGCGCAATGAGTGAAATTTGTTGAACGGATCGCCGCGCTTGCGTTCAAACAGGAGTCGGCCTTCCATCGGTTAACCGTTATCGTCTCCTTCCCCGTGCTCATCGCCCAGTCCGCAAGCCTTTTCACCTACTTCAGCCAGAGCAACCTGGCTGGCAAATGCATCATTCTCGCCCTCGCTTTTTTCAGCATCTGCGCCTGGGCGGTCATGATCGGCAAGTATTGGGAGCTCAAGAAGCTCCGCTTGCTCAATCTCGGATTCGAGCAGTCGCTGCATCGTCAGCCGTCGATACTCAATCCGCCGGGCACCTTCAAAGCGCCGCGGCAGGTTCCTTACGCCGCTCTCTACTCGGATGCCATCGAGGCCTATCAACGCATCAAAGCAAAGAACGGCGAGTCCTCGGAGCAGCTTCGAGCGGCCCGGGTGGAGCACGTGGAAAACGCCCTGCAGCGTGCCCTGGCCAACAAGACTCTTTCCTACGAGTCGAGCATGGTCTTTCTCGCGACCATCGTTTCCGGGGCTCCGTTCTTCGGATTGCTCGGCACGGTGTGGGGGGTGATGGACGCCTTCGGATCGATCGGGCTGCAGTCCTCCGCCACCTTGCAGAACCTAGCTCCGGGCGTTTCAGGCGCCTTGCTCACCACGGTCGCTGGCCTGTGCGTTGCCATACCTTCGGTTTTTGGATACAACTATCTGCTATCGCGTACCAAGGTTTTGGTGACGGAGCTGGAGAACTTCGCTAGCGCCCTGGCGGACGTGATCGAGCTGGAAAGCCGATAGCCCGGTTGCGAGGAGTGAACGCTGAATTCTGATGGCTCGATCCTTTCATAGAAAACGCTCTCTGGAGCCGAATTCGGAGCTCAATGTCACCGCGTTGATCGACCTGGGATTCGCGTTGCTGATCATCTTCATGATCAGTACGCCGCTTATCGAGAAGGAGCAGGTGATGGAAGTGGACCTTCCGGTGGCCAGTCCAAGCAAGGCCCAGGCTCAGCCGGACAATGTGGACATCGTGGTGGTCAACGACGGCTATCGCGTGGACGGCAATCTGATCGGAGAGCCCGAGCTGGAGCAGGAGCTCGCTCGTTTCGCCAGCATGGGCAAACCGCCGGTACTGAGCATCCGAGCGGATGCGGACACGCGCTACCAGAACGTGGTGCGCTTGCTCGACTTGCTGAAGGAGTATAAGTTGTCCAAGATCAACCTGGTCACGCGACCGGAGGAGTAGTCCGAGAAAGGGGCGAGGATGGAAGAGATCAGGCTAGCGAACATGTTCTACGAGCAGAGGGGACCCTTGGTCTTCTCCGCCAGCGCCCACCTGGTCGCCGTGATCGTATTCGCGATTCTAGGGCTGGTTTCTCCGGAAAAGGATCCCGAGGAGCTGGTGTTCGAACTGGTCTCGCCTCCAAGCGGAGGATACGCTCAGGAGACGCCCTTGACGCCTATCGATCCGATCCAGTACCGAAGCGAACAGATAGATCTGCCGACCGAGGACGAGATCGTATTGCCGGAGCGCCCTCTGGTGCCGGTTGAGATTCCAGAGCCGGTAGTGGAGCGGAGACCGGTGGTGGAGCAGCCGAAGCCGGTCGAAACCAAGCCTGTGGAGACGCCCAGGATGTCGCTGGAGGATTTTCGCAGGATGCATGGAGATGAAGTGAAAAACGTTCGCGCCAAGCCCAGCCCCACCTCAGCTCCACGCATCGACTTGAGCAAGGATCTGCAGCAGCTTCAAAAGAGCCTGAACGACTTAGGGCTGAAGAGCATCCCCGGCGTGGACGTATCCTCCATGAGCGTGTCCGATCAGCAGACCGTGGCCAACTACCTGGCCCGTCTACGAGCCGCTTTGAAACGGATGGTCGAGCGGCACCCCATACCCGGCACGCCGCTGCGGGCCGTGGTGAGCTGCGACATTTCAGGGGGAGGACACATTTCGGATGTGAAGCTCGTGCGCGGGAGCGGCGATCCGGTTTACGACCGCAAGGTCATGGAGTCCTTCCGCAAGCTGCGCATTTTCGATGCTCCGCCCGACAACGTAGGCTACTCGGACGTGCCGTTCACCTTCGTGCAGGAGTAGGCGTTGGGGCGGCCGGCTCGGGCAGATCCGGAGCGATTTGAGGCGCTAGTCGTTGAACATGCCGCGAAACGAGTCGCGCAGCCGCTTCCAGCTTTCGCAGGTGATCGGCTTGGTGAGGTACTCGATCACATTGCTGAAGCTGAGGGCCTTTTGCCGATCCGACTCGAGATCGGAGGAGGTGAGCATGGCGATCGGAACCGAAGATGAGGCATCGAGCCGAGCGTTGTACGCTTCCAGAAAGCTCAGGCCATTCATTCCGGGCATGTTGATGTCCAGCAAGACCAGATCGGGAGTCGGGTTGGACGAGGTGAGGATAGCGAGAGCCTCGTCTCCATCGTCTGCGAATTCGCACTGCACCTCGGGGTTTTCGCGGTTGATGACCTTCCGCGCCAGAAATTGGTCGACGGAATCGTCTTCGACTATGAGTACCTTTTTCAAATCAATCCTCGCCTTGGTTTTGTATGGGAATGCTCAGAGTGAAGCATGAGCCTTTGGGCAAAGGGGCGTAGTGTATGGTTCCGCCGATACGCTCAATGCTTTTTTTCACCAAATAAAGTCCGAGTCCGCTTCCCCGTGAAATCCTAGGGTGAAACCTCGTGAACATGGTGAAAATGTCCTTACGATACGGCTCAGGAATCCCTAGTCCATTGTCGGCGATCTTCAGGACCAGCTGATCGTTTTCGGTTCTTGCGGATAGGCGAATGCGACTGAGGGGCTCTTGGACGTCCGAGTACTTCACCGCGTTGGAGAGCAGGTTGTCCAAAATGTTTCTGAGGCGGATTCGGTGCAGCTTCAGCGGCTCGGACTCGATGTCGATCTCGAACGAGATTTGCTTGCTCTCCTTCAAATGTTCCACGCTTTGGATACTTTCCTGAACGAGATGAGTGAGGTCGGTCAGCTCTCCTCGATCCTCCATGTTTTCCATTTCGGTCATTTGCAAAATGTCGAGAACCAGTCGATCAAGCTTGTTTAGGGCCGTATCCACTTTTTCCAAACAGTCCAAAGCTTCGCTCAGCTCGTTTTCGTGAATGAGCTCTTTGGTCAGTCCGATGACGCCGATCGAGGAGGCCAGCGGAGATCTCAGATCGTGAGAGGATCGGTAGGCGAACTCCTCGAGCTCCTTGTTCGCGGTTTCCAATCGCTGATTGGCCCGCTTCAGCTCGGCGTCCGCCAGCTGGAGCTCGCGCAGCGGGGCGATGAGGACCTTTTGAATCGCGAAAAAGAGGAAGACTACAAAGAGGGTGGCGATCACTAGAGCCTGCACGATTTCGATGAGCAAGGTGTCGCGGATCAGCTTGGCGGACGGGTCCGAGCTGAGGAACACGCGCACGTTGCCAGTGGTCATGGAAGCGTTCTTGATCGCGACGTAGGCGCTGTAGCTGCCTTCCAGGTCGGCGTCCGGTTCGAGAAGGTCCTTGTTCGAGACCAGTTCGCCCGACGCGTCTTTGTAGAGTTCCATGAAAACGTGCCCGAAATTTCCATACACCACGATACCTTTCAGGTAGGGGTCGCGAAACTCGGCTTCCAGGATTGCGTTGGTCACCTCTTGCGAAAATGCTCTATCGTAGCTCTTGCGATAGATGTCCCAAACCGATGGGGCTACGGAGTTCGCGATGCGAGTGGCTATGTTTTCGGCGCGTGTCGCGAGGTCCTTCTCAAGCGAAGTTATCGTAATGAAATAGCGTATACAAACGAAGATGGCCATGGTGGCCAGCGTGATGAGGATGAGCGCCAGCAGAAGGCGGTGCGAAAGCGAAGAGCCCTTGAGGCGGAAGTCGAGCCCTTGCGGTTCCTGCGCCTCGCTCGATGAATCTGCAGACGTCCCGAGGCTACTCATACGCTTGATAGAATTCGTAGTAGGAATCGTAACGAGCCTTGAAGGCTTGTTTCGCATCGATGAGGCGTTTTGAGAATTCGTCCTCTCGACGATAGCGCTCGACGATGGTGTCGTTCGCCCGGCGCCAGCGCTGAATGTCGCTGTCGCTCCAGACGTTTAGCTCCATGCCCATTTCCTTCATGCTTTCGATCGCCGCGAAATCGGATAGCTTTGATTCGAGCGTCGCTTTCAAAGAGAAGTCGCGCATGGCGGATTCCAGAATCTGCTGTAGGTCGGGAGAAAGGCGGCCATACGCTTCCTCGTTTATGAGAAAATCCGACAGCACGGACGGCTGCCAAATGGCGGGAATCAAGGCGTAGCGGCATTCCTCGTGGATTCCCAGATCCAGCACGCCGCTTGGGTTCGCCCATTCGACCATTTCGATGCTGCCATCCCTCAGCGCAGGCAGGATTTCCTGAGGCACGAGCGGGATGGTGTAGGCTCCGGAGGCTTCCGCCATGACCTCGCTGGGTAGCCCCGGCCCGAAGCGCATGCGTTTTCCCTCGAGATCGTCGAGACCATAGATCGGCGTTTTCGAAAGCAGCCCAAACTCCATGCCTGACCACCAAGCAGGTCTCCAGATCACGCCCAGAGGGAGGGAGAGCTCGTTGGCCAACTCGGTACCTTTCCCTTCGAAGAAAAACATCATCGACGCGTCCAGATTCATGAAGTCGAACGGCCCTGCGTTCATGACCGCCCAGGCGGGATGCTGACCGGACCACCAGTTGGGCCAGCCGTTTCCCATCTCGATCCTACCGTCCGAAACCGCGCGGAAGATGTCGGGCCCGTTTGCCAGCTCTCCTCCCTCGTGGATGGAGATCGTGAAACGTCCTTCGGACATTCTGGCGACGTTTTCGGCAAAGGTTTGCAAAGCCGCGAAGTCGACGCTTCCTCGATAGGAGTGGGTCTGCAGACGCCAGGAAACGGTTTCCGGCTGGCCGGTGGGGCCGCACGCAGTCATGGCCAGCAAAGCGAGGGCGGCGAGGCAGAAGGAAACGAACTTGCGGAGCATCGAATGGAGGGATGGACAGGGAAGGAGCTCTCTAGGAATCATCAGCCAATCCCTCGGGAATCGCAAGGATTCTTGAGCTCGATTTCCCTCCGTCCCTCGCGTCTTGCCTGAGGACAATACGCAAAAAAAGCCGCTTGCGAGAAGCGGCGGAAATCGGAGTGGTGGAGCCGATCGGGATCGAACCGACGACCTCCTGCATGCCATGCAGGCGCTCTTCCAACTGAGCTACGGCCCCAAAATAGAGTCGCTAAAACGGCAACGATTTCGCCCCTTGGCAAGAGAAAAGTTTCGCGATTTTCTCTTAGCCATACCCTTGGCGCTTTCCCTGCCTTGGGGCCGTCGACTCCGGACTTCGCTTAGAAGGAATCGTGAAATACGACTTCCTCCAGGGGAAGTTGGCCGCCACGCGGGCGAGCGGGCTCTTTGGCTTTTCCGACGACCACGAGCATGCCGATGACGTGGTCCTCGGGGAGATTGATGATTTCTGCGAAGGCCTCGGGATCGAAGCCAATCATAGGGCAGGTGTCGTATCCCAGGCTTTTTGCGGCGAGCATGATGGTTTGGCCGGCTAGACCGGCGGAACGCATCACCTCATCTCGCTGAACCTCCTCCTTGCCTTCGTAGAAGTCGCCGATCATGGGAACCAGCATGTCCTGTACTTGCTCTGGGGCGTTTTCCCAGTAGCGCTCGGGATCGCGGCTATGGGCCTTGAGATCGCCGCAGATGAGTATGGCCGCGGAGGCCTCCTCGACTTGAGCCTGATCCCAGGCTGCGGCCCGCAAGCGCGTCTTGGTTTCGGGATCGCGCACGACGACGAAGCGCCAGTTTTGGATGTTGTAGGACGTGGGAGCCTTGATGGCGGACTCCAGGATTTTAGTCAGGTCCGTCTCTGGGATCTGAAAGTTTGGATCGTAGTGTTTGACGGAACGGCGTTGTTCGATCGCTTCGAGTGTGTTCATAGACTTTTTCGTGTTAGGGTTGAGCGTTGCTCCACCGGAAACGGCGCCGGACCGCGTATCCAATCGCTGGGCAATCCAGTGCAGTTTCGACCAGGTATTGGGTTCAACGGTCATCACTTCGATGCGCCTGCAATTTGGCTCGAATAAACGATACGACGCAGGAGCGCCATTTGATCGCCTAAGGCATCGGGTGCAGGTTTTCCCAGCTTACCTTCCAACTCCCATCCTGCGGGAAGCCAGGGGCATGGATTTCTGGCGCTCCGTCCCAGCCGGCTGCCATCATGGCGATCGCTGTCAAAAGTCCTCCGTTTCCAGGAAGGTAGATGCGAAGGTTTTCGGGCTCTTGAAAATTGTGTCCATTGGGCGAATACGTGTTCTTCTGCACGTCGAGCAAAAGCGCTTCGATGGCCAGCTGGGGTTCGCCGAGGCGAGCGGCGGTCATGGCCATCATGGGGTAGTCCCATCCCCAGGTGTGCTGCCAGTCATAGGTATCCATCACATGGCGAAGGGTGCGCTCAAGCCGCTGATCATCGACGGTCTTGCCTGGCAGCATGCCTTTGATGGCGACCACTGAGGGATGGTCTTTCGGGTTCCAAACGCCCTCCGCGGTGGCGTATCGGTCTTCGAAGAGAGGCAGCGGGGCGAGATCATCCAGCACCTGATCCCATTTGGATGCGCGAGGCTTCCCGAGCCGCTCGAGCCAGCGTTGAGCGGTCTCGAGTCCCCAGCGCCAGTAGACGAGTTCGAACGGCGGGTCGCGCGTGACTCGCGGGTCGTAGCTCTCCTGGGCGGGAATTAGCGGCGGCCCGAGGTGGTAGGCTCCGCTTTCCGAGTCGCGGTGGGCGTAGTCGGCCATGAAGTCGGCTGTCTCTGTCACGATTTTCAGGTAGCGCAGCAGCGTTTCCGACGAGGGGTTCTGGCGATAGCAAAGCTCAGCGAAATAGATCGGGTGCGGCTGCTGCCAGATCAGAAGCGGCGCGATGGTGGAGGGAACCTGATTTCCCTCGGCGTCGACGTTTTTCGGCCACCGGGCGCCCGCGTAGCCCTGCAAGCTCGCGATCGAACGGGCCTTGGGGAGGATTTTCTCGTACCATGAGAGAGCAGTCTCGACGACGTGGATACGATCCCACAGGGCGAAGTGAACCGCATGCCACCAGTGCATCTCCAGATGCGGTTTGCCGTACCAGCTGTTGAAGGTGAGCCCGGTTTCCTGGGGTGGAAGCGAGCCTCGACACTGGATCGCGGTGAGGTACTGCGAAAGCACGATACGGCGCTCCAGCTCGGCGGCTCGTGGATCGGCGCTGCCGGACAAGTCGACGACTCCTCCGGAAGTCCAAAAACGGCTCCACTCGGTGGCGCTCGCCTGGCGAGACTCCGGAAATGAGGGGAGTGGCGTCGCATCAGGTTCGGCTGAAAAGCGAATGGAGAACCAAAGGCTGTCCTGTTGATTGGCATAGCTGAACCGGTGGGCGGATTCCCGTTTTAGTCTACCGTTTCCTTCGACGCTCACCTGATAGGCGGTTTCGTCAAGCGTTCGAAGGATGGTTGCTCCTCTCAGTTTGCTCTGGTGCTTGTCCGGGCGCATCCAGTCTTCCGGTACAATTCCCCAGTCGCTCTTTCCGTAGGCGAAGCGCAGGCTCACCCGAAGGCGTTGGCTAGCGAGCATCGGCGAAGAGATCTCCGCTGAAATCGTGTCGCTGTCGGGGTGGCAAACGGTGACGACCTCTATGGGATCGCCTTCCACTTCGAAGCGACTCGTGAGCGTACCGGTCCAAAGATCCAGCTTTTGGTCGATCGCCTCGATTTGGTCCAGGCTCGCGATGGCGCCTTCCGATGTGACGATCTCCAGTCCTATGGTTCCGAGTCCGATTCGGTGGGGGTTGCCACGCAACCATTGGCCAGCGTCGCTGTGCTGGTCGTATGGATACGGAACAGGCCGGCCGTAGGTATCGAAATCCCGGTAGGTATCCTCGATCCGGTAGCCCTGGCTATTGGGAAAACTGTGCCAGCCCCATTCGGACTGAGTTGAGAGAGGAATCCCGTTCTGCGCGTAGGCTTCTGGAAAGCTCTGGAGTCCGGTGATGTCCGCCGTGAACGCGAAAGCCCCGTTTCCGAGGCTGAGGGCGGACAGCGTATCCGCTTGGTCCAGGCTCGGATTGTGTCGACTGACCAACGCCTCGCGATCTATTGGGGGCTGATCCTCTGGCTCGGCCGTAGCGAACAGGGGCCAGATTCCGAATGCGAGGAGGGCGAGGCGTTTCATCGCAGCTCCCAACTGACATCGATAGGTCCTTCCAAGCTGAAGGCGACTGGCTTCCCATTCTCTGCGGGGTCGTAAATCTCTACGGTGACAGGGCAGGCGATGGAAGGGGCAGTCACGCGAACCTTGTTTTCGGATCGTTCGAGGGTGATGCGTTTCTTTGCGTTTTCGTCGAACGGATCGATGTATTCGAATAAGCATGACTCTCCCTCTATTCCTGGAAAAGCCTTGATCGTCAGGCGCGGTTCCCTCCGGTCTTGCCAGCGTTTGGCGTTTCCTTGGTAGACGTCTCCTGTGACAAGGATGCTGTTGGCTTTTATCCAGCGAGGGAGTTTGCCAAGAGGAGCGTCGACCTCAATCCGCTGAGGCGTGTCTATAAGGAGACGTTGGCTTGGGTCGTCGAAGTCGATCCAAGTCCCTGCGGGGAAGTAGACCGATCGCTTGACCGCTTTTTCGAGCACAGGAGCCACTAGAATATTGGGACCGAAGTAGAATTGATCCCAGATGGCGTAGGTTCGAGGATCGTCGAGGTGACGGTATGCCATGGGCTGCATGACGGCGCCAGTTTCGCGGGCGTTGTGAGAAATTGAATACAAGTAGGGGAGCATGCTCATGCGTTCTTCGCATACCGTCCTGAAAGCCGATTGGAGCCGCTTGCCGTAGCGCCAGGGCATCCGATCCTCGCCGTCGCCGCCAGCCCCATCCAGCTTGATTTCGAATAGGCCGTTTACGCTGCCAGCTTGAAGCCAACGAATGTAGAGCTCTTCATCGATGAATCCCTCTCCGAGGTAGCCGCCCACATCGGTTCCCCAGACAGGAAAGCCCATGAAGGAGCAGCGGATGCCGTTTGCGATATTCGACTGCAGGCCCTGCCAGTTCGATCGCGGATCGCCGCCCCACAAGGCGCTCAGGTAGGGCTGCGCTCGGTGTATGCCTGCTCTGGCGAAGTTGACCTGGTCGTCGCCCCACGCCTCTTGAAGGGCTTCATGGTGAACCTTGGTAAAGAGGTACACGTAGCGGTTGCGTCGCTCGGCAGGACCGATGGATCTGTCATGCCAATGCTCGTACAAGGGAAACACTTCGTCGGCCCGGTCCATCTTGTGGCCCTTGACGCCGTGCGCGTACTGCTTTTTCGCCAGTTCGCTTTGGAACTGCTCGACCGTTTCCGGGTGGCTGAGGTCGAGGTAGGTGAAGGCTCCAGCGAGGTGTTTGGGAAAACGTTCGCTGCCGAACATAGCGGTCGAGGTCCAGGTCATGAACTCGAGGCCGAAATCTTCTCGGATCGTTTGTATCCATTTTTTTGGGTGGGCGAAGGACTTGCTGAAGTTCATCTCGGACCATGCGTGGTGGCCGTCGCTGTAGGGGCGGTCCACGAACCACGACGTGAGGGGGATTCGCAGGTCGCTCATGCGGGAAATGTCGCCGAGGATTTCCTTCGAACCGCCGTCGTTTTGATCCCTCCAGGCGACCGGTCCTAGTCCCCAAAGGGGGAGCGGCTTAGGATCTCCGATCAGAGCGAAGTAGTGGCGGTGCACCTCGACGCCATCGTCGCCAAAAAACAGATACCAATCGAGCTCCCCTGTATCGTGGTGGATGCGATTCGCTCCGTTGACCGCCAAGTCGTAGCGTCCGCGAGCGAAGGTGTCGAAAAACGCTCCGTAGCCGAAGGAGCTTAAGTAGAAGGAGGACATGGCGGAAGCGTAGTTTTCCACGATGCTTTGCCCTTCGCTGGCGACTTCCACGCGTATGGAGGAGCCGCGAAGGTCGGGCGACTTTTGGTTGTCGGGCTGCAGCGGCTCGGAGAGACCGAAGAAGTGATCGCCCAGATCCTGTAGGACGAGCGTGCATTGGTCGGCCCAGGTAGGGGAGCTGTGGATACGAAATCCACCTGGGACTTCGCGAATTTCGATTGTGGCCGGGCGCGGCGTTTGGTCGTTCGGGTCGTTGTTGAATTCGACGGCGGAGGGATAGAGGGCTTCTAGGATGAGGCTTGATTCGTCGCGGGAGACCAGGCGCATGGATATCGGGTCGTGGTAGTCGAATCGGATCGATATCAGTCGCAGGATCGGGTCGCCCGCTTTGGAGACCACGATGTCGCTATCCTCGAAGTCGAGCGCGGCGCCCGCGTTTTCCAGCTGCGTTTCCGCCACGGCGGCGAGGGCGGAAACAAAAGCGGCTGTCGCAGCTAGGAAGACGCGACAGCCAGCGAAGGCGTAGAGAGTGGGGTGTGGAATCATTTGGTGATGGGGAAACTGAGCGACAGCTGCACGCCGTCTCCAATGGGGCAGTTTTCGATTTTGCAGGTACCGCCAGCCGACCAGACGTTGGTGGCGATAAGCGAGAGTCCGAGACCCATGCCTTGAATTTCGCCAGTCGAGTAGCGATCCGCTTGCCAGTAGGGTTTCCAGACGTTGGCAAGCTCGACCTCCGATAGCGGTTTTGAGTTGTTTTGGAAGCGGTAGGTCACCACCTCAGGGCTCGATAGCGTATCCACGAAGCAGTTGATGCGAGCTCGCGGACCGTTCTTGAATTTTATGGCGTTTTCCACGATTTCGCGCACGCAGGCTTCGAACGCGTGGATGGAGATGCCGATCCGAGGAGCTTCATCAGTGGTGTCATCCATCGATAGGCTCAGGTCGAAATTCGGGTTTTCCGCGATGCGGTTCATGAGCTCGCGGGTTTCGCCGACGGAAGCACGAGGATGGTCTGTATTCGCGTGGGAACTACTTTCGAGGAAGGCCAGAATGGATTGCACGTCGTACTCGAGACGAGAGATGCCCTGGCGCTGCAGGTCCAGGACCTTGTCCAATCGCGTCCCTTGGGCGCTCTCGCCCTTGAAGGTGTCCATCAGCTGGCTCGCCGCCTTGAGGGCGTTGAGCGGAGTCAGCAGCTTGTGGGATATCATGCGGGAGAAGGTGTGCTTTTCCTGGAAGGAAATGATCTTCTCGGTGATGTCTTCGAGTTTGAGCAGCAGCTGGTTCGAGGAGGCGGAGCCCAGCGATTGCACGGTCGCCTGCACCCATTGGGACTCCCCGTCGATGACGTTTGATTTGACGAGGATGAACGGTGGAGGATCGGGAAGCGAGGTGGATCCGAGAAGCTGTTGCTTGGCGTCGCGCGGCTGGACGGCGTACTGATCGGAAGCGATGTCGAAAAAGTCGAGATTGCTCGGGCTGGGCTCCGGGATGGCGAGAAACTTGCGAGCGGCGGGATTCGCGAAAAGAATCTGTAGTTGCGGATTCATTACGATGTACCCGAAATTGGACTGGCGCACCACCAGTTCGAACTTCTGGCGCTCGTCGCAGAGCTTTCGAAAGCGATTGAGGCGGAGAATGCCTTTCACGCGGGAGCGCAGCTCTATCTTGCTGATCGGCTTGGGGAGGAAGTCGTCGGCTCCCGCTTCGATGCCTTGGATCATGGACTCCTCGTCGTCCAAGGCGGTGATCATGATTATCGGTATTTCGGATAGGCGCTGGTCTCGGCGAATCTCCTGACAGACTTCGAAGCCGCTCATGCCGGGCATCATGACGTCGAGCAGGATGATGTCCGGGGTGCGAGCCTTGGCGATTTCGATGGCCGAGAGGCCGTTTTCGGCCAGCAGTATCTCGTAGGACTCGTGTGATAGCAGGGCTTCGATGGAGCGGCGGGCTCCGAGGTTGTCGTCGACGACGAGGATCGTATTGATCGCTCCTAAAGGCATGGTCTCGTGGGGGGGATTCAGCTAGGGATTAGGTTGGCGAATGTTTCCTGTTTGAGGGGTTTGCAGCGAAATTCGTGAAAGGAATGCTGCTTGGCTGACTCGTGGCTGGTGGCGATATCGAGCGAGCAGGTGGCGATCCAATGGGTGTTTTTCCAGCTGGGCAGAGCTCGGGAGATCTGCATCCAGTCGTGGCCGTGGCTGGAGAGCGTGCTGAGGTCCACGATGATGGCCTTCGGGGCGATCTGGTCGTGGTAAGCGGAGATCTCGTTTGGCATGGCGGCCACGGTGGTCAGTTGAGGATTGGCTCTCGAGGCAGCGAGCGCTTGGGCGGTGCTGCGGTCGTTTTCGTCGACGATCAGCACCAGGTTGTCGACCCGTTTCGATTTCAGGGCGATCTCGGCTAGAGTCGGCAAGGATTCCCCGGGTGGAGCTCCCTCGTGCTGAGCGCAGGGCAGCTCGACGCGGAACTGGGCCCCTTCGTTTGGCCTGCTCTGCACCCGGAGCCCTCCACCGTGGAGTTCCACAAGTTTCGACACGATGGCCAAGCCGAGACCGGTGCCCTCGTACTGGCGAGCGAGGGAGTCGTCGAGCTGGGTAAACGGGGAGAAGATGCGGTGGAAATCCGACTCCTGGATCCCGATGCCGTGATCGCGCACCGTGAAGTAGATGGAGTTGCTGCCCGGTGGCGAGTCGATCTCCAGGGTGATCTGCGTTTTCGGGCGGGTGAACTTGACCGCGTTCACCAGGAGGTTGAGCAGGATCTGACGCAGTCGCTTGGAGTCGGCGTCGATGAGATCGATGGCGGCGCGATTGTCCAGCTTGCAGGTGACTTCCTTGAGGGCGGCTTGCTGCTCCACCATGCGGATGGATGACTGGGCGATTTCGACGACGTTCGCTCGGGCGATCTTCAGGTTGAGTTTTCCCAGCTCGATTTTCGAGAGGTCCAGGATGTCGGTGATCAGCGCCTGCAGGTGTCGCGCGCTGTCGGAAACGATCTCCATGTTTTCCGTTTGGATGGGATTGAGCGGACCGAAGGTCTTTTCCAGCAGCGCGTGGGTGAGGCTGATGATGGAGTTGAGCGGCGTTCTCAGCTCGTGGCTGATATTGGAGAGGAAAAAGGATTTCGCCTTGTTGGAGGACTGGGCGGCGACGGCGAGCTTCTTGGCTTTTTCGATGCCTTTTCGGATCTCCAGGTTGCTCTGCTCGAGCTTTTCCTTGGAGGCTTCCAACTCGTTGAAGGCCGCGACCAGGCGGTTTTCCGACTTGATGCGGTCGGTCACGTCGTGAACCACGCCGACGATCGAGCTCTTGGCGCCGGAATCGTCGAAGAGCACGGTCTTGTTGATGTCGGCGATGAAGTGGGCGTCCGGTCGCTTGGGGGTCGCCATCTGGGGAATGATGGCGCGGTTTCGGGTGCGAGGTGGAGCGACCTCGCTGAGCACGGAGCGGAGTAGTGGGTCGGTGAATACCTCGGAAAGTCGCTTGCCGAGAACCTCTGATTTCTTCTTTTGGAAGAGGCGTTGCATCTCCTTGTTCCACACGGTGAAGACGCAGTCTTCGGTCTCGTCGGTGACGTAGACGCCGATAGCGAGGTGTTCCACCGCGGTCGCGAGGAATTCCACCTTGGAGTCTTGGGCGAAGGCCTCGGTGAGCAGATCCGGCAGCTCGTCGTGGACCGGCGGGGTCGCGTCCGGGCCAGTGTGGGGAGACAGGGGGGTGGCCCGCGGCGAGAGCTCGGCGCTGCTAGCGAGCTCGAAAATGCCGATGAAGGATTGGGCTCGATGGTCCTTTGGCACGACTTTCCAGAAGGTGGGTAGGGTCTGTTCGTCGGCGGTGATGATATTCCATTGCCCTTTGAATTCCGGCAGCTCTCCTTTGATGACGGAATGGCAACTGGCGATGAAGGGCCCGATCTCTTCTTCCGGTATGAGCCATTCGCCGATGCTGCGGTTGAGCGCTTGGTTGCGGGAGAGGCCGGTGAGCGTTTCAGCGTCGTCGGACCAGCGAGCGATGCGAAAATCCCTGTCCCACTCCAGGATGGCGAACCGGGAGGAAGGCGTGGTGGTCTGCGGGGCCTTTTTTCGAGGCGAACGCAGGTGGGACTTGATCAACTCCGCGGCGACCTTGATTGGGACCAGCCTCAGGTCGTAGACCCCGAGAGCCCCCATTTCGATGTAGGCGCTGATTTCCGTGAAGGGAATGGACTCGCCCAGCACGATGCAGTCGACCCCTTCGCGATAGAGGGAGGGCGGGTGGCGCGATTCCGTCCAAAGGCAGGCCAGCTGGACCTTGTCGCTTGGGGTCGAATCGCAGCGAATGTGATGCGTCTCTTCGAGCTCCGTCTTAAGGGCGTGGCGCAATTTCTCGGGAAGCCCGCGCAGCGCGACGGAGTGGAGGGAGGTCTCGCCGGACTGTTCCGGGGACGCGTGAAGTGGGGAGGGGCGGGGAGAGGGTGGCTCTGTGTCGGAGGATCTCAAAGCATGAGGGGGCTGCGGAACGTCGGTGACTGCTCGTGAGCAATGGCGTAGATTGCTTAGCGGCGTCGCGAGGTCAAAGCCATTTTATGCTGCTAGCCAAGTATCTACGGGAGGTGTGGAAAACGCGACAGCGCGGTCACGCGCCCTGCGCTGTCTTCGCTCCCAGGCAGCGTTTCCTCGCCAAAATGCAGGCGCCTGTCCGACTGAATCGTTGAAACTAGGTCCAGTGCAGCTGCGTTTGGCGTTCCCAGAAGCGAGCTCGAAGGGGAGAGCGGAATTTTCTCAAAAAGAGCGTTTACTCAAGGGGTCCCTGTCTTAGTTGTGGTTTGGCTATCCCCCTATTTTTGTATGAATCTGATCCTCGCGAACTGCGAACTCCTGGAACAGGGACGAACTCTACTGTCACGCCACGATGACCAAAGTTTTGTGGCGGGCGATCCGGCCAGCTACGGTTCGGGCATCGGAGTTCACTTTCGACACGTGCTCGACCACTACTTGTCTTTCGTCAAGGGGCTGGATTCGGGGTTGATCGATTATGACGCTCGGGTGCGAAACACGAATCAGGAGCGAAGCGTAGAGTTGAGCCTGCAGGTTCTGGAGCGCGTTCGCGATCAGCTTAGCTCGTTGGAGCTCGATATCGGCCGCGCTATCAGGGTGAAAGTGAGCGCGTCGACGGAAGGCGAGGACGTGCACTCCAAGTCCTCCGTGGGACGGGAGTTGCAGTTTCTGGTATCGCACACCGTTCATCACTACGCGTTGATCGCCATCGCGAGCCGTATGCTGGGAATCTTTCCGGACGAGTCCTTCGGCGTGGCGCCTTCGACCCTGAAATACCTGAAGTCGGTTGGAAACTGATGTGCACCGCATCGTGGAGCGTATCGGCGACCGAGGCGACGCTTTGCTTCAATCGCGACGAGCGAAAGATCCGCCCTGAAGCCGAGGCGCTCGCCGCGCACGAATCGGAAAACGGGAAACTGCTCTTCGCTCGCGATCCACAGGGCGGCGGCACGTGGCTCTGCGCGAACGAAGCTGGATTGTGCTCATTTCTGCTCAACAACTACGGGGCTACGGCAAAGCTCGCTTTGCAGCGAAAGCGTTTTTCCGGAGGTCGGAGCAGGGGAGACCTGACCATTGGCTGCTGCCAGCAGGCCAGCCTGCCGGGGGCGGAGCGATGGTTGCGGAGTCTGGACTTGGATTCATACAAGCCGTTTCTCTTAGGGCTTATGTCCTTGGGGAATTCGGTCGTACTCTCATGGGATGGGTGTCGGATCGTTCGCCTTGCTAGCGATATCCGATTTCTCACTACCTCCTCGTTTCAAACGGAGGAAGTAGAGGCGTACCGAAAAAACAGATACATAGAGATCTGCGGCGACGATGCCAGCCTCTGCTCCCTGAGACGTCGAATATCCTATCATTTCGACACGGCTCATCCGAGTTCGGCCTACAATCCGCTCATGAGACGGGAGGAATCTGAAACCCAATGTGTCACCATGGTTTCGATACGGAAGACTTCGACTCTGATGAGGCTGCAAACGCGTCCGTTCGAGGTTGACGGTTTCGAAGGCGGGCAGGAGATGGAGCTCGAGCGCGCAGCCCCTGAGCTGCGAGAATAAGGGAGGTCCGGCACTGGTTCCGTCTATGAAAAGCAAGCTCTTGCTTATCTATCTATCCGTCCTATTGCTTTCCCATCTCGTTGAGTGGTCGGGCATTTGGGATGAGGCGAATTCGTTTGCGATGGATTCGATGAGCGTCTCGCCGGCACGTCATTTGATAATCGTGTTTTCCCCTGACGAAGCACGAGCTTCGCGTCTGGTATCCAGAGGAAACGGGTCCGGTGGCGGTCCTACCGATTGGATCTCGGCCAGCTCGTTTCTGGGCGAGCAGTGGAGCCCATCCGAGTTGAGCGACGCTGAGGTTCCAGGCGCCGGGCAGTGGGCCAGCGTAAGCGTGGTGGGGATCGGGTATGGCGCTGCGGAGGCGACCGCGTTCGCCGAGACCTCGAGCGAAGAGCTCCGATCGATCGTGTTGGTGGATGCCCCGCTACCGCCTCAGGCGGAGCTGCTGGGCGATCGCGCCTTGAACGCCGCTCTGAAAACGTTCGCTCGAGCGGCCACATGGCTGGCTGAGTGGGTCGCGCCCGATTTTGGATTCTTGGATCGATCTGGTTGGGGAGATGACCGGTGGCGTCGTATCCATGATGCGGATCTATTTGCGAGCTCGAGGTTTTTGGAGCGTAGCGACCTGCCTTTGCTAGCGATTCGCGCCCGTCCACCGCAGTTGGGTCGGGCTTCCTTTCTTCGCGCGGTGGAGGCGGTCCGGCCAGACGCCGCTACGCTGAAGGTGACGCGTGGAAACCGTCTGGAGCAAACGGTAGCTGGAGTTGAGGCGTTCGTATCCGGTTTTCAAGACAGGTCGGGTGAAGGAGGCGATGAGGACAGAGTTTCGTTTTCCGCGGTCGAGGTTCAGCCGATCGCTCACTGGATGGGGGGGCTTTTATTGGGCATCGCCACCTTCGCGAGCGAAGACCTCGCCTGCATTGGAGGGGGACTGCTCGCTTCGGCTGGAACCGTTTCGCTTTGGGTGGCGATCGCCGGTTGCTTGCTGGGAATCTTCGTGGGCGATCTAGGCATCTACCTCATCGGACGTTTCTTGGGAGCGCGGGCGCTGGAACTGCCCGGGCTGCGTCGGCTCGCGTCACCCACCAAGCTGCGAAGCGGGATGCGTTGGTTCGAGAAGAAAGGCATTATGCTGGTGGTTCTGACTCGTTTTTTCCCCGGCAGCCGAGTGCCCACCTATTTCGCCGCAGGCGTTCTGAGAATAGGGTTTTGGCGTTTCGCCTTCGCCCTGCTGGTGGCCGCCAGCATTTGGACGCCGATCCTGGTCGGTCTGTCGTTCGTTTTTGGGCAGCCAGTACTGGCTCTGGTGGAGGGCATGGGAGCCTGGGCCTGGCTCGGAGTGGTGCTGTTCTTGCTGCTCTTCGTATTTGGAAGCAGGCTGTTGGTGGCGAGTATCACTTGGAAAGGGCGCCGCTTGCTGGTCTGCAAGTTCCAGCGTTTGATTCGCTGGGAATATTGGCCGGTCTGGGCGGTCTACGGGCCGATCCTTCCCTACATCGCTTGGCGAATGGTGAGACACCGATCTCTGACCTTGCCGTCAATCGTCAATCCCTGCATGCCGGCGAGCGGACTGGTCTACGAATCGAAGGGGCAGATTTTGACCCACCTGCAACGCTTCGGCGTACCGGTGGCCCGGTTTTCGATCCTGTCGCTTGCCGAGCCGATCCAGGCTCGACTGAAGGCGCTCGATGACTTCATGGAGGCGGAGTCCCTAGGTTTTCCCGTGGTGCTGAAGCCGGACGTCGGCCAGCGCGGCCAGGGAGTGACCATCGTGAAGGACCGGATCGAGGCTGAGGCGTTCTTGCGTAATCAGAAAGAGGATACGATCGCGCAGGAATATGTTTCAGGAAGCGAGTACGGAGTGTTTTACTTTCGTTTCCCCGACCGGAAGAAGGGCGAGATCTTCTCCATCACCGACAAGCGTATGACCTATGTCACGGGGGATGGCGAGTCGACCTTGGAGACCTTGATCCTCAAGGATCCGAGAGCGGTACGCATGGCGCCCTTCTTCTTGAGCGAATATGAGGCGCGCTTAGCTGAAATCGTAGCGGCTGGCGAGCGCTTCTGGCTGGCCTCGGTCGGAACGCATTGTCGCGGAGCCCTGTTTCTGGATGGCGCTCACTTGCTCACGGAGCGGTTACGCGACGAGGTCGATCGGTTTACGGCGCCGGTGGAGGGCTTTCATTTCGGCCGCTATGACCTTCGGGTTCCATCAGCTGAAGCGCTGCGTCTAGGCGAAGGGATACGCGTGATCGAGCTCAACGGGTTGACCTCTGAACCGACGCACATGTACGACCCCAAGCACTCGGCTTGGCATGGATGGAGGTGCCTGATACGTACCTGGAGGCTGATCTTCGAGATAGCCGAGAGGAATCGAAAGCTTGGATACAAACCCGATTCGGTGTCGTCTATAGTGAAGCTGGCGGCGGGGTATTTTCGAGGCGTTCCTTCGCGAGACCTTTCTTGACGAAAGCCACGACCTCGTCGTCGCTCTTGAGGCGAACCGTCTTTCCGTCCTGAGTGTCTTCGCCGATGTAGTCCGTCGCGGCGGAGGCCATGATCGGCAGGTATTCGCGCAAGTCGTTGCTTTCGTCCTCGTTTGTCACCGTGACGCTCCAGAGCTCCTGCGCTGCCTTGTCTCCACCTTCCCCAAGGGTGTTCTCCTTCGCGGTCAGCACGAGGTACTTTTCGTTGACGATGCGGGTGATGGCCCGTTCCTGGTAGCCGATCAGCTCGGAAACGGCGCGGCCAGGGACGTAGATGCGAATGGTCTGCACCTTCCCCGTTTCGGGGTCGCGCACGGAGCGGGTGACGTAGGTGCCTGGCTCGCGGCGAGTGCGGTAGACGGGTTCCTCCACCACCGTAACCTCCTGCCGAGGGGCCTCCATGCCGTAGTCGACTTCAATCACCATGTCCGCCTCCAGCGGGTCGAGCGCTTCGTACATCCCTTTGGCGGAAAGAGCGGTTTTGATCCAGTTGACCGTTTCCTTGTATCGGAGGTCGTTGGTGTCGACCGAGGGGTCGCGCGGCACGATCACGTAGGAATCGGCGTCGGGCGCTACAGGCACGGGGTTTTTGATGGCGTCGACCTGCATCTCGTAGGTTGTGGAGCAACCGTGCAGGAACAATGCGAGAGCCAAGCCCGCCACGGCTCGGCAGAAAATCTTGGCTTTGCTATTCATCGGACTTCAATCGCTTCGTTGCGTTGGATTCTTGTTATAAGCTCTATAGTTGAGGAGTGTTATCGATCTCCTCGGTGGTGGTTTCGTTGTAAGCGGTGGATTCGCCGCCTTCCAGCTCGGCCAGCTCGCGTTCGAGGCGAGCCGCTTCGGCGAGGGCTTCCTGCTCGCGCTCCTCGAGCTCTTCAAGCGTGCGCTTGCGCTCGATGGCGGCGTCGCGTCGCTTTTGCAGCTGGGCGAGCTCCGCTTCGGCGGCTTCAGCCCGAGTGGTCATTTCGTCGATCTCCTCCTGGGTGATTCTGAAACCTTCGGCGATCTCAAGTTCCTCTTTCAGTTCGGCCTTCTCCTTTTCCTGGGCTCGCTTCTGCATGGCGATGGCCTGGTTGTAGGCGCGTTGCTGGGCTAGGTTGTCCTGGCGCTTGTTTTCGCGGGCTTGGGCGACTCCGCCGATGACGGCTCCCACCGCCGCTCCAGCGAGACCCGCGGTGGCGATGCCGGCCGCGTCTTCGCCAGCGATGGCTCCCCCTGCGGCTCCTACCATGCCGCCCATGGCGCCGCCCTTGACGGTTTTGGAAGCGGCTGGTCCGGCGCAGCCAGTGTTGAAAACGAGGGCCGCGAGGGCCAGAATGGCGACAGGTGTTGTTAAAATGGCGTTCTTCCGCTTCATGCTATTGTAAACTACGGTGAGTGAGTATTGATTGGATTCCCGCGAAACTTTTTTTTGCGGGCGCTTAGCGTTCTCTGGTTAAAACAATGAGTTCATTCCTACGGAATTTCAATGAAACTATCCTGATTCATATTTCGTATACTTTATCCACTGCGAACGCGCGTCAGGCTTCGACCGGAAATCGCTCCCAACTCCCGCCAGCATAATCCGTTTTATCCAAGTATCGTATGAAGAAAAAAGGGTTCTTTTCCCGTGAGTTTATCGTATTAACCTTAGGCCTGATTTTCTCGATCCTGTTCGTCGGCTCGATCTACCGCTACTACGTATGGCCCATCGCGGAGGACATCGAGATCGCCAGCAGGGTGGAAGCTAGCCAGAATCCGGACCAGCCCATCGTCGCTAACCGTTCGGTGGTGATGATCTTGAAGGACATGGAGCAGATGTTCTGTCTCATGCTGATGCTTTGGGCCTGCATCATCATCTCCTACAAGTTTCTGCGCATCTACGGGGAACGAAGCGTGACGGGTTTCCAGTTTCTGAGAATCACCAAAGGCGAGCGCATCCTCCCCGACGAGGCCTTGGCCCACTACAAGGAGCTGGGCAACGAGGTGTCGCGCAACGGGCGACTGAGGGACAAGATCCTGCCGGACGTCATTCTGTCCGCCTTGCACCGCTTCGATTCGACGCGCTCCATCCAGGACGCATCCCACGCCGTCCAGCAGCGAACCGAAATGGCCTACGACCAGCTGGAGTCGGAGCTGTCGCTGGTGCGCTACATCGCTTGGGCCATCCCTTCGGTAGGGTTTATCGGCACCGTTCGCGGTATCGGCGAGGCGCTGGCGTTGGCGGACGAAGCCATCCGAGGCGACATTTCAGGGGTGACGGCGGCCTTGGGTCTAGCTTTCAACTCGACCTTGATCGCTCTCTTGCTGAGCATCGTGTTGATGTTCTTCGTTCACCTGCTGCAATCCAAGCAGGAGAAGCTGCTGATCGATCTGGAGGAGTTCGCCACCAAGCGAATCATCGGCCTGATGAAGACTCCGGAGAACGAGGATAGCCCGATCACCTACTCGTAAGAGTCTAAACGTTTTCAAAACCGATGGCCACTTTAGGATTGGAACTTAGTGACGTGGGCGTGCATGGCGTCCTGATTGAAGATGACGGCTCGTCGCGTACCGTGAAGCTCGGCGACCGCACGGAGCGCCTGCCTGCCTACGCGTTTTCGGGTTCGGCTGGCGACGGTCTGGTGTTCGGCTCGGAAGCGCAGGAGCTGGGGCAGGTCTACCCGCGTCGAGTGAACTCCTCGTTCATCGACGATCTCTCGCTGCAGGCGACGAGTTTCGGAGGAAACCAAACCCGCACCGCGTATTCGCAGATCGCCTACCACTTCTTTTCCAAGCTGGTCGAGCGCATCAGGGAGGACGATTCCAACATCGAGAGAGTGATCATCGCGGTGCCCGGGCACTACATGGAGGACAACGAGCTGGCGGCCCAGCGCATCGGCATCCTGCTCGGCATCTTGAAGGACCTGCAGATTCCCGTGGCGGGCGTGGTCGACATGGCAGCCGCCTCTTTGTACAGCGAAGGGCTGTGGAACGTGGCGGAAGGCGAGCGCCTGTTTCACATCGACCTGCTGCTCCACGCTACGCACATCACTGTATTCAACAAGCACTACGGGTTGGAACGGGTTTACTTCTCCCGTCAGCCACAGCACGGCTTCAGCAAGATGCAGGAGAAGTTCGTGCACGCCTTGGCCAACCGTTTTCTCAAGCATACCTCGTTCGACATCACTGAGGATCGTCGCATCGAGCAGGCGTTTCACTCCCAGACGCGGGACATGCTTTTCCACTTGGGCAAGTCCGGCGAAGCGAGCCTGGAGGTTTCCACCCGCGAGAAATCCCGCCAGATGACCATCACGAGGGACCTGGCGGCCATGGATCTCGCTCCTTACGTCAAGGTGCTGGCTCAAATGCTTTTGCGAGCGATCAACGACTTCGGGGCCGGTGAAGGTCCGGTGCAGATCTTGCTCTCCGAGCGGGCGGCGGCGGTGCACGGGCTGAAGGAAGCGATCGCGGCCCAGGGGGTCGGAGCGGTCAAGCAGCTGCCAGCGGAAAGCGCCGCTTTCGGGGCGGCCAATCTCGGCAAATCCTGGACGGTGCCAGAGTCCATCGAAGACGTCCGCGTGGAAACCGGCATCGTGCTGGAAGCGCCGAGCGGCAAGGATGGCGAAGCGGGAGCCTCGATCGTGCCCATCGGAGCCATTCGACTGGTGCGCCAGGGCAAGTCGCTCAATCCCACCCACATCGTCTGCGACGGCTTGGCCTACGAGCTAGGCGAGGAGGAGTTCATCATCGGTTTCGGAGAGTCCGAATCCTTCGACCTGGTGGTGGAGAGCAACCTGACGCCATCGCCCGCGGAGCTGTGTCGACTGAAGCCGGAGGAGGACCGCTGGGTGCTCGCGGAGTCGAAAAGCACCATCGTGGAGGCGGTGTCGATCTCGACCTTGAAAGCCGGCGACTCGCTGGAGGTCGCCCTGCCGGGCAGGCGCAAGCAACTGCTGCTCATTCACTGTCTCCAATAGTTGACTACATCTCGAATCGACTGAATGCGTCACAAGCGAAAAGACACCGAAGTTTTCAGCCTCTCCTTTCTCGATTGCATCTGCTGCGGGTTCGGAGCGGTGCTGCTGCTGTTTGTGCTGACCGCTAGCCGTCGCGCCGATGTGATGGAGAAGCTGCAGGCTCAGATCATGGAGGTGATCGGGGAGATGGACAACGACATCGCCCTGAAGGACAAGGAGCTGGAGGACCTCAAGCTCACCTTGGCCTCGACCCGCCAGAAGAACGAGGATACCGGGGCGCGGCTCACCGAGAAGGAGAAGCTGCAAACGGAGCTTGAGGAGAAGCTGAAGCTGCTGCTGCAGCAGCTGGCCGCTATCGAGGGCGAAATCGGTCGCTTGATCGATGAGAAGGAGAACATGCCCACGCAGGAGGAGAAGGCGCCGATACCGATTCCCAATCCGGTGCGCCGCCAGTACCTGACCGGTTTCGACATCCTCGGAGACCATGTGCTGTTTCTGGTGGAGGCCTCCGCTGGTATGACCGCGGACACCATCGCTGAAGCGGTCGACTACTCCAGCAAATCGGATAAGGAGCGTCGCGAGGCCCCGAAGTGGAAGCGGGTGAAACTGGCCTTGCGCTGGCTGATCGCCAACATGAAGGAAGGGGCTCGCTACAAGATCATTTTCTTCAACCGGGACCTGGTGCCCCTGGAAACCGGATTCGGCCGCGACTGGTTCGACCCCATGGACAACGATTTGACGGTCGAGGTCCTGAACGCCATCGACGACATCACCCCAACCGACGGAGCGAATCTTGAGAAGGCCTTCGCTATCGTGAACGAACTGCCGATCGAGCCGGACCGCTTGGTGCTCATCTGCGACGGATTGCCCACGCTTTCCGAGCAATATCCGTCTGGAGGGCAGATCGTCTACGAGGACCGCGTAGCGATGCTTCGGGCCGCTCAGAACGCCCTGCAGCTGAGGCTGCCTGTCAACACTATCATGTATCCGCTGATGCCCGACCCGGGTTCCGCAGTGCATTTCTGGAGACTCGCCAACTCGTCGGGCGGGGCCATGATTAGCCCAGCGGAGAACTGGCCTGACCTATGAAGCGCAGAAGAAAGACCGAGGTGTTCAGCTTGTCGTTTCTGGACTGCATCTGCTGCGGTTTCGGAGCGATCATCCTCTTGTTTATCGTTTCCATGGGCGTGCAGACTCGGGAGATCAACAAGCTGCAGCGCATTTTGGAAAACACGGTCCTGCAGCGTAAGCTCAAGCTGGCGGACTACCAGATCAAGCAGGACGAGCTGAACGTGATGCTCGATTTGGAAAAGACCAAGCGCAAGCGCCTGGAGCGCGATCGCCAGACGCTTGACGCCTTGCTGGCGAAGCTGAGGCAGCAGATCTCGGACAAGGAAAAGGCCAAGGAGCTGTTCGTGAGCGATCTCGAGTCGCTCGAGGAGGAAATGGCGGTGATGCAAACCGATCCGGAGATCGAGCAGAAGGTCATCCAGCCCACGCCGATCGGCGTGCCGGTGGAGAGCAACGTGATCGCCTTCGTCATCGACACCTCCGGCAGCATGCGCGAAACCAGCACCAATCTCATCCGCACTCACGTGGTGCGAAAGTTCGAGGAAGTCATCACTTCCTACCCAGAGGTGAAAGGTATCCAGCTTCTGGATGCGAGCGGGCACTTTATCATGGGATCGCGCATGGGCGGTCGCTGGCTGCAGGATTCTCCCGAGATGCGAGAGGCCATGGTGCGTCAAGTCCGACTCTATCCCTTCGAGAGCGAGAGCAACCCGGTGCCCGGCATCAAGCGCGCCATTCGCACGCTCTACGATCCCAACGCGGAGGACTTGAAGTTTGGCATCTATGTTTTCGGCGACGAGTTCACTGGCAAGCCGGAGCCGGTGATCGCGGAGATTCGCAAGCTCAACAAGGACAAGGAGGGCAACCGCATCGCCCGCATCAACGCGATCGGCTTTCCCAATGTGATCCAATCAGGCGGCATGTTCCTCGGGCAGTCAGGCTTGAAGTTCGCCAAGCTGATGCACGATCTGACCTACGAGCACGGAGGAGCATTCATCGCCCTCGATCATGGAAGCTTGGACGATATCGACCGCGAATCGCGAGACCGCTATCCGACTCCACCTCCGCCACCGCCTCGTTCGGGCGGCGTCATCATACGCATCTGACCAGCAATACGAAGCTCCGAATCCAGATTGTGGATACGGAGCTTTTGGAAGATCGGAGGGAGGTTGAGGAGCAGGGCTCGAGATTGCCGCTCGCGTCTGCTGTTCCTTGTCGCTTTTGAGCGCCGCTAGCTGCCTGGCTTGACGGCAGGCACGTCCTTCAAGTGGTCGGGAAGGTTGTCCGGGTCGTAGGTCGGAAATCCCATTTCCAGCAGTGAAATCAGAGGAGCGTCGAAGGTGGCCTTGCCCTGGCTACGGTCTACCAGCACGGCGATGCCGGCCACCTCGCCACCGTTTCGCTTCACGATTTCCACCGCCTCGTTGGCCCGGCCGCCGCGGGTCACCACGTCCTCCACCACCAGGATTTTCTCGCCATCCGCGATTTTGAAGCCGCGACGCAGCTCCAGCTTGTCGTCAACCTTCTCCACGAAGATGTAGCGCTTGTCGAACTGACGAGCGACTTCCTGTCCGACCACCAGCCCCCCCATGGCGGGAGCCAGCACGGTTTCGAACTCCAGATCCTTGAGTTTCGGGCTGAGCAATTCGATCAGGCGCGTGACTTCGCTCATGTGCTGGCAGACTTGGGCGCATTGGAAAAAGTACTCGCTGCGTAGGCCGGAGCGGAGGATGAAATGCCCTTGGAGCAGAGCCTTGGTACGCTTGAAAATGTCTAGAACTTCTTCCTGAGAGGATTGCATGTGCGGAACGTTGGCGAGGGGCGAGGGACGGTTCCAGCAAAAAGTTCGAGCGGCCGGGCAGGATGGGGAGGGCGGAACAAAGCCTAGCGCTTAGGTTCTTAGCTATGTAGCCGATGTTGTTTGTACGGAGCGCTCTCCTGCTGGGTCGCTCCGCGAAGCGCAGGCCTTATCAAACGAGCTGATATGAACGAGACGAATGGGATAGCGGAGTCGAATTGGCTTTGGGGAGGAATCTGGATTTTCTACGCGTTTTTCTATGCGCGATACTTTCGCCACATGGCGAGCCGCCTCAAGCCGAAGCTGGAGCAGGTTGAGGTGCAGGGCTCTCCGGAGCGCTTGAACGCCCGAGCGATCTGGTGCTCGCGTTTCGCGTTTTTCATGATCATCCCAACCAGTCTGGAGCTCATCCGACCAACGGATTTCACCAGCGCCCTGATTTCCCTCGCTCCTTGCCTTTTTGGCCTCTGGGTGATGCGGGCGGTCTGGAAGGAAGTCTATCGATCGAAGGTCGCCAAGCCGGATGGAGAAAAGGCCAAGCTTTAGCGACGCCGTTCGTCTTCGAACCTCTTTTTTTGTGTAGGAAAAAAGGCGAGATCCTCGGATCTCGCCTTTCGTGTGAAACCTGATTTCCGGAAGCGTCGCTATTTGCGAGTCGAGACTTCGATCACGTCGTGAGGGGCGGATTCCTTCATGCCGGCGCTCGAAATGCGCACGAAGCGCGCCTTCTGCTTCAGCTCCGCGATGCTGGAGGCTCCCAAGTAGCCCATGCCGGATTGGATGCCGCCAGCCAGCTCCGCCAAGGTGTTGACGACGGATCCCTGCACTTCCTTCATGCCTTCGATGCCTTCCGCGGTGAGCTTGCGCGTGGTGTCCTTCTTGTCGTGTCCGTAGCGGGAGGCGGAGCCTTTTTTCATGGCGCTTAGGCTGCCCATGCCCCGGTACTGCTTATAGAGCTTGCCGTTGATCTCGATGATCTCGCCAGGCGCCTCGCGGCAGCCGGCCAGCATGCCGCCGAGTATGACCGAGTCGGAGAGGGTGAGAGCTTTCACGATGTCACCGGATTTGGTGATGCCGCCATCGGCGATGATGCGAACCCCCTTTTTCTTCGCTCCCTGAGCCGCCACGTACAGGGCGCTGAGCTGCGGGATGCCTACGCCGGCCACTACGCGGGTGGTGCAGATGGAGCCAGGCCCTTGGCCGATCTTGATGGCGTTTGCTCCGCAGTCGGCCAGGTACTCCACGCCGCTGGCGGAGGTGACATTGCCCGCGATGATGGTGAGATCCTTGAATTGCTCGCGCAGAAACTTCACCGAATCGCCCACTCCGGCGCTATGGCCATGGGCGGTGGAAACGGCGATGGCGTCCACGCGCTCGTTTACCAGATTGGTGACGTGTTCGGCGATGGCGTCCTTGTCGAGGCTGCCGTCCTCCTTGCGCAGAGTGGAGATGGCGGCGCCGACCAGAAGGCGGAAGTCGGAATCGCGAGCCGGTTTCAGCACCGACTGGGAGTCGCTCATGATGCGCTCGATGTCGGAGAGGGAGACTAGGCCCTTCAGCTTCATGTCGTCGTCGACCACCAGAAGCTTGTTGATGCCCAAGTGCTTGCTGAAGAAGGCGTCGGCCACCGAAATCGGGTCGTGCAGGATGTCTTTCTGATTGATGGTGTGTACCGTCTCGCCCGTATCCATGGCCTCCTTCAAGCTGAGGTGGCGATAGCGTTCCTTGACCACTCGGCTGCTGAGCAAGCCGGTGAGCTGTCCCTTGCTGTTGACCACCGGGAAGGTGCGGAACTTGTAGCCTTTTTCCTCGATCATGGCCAGCACGTCGCCCACGTAGAGGTGTTCGGGGATGGTGATCGGGTTGGGCAGCAATCCGTTGATGTGGTACTTGACCCGGGTGACCTGCGATACCTGCTCCTTGAGCGGCATGTTGTAGTGGATCAGGCCCATCCCGCCGCAGAGGGCCATGTTGATGGCCATCTCGTACTCGGTGACGGTATCCATGTCCGAGGAAAGGATCGGGAGATTGAGCTTCAGCCGATCGGAAAGCTTCGTGGCAAGCGAGGCGTTGCGCGGCAGGACTTCCGAATAGTTGGTGGCCAGCGAAACGTCGTCGTAGGTGAGCGCGGTCCCTTTCTGGGCATCGAAAAATACGTCCGCGTGGAGATAATAGTTGTTCTCGTTAAACTCTTCTGGACTTGGAGTTGCCATAGTCCCGCATAGGGAGGGGGGTGTTTTGAATCAAGAATTTTGATCGCTACGGGTGAAATATTTTGCCTTCGCCGGGGGAGGAAAATCAAATCGTCGCTTCTATGTATCGTTTTGATTACAAGGCGTATCGGCGGCCGTTCGCCAAGGCGTTCGCGAACGCGCGGGAGAGCTTCGCCACGCGAGAGGGCTTGTTGGTCCGGATGGAGGACCGCGATGGGCGGGTCGGTTTTGGGGAAGCGGCTCCGATCCCGTCCTTCGGTTCGGAGAGCTTCGTCTCGGCCCTCGCCGCGGCTCAGGCCCTCGGTGAGAGAGTGTCGGTCGAGCAGCTTCAATCGCGAGAGCTGGCTGGCTGCCCCTGCCTCCGCTGGGCTTTGGAAAGCGCTATCGATTTCCTGAAGAGGGAGGGCGATCGGCCCAAGCTGGAAAAACCGTGGCCGGTGTGCGGGCTGATGAGCGACCTGGAAGCGAACGAAGCTCTGGAGCAACGCCTCGCGATGCACTACCGCTGTCTGAAGTTCAAGATCGGCAAAGGATCCTTTTTGGAGGAGCGACGAGCTTTGGAGCGGGTGATCGACCTGGCCGGCGAAAGCGTGCAGCTGCGCCTCGATGCCAACGCGTCCCTTACTCTGTCCCAGGCTCGGGCGTGGATGGAGGCGGTGTCGGAGCTGCCGGTGGAGTTTCTCGAGCAGCCGCTGCCCAAGGGGCAAGAGAAGGAAATGCGGCGGCTCGCGGGCGACTTCCCCACCGCGATCGCCTTGGATGAATCGGTCTGCTCGGTGGACGATCTCAAGCGATGGCGCGACGAGCAATGGCCGGGCGTCTTCGTGGTCAAGGCCTCGCTGAGCGGCGGCTTTGAAGACCTGCGTCAGGAGCTGGGCCAGGGAGACTGCGACTGCGTATTCTCTTCCGCGCTGGAAACCATGGTGGGCGCCGGGGCGGCGATCGATTTCGCCATCCGCAACGCCAGCCAGCGCCGCGCTCTGGGATTTGGAGTGGAGAAACTGTTCGCGGATAGAAACGTTGGTTTAGCGTTGGGACCCTTCTTGCAAAATGGGGATCTGCCGGGTATCGATTCACTCGAACGCTTGTGGAACCAGATCTAGACAGACTTCTCGACTTCGAATCCGGCGGCGGGCTTTTTCCGCAGTTCGAAACCTCATGGAAAAACGAGTTCGCTGCCGCGGCCGAATGGGTCGATCGAAGCCTTGGCGGGGCGGTCACCCGGCCTCGCATCGCCTTGAAACTGGTGGACCCGCAAGCGTTTTCCGCCCTTTTTCTGGCCTTTTGTCGGCATGAGGTGGATCTTTATCTCTTCAATCCGACCTGGGGTCGTGGAGAACTGGATACGGCGATGCGAATCGCGAGACCGCATGCCCTGATCGGGGAATTCCGATCGGGAAGCTTCGCGAGCGAGCCCGTACCCATGGGCGTGCCCGGCGGCGAGCGGATCGAGATGGGAGCCAACAAGCTCCGGGTGATGATTCCGACCGGTGGAACCACAGGGCGTATCCGCTTTGCCATACACGATTGGAGCAGCCTGGCAGCCGCGACCTACGGATTTCAGCAGCACATGAATTGCGCGGGCATGGCCGCTCATTGCGTGTTGCCGCTCTATCATGTCAGTGGCTTCATGCAGCTGGTTCGAGCCTTGCTGACTGTTGGTAAGATCGCTTTTGGCAGATTGGAGTCCTTCGAGGAGACGCATCGCTGCCTGCTCTCGGTCCCGCATGGAAATCGATTTCTTTCGTTGGTGAGCACTCAGCTCGAACGCGTGATGCGCGATGAGGCGAAGCGCGACCTTCTGCGCTCCTACAGCGCCATCTTCGTCGGGGGCGGCCCAGCTCCCGTCGGGCTATTGGAGGACTGTCGGGAAAAGGGGATCCCGCTTGCTCCCACCTACGGCATGACGGAGACCGCGGCCCAGGTGGCGACGCTGCTTCCCTCCCAGTTTCTGAAAGGAGAGCTCAGCCAAGGGAAACCGTTGCCGCATGCTCGAATCGACATTGTGGCGGAGGAAAGCCCGAGCGAACGTGTGGCCCCAGGCGAAATCGGGCGGATACGAATCGGTGGCGGGTCGTTGTTTCGCGGATACGCAGGAGAGGATCCATCCAAGCGCGAGCCAGCCATCGTGACCTCCGATCTGGGACGCTTCGACCAGCAGGGAAATCTCACTGTGCTGGGGCGCATCGATCGCGTCATCATAAGCGGTGGGGAGAAGGTGAACCTGCGTCAGATCGAACTCGCTGTCGAAGGTACGGATCTCGTTCGCGACGCAGTCGCGTTCGGAATGGACGATGTGGAGTGGGGGCAGAAGCTCGCTTTGGCCTACGTGCCGAAAGCTGCGTTTGTAACGGAAAAGGCGATACGCGAGTCCCTGATGAAGGAGCTGGCTAGCTTCAAGATCCCGAAAGTGTGGATTCGATTGGAGCGGATCCCGAGGAACGAAGCGGGCAAGCCCATACTTGCGGACTTGCAGTCGTCGGCGGCCAGCTAGAAGCTCGATCCTTGCAGCGGCAAACCGAGGACATCGAATGAACAAGAGCGACATAGCAGACGTATTGAACGAGATCGGAACCTTGCTGGAGTTGAAAGGGGAGAACCCGTTCAAGATCCGCGCCTACCAGAATGGAGCCAGAAAGCTGGAGACGCTGGAGGGAGATTTGGGGGAGCTCGTCGAAAACGGCCGGTTGAAGGAAGTCGCCGGTTTTGGCGACGCTTTGGTGCAGAAGATTTCCGAGCTTTACACCAGCGGTCGGTTGGAGTTCTACGAGAAGCTCAAAGCCTCCGTGGAGCCGGGCCTTGTATCCATGCTGGAAATACCTGGCCTGGGAGCGAAAAAGATCAAGGCGGTTCACAAGGAGCTGGGTGTGACGTCGGTCGAAGAGCTCAAACTGGCTTGCGAGGAAGGCAAGGTCGCAGCCTTGAAAGGCTTCGGCAAGAAGTCGGAGGAAAA
This sequence comes from Pelagicoccus sp. SDUM812003, assembly GCF_031127815.1. NCBI lineage: Bacteria > Pseudomonadati > Verrucomicrobiota > Opitutia > Puniceicoccales > Pelagicoccaceae > Pelagicoccus > Pelagicoccus sp. SDUM812003. The sequence goes on along the minus strand of NZ_JARXHY010000005.1, from coordinate 271,366 downwards.
GATACTTCAGGGAATCGCCAATCGCGAAGCGTACGGGAAACGTCATCTTTGGTGGGACGCTTTTCAGGTGGCTGAGCCCATTCTCGAAGGGCTTCGAAAGCTGCCGCAGGTGGCGAAAGCTTCCCATGCGGGCAGCCTGCGTCGCAAGCGGGAGACGGTGGGCGACCTGGATTTCATCGTTGGCTCGGACGACCCCGCCCCGATCATGGATTGGTTCGTCGGGCAGGAGGGGGTGAGAGAGGTCACCGCCGCGGGCAAGACCAAGTCTAGCGTGCGTTTCGAAAACGGTTTGCAAGCGGATCTGCGGGTAGTGCCTCCCAAGCAGTTCGCTTTCGCTTTGCACCATTTCACTGGATCCAAGGATCACAACGTGATGATGCGTCAGCGAGCGCTTGGCAGAGGGCTTAGCCTGAGCGAGTGGGGCTTGAAGCCGGTGGAGGAAGAGTCGTTCGACAACGGAAAAAGCGCGGCTTCGGAAAAGGAGCTTTTCGCATTGTTGGATCTGGAATACATCCCGCCGGAGCTTCGCGAGGGCATGGGCGAACTGGAAGCGGCGGAGGGCGACGGTTTTCCAAAGCTTCTCGAAGCGAGCGAGCTTAAGGGAGCGTTTCACAATCACACCACCGCGTCCGACGGACGCAATACCTTGGAGGAGATGACCGCCGCCGCTCAGGAGCTAGGTTGGGAGTATTGGGGCGTCGCCGACCACTCCAAAGCCAGCTTTCAAGCCAACGGACTCGACGAAGATAGGGTGCTCGCTCAGCTGGAAAGCATTCGGAAGCTGAATGCGAGCAAACGCTACGACGCGCGCGTCTTTTCGGGAGTTGAGTGCGATATTCTGAGCGATGGCAGCCTCGATCTAGATGAGTCCGTGTTGATGAAATTGGACTACACGGTCGCCTCCATCCACATCTCCATGACGCAGCCAGAGGACGAGATCACCCGGCGCATCATCAAGGCGATCGAGCATCCGGCCACGACGATGCTGGGCCATTTGACGGGCCGCATTCTTCTCAGAAGAGAAGGCTATAAGGCCAATGTATCCAAAATCATAGACGCGGCCATAGCCAACGATGTTGTCGTCGAGCTCAACGCGAATCCACGCAGGCTCGATATGGATTGGCGCTACTGGAGGCGGGCCGCTGAAAAGGGGTTGATCACGAGCATCAACCCCGACGCGCATCGGACCGAACATTTTCAGTTTGTGGAAGCCGGCGTGAACTCCGCCCGTAAAGGCTGGCTTACGGCTGAGAGCGTGCTGAACACTCGGTCGCTGGCTGAAGTGACGGCGTTTTTGTCGCGCAAGCGACCGCACTTGAAGACCTGATCGTCGCGCTGAAGCGGCCGGGGGAGGCGATACGTCGATCAGTTTTCCATGGTCCCGGAGGAACCGAATGGCTTGCTCGCCTCCGAGTTCAGCTGGATCGAGGAAATCTGCCGCTCGAAATAGCGCAGCGCGATGTCGACTCGGGCTGCTAGATCGCGGGTCTCGAGAAGCCTTTGATTCACAAACGAGCTGGGACAGCCGCATTGCATGGCGAGGTGTACCATGGTCTCGAGGTCGGGAGCCGCCTGGCAAATCTCGATCATGGAATTCCGTTCCAGACCGCTCAACTCCTCGAGCTTGGAGAGCAGTCGAAGAAGCCTTCTTTTCAAGAACTCGGCCGCTTCGGTAGGAATCGCCCCTTGGCTCGGAACTTCGGAAATCCTGGCAAGCGGATAGGGCGCGGATGAGAGATTCGCTTCGATAGCGACTCGTTTCGCCCCGAGAAGCATGAGCGTGGAAGTGCCATCGCTATTTAGGGCGCTCATGCGAACGATGCCAGCGGTCGCGATTCTTAGGAGACGGGTCTTGTCCTCTTTCGATGGATACGTGGCTTCGGCGTCGCTGTTCGCCAGCGCGAACATGCGGTGGCTCGCCAGGACGTCGGCAAGCATGCGTCGATACCGTTTCTCAAAAATGTAGAGCGGTACCACAGTATTCGGAAGAAGAACGGTGCCACTCAGCTCCATCACTGGGAGCGCCTCTGGCAATGGAATTTGCATAGATCGGGTTGAGCTATCCTATTTGGTTTTCCCGCAGAGGCAAATGCCCGGGGGAGTATTTACACGAGGTGTGCGGGCGTGACACGATTTTGGCGGCCAAATGTAAAAAGTGGGACATCGGGTGAGACAAAATGGCCGGATTTTCAAGGGCGACCTGTAGGCGGTTTGGGGGATGTAAAATTTTAAGTCATACATTATCAATGACTAGCGGATTGATTTTAGGGTTGTGGTACGTGGATTGCACAGGGCGATGTCATGGGACGTGTATTAGGTATAGATTTAGGAACAACAAACTCCTGCATGGCAGTGATGGATGGCGACGAGCCAGTCGTAGTGCCAAACGCGGAGGGTGCTCGCACGACGCCGTCGATTGTCGCGTTCAGCAAAACCGGCGAACGACTTGTCGGTCAGGCTGCTAAGCGGCAGGCGATCACGAATCCGAAGAACACCATTTTCTCGGCCAAGCGTTTGATTGGCCGCAAGTACGACGAGGTCCAGGAAGAGGCTTCCGGCCTGCCGTACAAGATAACCAAGGCGGACAACGGCGACGCCTACATCGAGTGTCAGGTCGGCGACAAGACGGAGCGTTTCGCCCCGCAGCAGATCTCCTCGTTCGTGCTCGCCAAGCTCAAGGCCGACGCGGAAGCCTACCTCGGCGAATCGATCACTGAAGCGGTGATCACCGTTCCGGCGTACTTCAACGACAGCCAGCGTCAGGCGACCAAGGACGCGGGCAAGATCGCTGGCCTGAACGTGCTTCGCATTATCAACGAGCCGACTGCGGCCTCGCTCGCCTACGGACTGGACAAGAAGTCGGAAGAGAAGATTTCCGTGTTCGACCTTGGTGGCGGTACCTTCGACGTCTCGATCCTCGAGATCGGAGACGGCGTTTTCGAGGTCAAGTCCACCAATGGCGACACCATGCTGGGTGGCGACAACTGGGACGAAGCCATCATCAATTGGATGGTCGACGAATTTAAGAAGGAGAACGGCATAGACCTGAAGGGCGATCCGATGGCGTTGCAGCGCTTGAAGGAAGAAGCGGAGAAGGCCAAGATCGCGCTTTCCTCCGCGACAACTTACGACATCAATCTTCCGTTCATCACTGCGGATGCTTCCGGGCCCAAGCACCTCAACATCCAGATCACCCGCTCGAAACTCGAGCAGATCACAGACAGTCTTTTCGCCCGTACCAAGGTTCCTTTCCAGAACTGTTTGCGCGACGCGGACCTGTCGTCTTCAGAGGTGGACGAGCTTGTCCTCGTTGGCGGCATGACGCGCATGCCCAAAGTGGTAGAGATCGCGACCGAGCTTGCGGGCAAGAAGCCGCACCAGGGAGTGAACCCGGACGAAGTGGTCGCCATCGGCGCAGCTATTCAGGGCGCGGTGCTCAAGGGCGACGTGCGCGACGTGCTGCTGCTGGACGTGACTCCGCTCACGCTCGGTATCGAGACCGCTGGCGGTGTATCCACTGCGATGATACCGAGAAACACCACAATTCCAGCCAAGAAGTCTCAGACCTTCTCCACCTACGCGGACAACCAGCCGTCTGTGGAAATCAAGGTGCTGCAGGGCGAGCGTCCCATGGCGGCGGACAACAAGGTGCTTGGAACCTTCCACCTGGACGGTATCCCACCCGCGCCGCGCGGCACGCCGCAGATCGAGGTCACCTTCGACATCGACGCTAACGGCATCCTCAACGTTTCCGCTAAGGACAAGGGTACTGGCAAGGACCAGAAAATCACCATCACTGGCTCCGGCGGACTCTCAGAGGACGAAGTGGAAAAGATGACCAAGGACGCCGAGCTTCACGCCGAAGAGGACAAGAAGCAGAAGGAAGCTGTGGAAAACCGCAACCAGCTCGACTCCTCCATCTATCAGATGGAAAAGATGCTGGGCGAAGCGGGCGACAAGCTGCCGGCTGATAAGAAGGCTCCTCTCGAAGGCGCGATTGCCGACGGAAAGAAGGCTCTCGAATCGGGCAATCCGGACGAGATCAAGTCCGCCTTGGAAAAGCTCTCGAAGCTCGGAGCCGAGCTGTACCAGCAAGCGGCTGCAGCGGGAGCCGGTCCGGACATGGGCGGAGCTGGAGCGCCTCCTCCTCAAGGTGGAGCCGACGCCGGCGCCAGCTCGAAGAAGGACTCCAAGCAAGACGATGTCGTGGACGCCGACTTCGAAGTGGTCGACGACGACAAGAAGGACTAGTATTCAAAATTTAGAGACGCTGCGTGGTTTTCGCGCAGCGTCTCGCCTGCTCAACCAATTGTAATCTCTAACAAACCGAAAACTCAAAAATGAGCGCATCAACATCAGTGAAAGTAAAACCTCTAGGTGATCGCGTGCTTATCAAGCACATCGAAGAAGACGAGCAAATGCGTGGTGGCATCTACATCCCGGATTCCGCCAAGGAAAAGCCGCAGGAAGCGGAAGTAATCGCCCTAGGCACTGGCGCGAAGGACAGCGATGGCAAGGCTATCGAGTTCAACGTGAAGGTTGGCGACCGCGTTCTCACCAGCAAGTACGGTGGCACCGAAGTCAAGATCGACGGCGAAGTCTACTTGCTTGTTCGCGAGGACGACATCCTCGGCGTTATCGAAAGCTAGTCGCTTCCAGATAAACTAGTAACTGCAAAAAAACGTAACCAATTTTAAGATACAATGGCTAAACAACTGCTTTTTGATGACAAGGCACGTCAAAGCGTTCTTCGCGGTGTGGAAACCCTCGCGAAGGCGGTTAAGGTAACGCTCGGCCCGAAGGGTCGCAATGTCGTGATCGACAAGAAGTTCGGCTCTCCGAACGTAACTAAGGACGGTGTCACGGTCGCTAAGGAAATCGAACTTCCCGATCCTTACGAAAACATGGGCGCCCAGATGGTACGCGAAGTCGCTTCCAAGACGTCCGACTCCGCTGGTGATGGCACCACGACCGCGACCGTTCTCGCCGAGTCGGTCTATCGCGCTGGCCTCAAGAACGTAACTGCTGGCAGCAACCCGATCTATCTGAAGCGCGGTATCGACAAGGCTGTTGAAGCTGCGGTCGCCGAGCTCGCCAAGATCTCCAAGGCGGTCGAGTCTCGCGAAGAGGTCAAGCAGGTCGCTACCGTTTCCGCCAATTGGGATGCCACCATCGGCGACATCATCGCCGACGCCATGGACAAGGTGGGCAAGGACGGAACGATCACTGTCGAAGAAGCCAAGTCCATCGAAACCACTCTCGACGTGGTCGAAGGCATGCAGTTCGACAAGGGCTACCTCTCTCCATACTTCACCACCGATGCGGAGACCATGGAGGCAGTGCTTGAGGACGCATACATCCTCATCCACGAAAAGAAGATTTCCAACCTCAATGACCTGCTTCCGCTGCTCCAGGCCGTAGCGAAGACCGGCAAGCCTTTCCTCCTCATCGCTGAGGACATCGAAGGCGAAGCCCTCGCAGCGCTGGTGGTTAACAAGATCCGCGGCACGCTCAACGTTTGCGCCGTCAAGGCTCCTGGCTTCGGCGACCGCCGCAAGGCAATGCTCGAAGACATCGCTGTGCTCACTGGTGGTCGCTGCATCACTGAAGACCTCGGTCTCAAGCTTGAAAACGTCCAGGTTAGCGATCTCGGTACCGCCAAGCGCGTCACCGTCGACAAGGAAAGCACGACCATCGTTGAAGGCGCCGGATCCGCAAACGAGATCCAAGGCCGCGTGAAGCTGATCCGTCGTCAGATCGAAGAAACCTCTTCGGACTACGATCGCGAAAAGCTGCAGGAGCGCCTGGCAAAGCTCGCTGGCGGTGTAGCTGTGATCAACGTCGGCGCCGCTACCGAGCCTGACATGAAGGAAAAGAAGGCCCGCGTGGAGGATGCTCTGCACGCTACTCGCGCTGCGGTTGAAGAAGGTATCGTCCCAGGTGGCGGTGTCGCTCTGATCCGTGCCGCTAAGGCCATCGACTCTCTCAAGCTCGAAGGCGACGAAGCGATCGGCGCTCAGATCATCAAGACCGCGGTTAGCGGTCCGATCCGTCAGCTCTGCGCCAACGCAGGTGTGGAAGGTTCCGTAGTGGTCAAGCAGATCCTCGAGAGCGAAGGCAACATGGGCTACAACGTTGCTACCGACACCTACGAAGACCTGCTTAAGGCTGGTGTGGTCGATCCGACCAAGGTGACTCGTTCCGCTTTGCAGAACGCTGCTTCCATCTCAGGTCTGCTTCTCACTACCGAGTGCATGATCACCGACATTCCGGAAGAAAAGTCTTCTGGTGGCGGCGCTCCGGACATGGGCGGCATGGGCGGTATGGGTGGCATGGGCGGCATGATGTAAGCCTAGCCTCGATACACCGTTTTCTATTCGATTTGGAGCGACTCTCGAAAGAGGGTCGCTCCTTTTTTTTCTAGTCGCTCTCCATTCAAATCAGGAGCGCCGCGGCTCATCCGTCTCCCGCGCCGATCGCGCAAGATGGGCTTCATTCAGTTCGCTTGGTGACGCCAGCCGAACGAGCCTAGCGCTTCAAGCGCTTGAAAAGGGCGAGGCTGATGGTGACGATCAGTAGTTCGAAGACTAAATGGGAGTCGTCGGGAACCACAACGGATGGCGGCGGCGGGGAAATTTCAGGAGGGGTCACGTTCCACACCATGGGTTGATCCGAAAGCGGCGCTGGCCCTCGCCGTACGCGGTAGACTTCGATGCTTTCGATCTGAAAGGGTCCGGACTGGCCCAGCAGCGAAGAGCTCTGGTTCTTTGCGCCGAAGCTGTGATTGCGGGCGGAACCGCTTCGTAGATCGGGATTGATCACTAGGTCGCCCTGTCCGAATTCCAAGCCGTACTCTGAAGGGTCGCGATGGTAGGAAGGCCCTGAGCCCGAAGTCCTCTCCCATTTGAGCCCCCGCCCCAGATCGAATATGAAGCGCCCAGCGTTGCTTTCGTATTTGCCGAACCAGGACTTCCAATTGTGCGGATTGTAACCGCCGATAACTCTGGACTGCCGGTCGTAGGGAGCTTTGACGCTCAGGATAGTGACGGTCGGGCCCGCCTTGTCTACGGCCCGATGCAGGTCGACGGAATCGAGCGGCTCCCCATCCTCGCCACCATCGGGATAGTAGCCGAAAAGGAGCTCGAACTGAGCGTTTTGGTACGGGAGCCAATCTCTAAGCTGTTCGGTTTGACTGGGAGTCGGCGATGCCGGGGACAGTGGGACGATCGCCAGGGCTAGGCCTGCAGCGAACAGTTTCAAGAGGGACCCGCCTTGTTGTTTGGAGTCTGTGCGCATCTCTCTGCAAAAGAATAGCTTACTCTCTCCTAAGCCGTTTGTGAACAAAAATTTACAAATTGATAACTCTTTTACCCAAGTATCAGGTATCTTATTACAACAGGTCTTAGGTGTTTCTGTCTAAGATCGGTGCCCTCGTGCCGGTTGTAGGGGATTGCCTGATACTCTAGATTGGCATTGGATTGGAGGAGCTCCTATTGCTCACCGTCCAAAGAGTCCGATAGCCTGTCCAGAAATCCGCAAATCCCTAGAGATCCTCCGTTGTAGATGAAAAGGGAAGGCGTTGATTGATCGTTCTCATGAAGGAACTGTTCCGCTGCGAGGTAGTGCTTCACCGAATAGATCGGATCCATCAATAGGCCTTCCGTTTGGGCGATGCGGTGGCAGGCTTGCAATACGCTGGCATTGGTAGCGCCGTACTTGGCTGCAGTTGGGGGAACGAGAAAAACGAATTTCGGTCGCTCGCCCAGAGGCAGTGAGAACTTCCCTTCGAATCGCTGCTCGAATCGCCTCAGTTGTTCCAAGAAGTTCTCTGCTTCGCCGGCGATGAGCGTGATGACGATTTCCCTTTGTCGGCAGCGTGGATCGAGCAGCCTCAATCCGAGCAGCAAGCCGATGGCGCTCATGCCCGTCCCGCTGTCGATGAAGATGCGCTCGAAGAAGGTGTCGTCTTCGGCTTCGTTGCGCAACAGATCGCTGGCGAGGCTCATGGCACCGGGCAGAGCCTCAAAGCATAGAGCCCCTTCTGGAATGAGGAAGCTCGCTTCCTTGGGCAACAGTTCTTGCGCCACGGTTTCCACGGACTGCCACTCGGATCGCGGGATGCGTCGGATCGAATTCGGCGGGGCTAGCATCGATAGGAAAAGGGCGTTTCCACGCTTCCTTGCATCCGCCGCTTCGCGAAGGAACAAAAGCGGCTCGACGCCTTTTTCCTTCAGTAGTTGAAGGATCCCTACGAGGTTGTTGGAATTGGGGCCGCCGATCAGGCCAACGGTCCTGATTTCGTTCCGATCTAGATACGGAAGCAAGCTGGCGTATTTGCGCAGCTTCGAGCCGGTGACGCCGGAGCTTAACTCGTCCTCGCGTTTGATATATGTCAGTCCGCTAGGGAGCTGGTGGAATCGAGTGGTGCGAGCGAGAGACCAGTCGATCAGTTTCGCGATTGCCTCTGGCAGCAAGGGATTCATGTTTCGAAACGCTTCAATTCTTGTCGCAGCGCGTCGACATCTATCCCTGCAGCCGCGAGGCGGTCGATCCGGCTTCGCAGTGCGTTTAGGCTGCGAGCGTGGGCGATCGTATCTGGATGTTGGGTACGGTGGGAAAACGTGGCCCGTATGGCTTGCGCTTCTTGGATTGTGGAGTGGGTCGATTCGTCTACGGACGATTGGATAAAGCGTTCCCAGATGTAGTCGATCGCAGCATCGGAAGGGTGGGCAAGGTCTTCGCGGAAAAACCGATAGTCGCGCAGCTCGTCGATAAGGATTTCGTAGGCAGGAAAGTAGTAGATATTCGGATACGAGATCTCCAGTTTATGTAGGGAGAGCAGCAGCGCGGACTTGCTGAGGTTGTTCTGACGCAATCCGTCTCGCGTGTGTTTGACGGGACTAACGCTGCAGATGATTCGAAGGCGCGGATTCGCAGTGGAGAGATGGGCCAGCATCGACCCGAGCTCGCCGGTGATCTCCTCCACGCTGAGAAGACGCTTTTCGAAACCCTCAAGCGGAAGACGGTGGTTGTGCCCGACGAATTGCTGGGTTGATTGATGCCAGTAGGCCCAAGCGGAACCTAGGGTGAGGATCAAATACGAGGCGTCTGCAAGGCGCTGGCCGAGCTCGGAAAGTTGGCGGTTGGCCAGGGAAAGCGCCGCTTCGCGCGATGTGCGGGCCAAGTTGCTGTGAATGGAGAAGTGTCTCCAGAGCTCTTGATAGAGGAAGAACTCTTGCTCCTGAAACGGACGTTGCTCGAGGGCTCGTTTCACCAGTCCAGCGAGGCTGATCGGATTGTAGAGCGTACCCAGTGGGTTGATACAAATGGGAAAGAGCGCCTCTTGGAGCTTCTGTCCGATCGATTCGGCGAAGCACGAACCGAGGGCCAGACCCTGTTCGGACAGGGCGATGGGCTTGGGGTGGGGGGGAATGTCGACGATCGTTCGGAATTTCACGGCACCAGTGTGACCCGCTGTCTAGGAGAGCGAGCGAGCCAATGCGAGCGCAATCCGGAGCTCGTTCGGTTCTAGAAGACGCTGTTGGTGGCGGACGAGGCTTTGAGGCCGGTCTTGATGAAGAGGCAGGTCTCGAAGGGTACGAAGAGCTCGATGGAGCTGTCGTTTTCGACGTAGCGAATAGCGCTTCCGTCGAGGTCCAGTGGCTGCCAACTTTTCATATCGTCGCTGCAGAAGAACTCCAGCTCGAGTCCGATCGCGGCTGCTGGGATGGTATCCTGCTGCGAGGCCTTGTCGTAGAAGAGCAGCATGCCGGGCTTGCCGTCTTCGGTGGCGCGCCGCATCTCGGTCCACTTGAAGGCGGAGGTGGGCGTGAGCACTACTTCGCGACTGAAACTGTCGCCGCTGGTCGCCCTGAGCTGAGCGGAAATCTGTCCCTGCTGGTTGACGCTTTTGGGAGCGATGATGCAGTCGAGAAGGTCGAGACCTTGCGGCAGCGCTTCGCTCGGCTGGTTGGCGAGAAAGACGCTTAAATCGATCGATCCGGTCGTCTCGGTCCAGAGCAGGGGAGCGTAGCCGATTTTGCCCTTTTGGTCGAATACCTCACCGTAGCCAGCGACCACGCCCTGTTCGTTGATCGCGTAGGCTCGGGTTTGACCGCGACCGCCATCGAAGCCCGGGATCACGGTTCCTTGGGCAGTGTTCATGTTGTAAACGTAGGCTTCGCGCCCGCGCTCTCCGACGATGAGGCCCGCGTTCGAGACGTCGCGAGCGGTGTGGTTGGCGGTGGAGAAGAACGCGGCGTCCAGTTCGTCGAGCGAATGGGTGCCGAAGGCTTCGCTGTGGATGAAGCCATTTTCGTAGTAGTGGTCAGGGGAGTCGCTGAAGTAGCGGTTGTAGATGCCTACCACTGTGCCCTGATCGTTGATGGCGCTCGGAGTGGTGCAGGACGCGAAGCCCACCGTGTCGAGCGGCTGAATATCTACGCGGCCCGTTTCGAAGGACCACACGAAACCGCGGGTGGCGATGGGAGCGCCATCGAGGTAGCTGCGGGTGACGCCGATGGACGCTCCCTTTTCGTTGATGCCGTAGAGTGTGGTGTAGCCGGCGCCGTTTTCGTCATGGTCGCCGATGTCCTCGAGGTCGACCAGCCCATTGGTGGAGTCCCAGTAGAAGGGGAACGTCTGGTAGTTCATGCCGCTTTCGCCGCGAACCAGGTAGGTCTTCGAGCCTACGACCTGGGTGTAGCTGTTGATGGAGGAAGCGGTGAGGCGGGACAGGGTGGCGGGGAAATCGCTGCGAGCGTCGACGATTGCGGTGGTTCTGCCGTTTTCCCAAATAGCGAAGGTGGCGAGGCGATTGAGCAGGGTCTGTCCTTGCTCGTTGATCTCGTTGCCGCGGATTTGGGTCTGAGTCGGCAGGCTGCCGTATACGTCGGGAACGATCAGCTCGTACTTGACCTGAGCCTCGAGGCGAAGGGCGGGCACGAGCGAAAGACCGATGAGCGCGAGGCTGAACAGCTTGTTGAGGGAGAGACTGATGGATGCGGTACGCATGATATTTCTCTAAGCACACTGAGAACTGGCGTTCTCGGGCCGTAGAAATGCATCAGATGCGCCACTATCCTTAGCAGTTTTTTTACACTCCGCAAGCTATTGATTCCGATCGGCTTATAAGCCGTTGAGTAGTGCCGTTCATTTTGAAACTAGAGGGTTTCCTTGTTAAGGAAACCGACGCTTTTCAGGCCGTTTGCCAGATTTTACAGAATGGAGCTGAGCGCGAGTGACGGCCGGCTGCAGCTTGGCGGGTGCGGACTATTTCGCCAGCAGGCCTTTTACGGTCTCTTCCAGGCCCTCGTTCAAGGCCTGGTAGCCGACCGGTTTCATGTGCAGCGTGTCGATGGCAAACTCCGGCTTGATGTAGTCGCCTTGGCGGAGAAAAACGTCGCAATCCACCACGGTGATGGCCGGCTCGTCTAGCGCCAGGAGACGCTCGTTCAAGGCGTCGATGGCGGGATTGACCTCGTCGGACCAGAGCGGCGTCCTGAGCAGCTCGATCGGGGCTGGTGGAAAGATGGTCGTGATCAGCGCCTCCGCTCCCGAATTGCGGATGGCGCGGGCGATTTGCAGGATGTTTTGATAGGTCTGCTGCTCGATCTCGGATTTGCGTTCCGGCATCATGGCCATGGCTTTTAGGTCGTTGTCGCCCATTTGCATGATGACGAGGTCGGGATCGAGCGCGAGCACGTCCGACCGCAGGCGGGCCTTGATCTGAGGGGTCGTTTCGCCGCCAATGCCGCGATTGATGATTTCCACGTCGCCCCAATTTTCGGGGATTGCGGTTCTCCACATGTTCGCCCGCGATTCGCCGAATACGATGATGCGCGGCTTCTGTTTCTCTCGCGAGCTGACTTCGGCGTTTTCCTGAGCGTACCGTTTCAGGTCGATTGGGTCGATGCGAATGGCCGCTTCGCGGGTGTAGAAGTCGATGGCCTTGTTGAAGAGAAAGTAGTTCCCTATCAAGGATCCACCCAAGGCGATCGCCAGGGCAATGAGGAGGGTTAGGCAAAGCTTAGGACGAGCAGCCATGCCCACGCAGGCTGTTCGCCGGGCATGGGACTGCAAGCAACTAAGTACGTGGGTCTGCTATATTTCTTCGTAGTGGAAAAAATCGAAATCCGCGGGGGCGCGCCTTCCTGTCAGGTCCTGGGCGCAGAGTCCAACGAACGCCCCGGTGAAGCCAAGGGTGAAATAGTCGTCCGAAAGGATGCTGGCGTCGAGAACCGGCCCGATTTCCTGCCAGGATTCGCCGTCGAGGGAGTAGCTGAATTGGAGATCGTCGGTTTTGATTTCCGCGCGGAGATAGACGGATCCCTCGTTGGGGAGGGAGGTTTCGCACTCTGGAATTTCTCCATCCTGTCCGGAGTCGGAGCGGATGATACCGATGTGGCGGCCCAGTCCTTCGTCCATGGATACGCGAAGATAGTAGTGGTTTTTGGTATCGTAGTAGGCGACGAGTCCAGCCATCTGCTTGAAGCTGTCCGGTTGGAAGTCCAGACAGGTCGTGGCGCGTGTGGTGAAGCTTTGGATACGCCTAGCGATCAGGCTCTGACGGAAATTGGAGGTGGTCGGCTCCTCCCCATATAGGCGCAGCCAGCCCGGCCGCGCTTCGAGGTCCAGCCAGCTGGAGTCCACCGGTCGTCGCAGACTTTGAAAGTGTGGATCGAGCTGCGTCGTGTCGAATTCGATACGGCGCGTGCTGCGGTCCATGGCGGGCGAGGAGATGCCCTCGAATTCGGAGTTGTCGACCTCGGTTGCGGGCACGCGTCCCCCTTGAACGAGACGTGGCCAGCCATCGTCGCTCCACTCGAATTTCTGGATAGCGGTCTCGCGGCCGAGCATGCAGCGGCGTTCCTTGCGCGGGCGACTGCACAAATGAACCGCGTACCAGGTGCCAAATTGCGTTTCCACCAGCGAGGCGTGACCCGCTTTTTGCAGCGGGGCGTCGAGGTTGTAGCGGGAGGTCAGAAAGGGATTTTCGGGGTCGACCTCGTAGGGGCCGTCGATGGTTTTGGAGCGGGCCATGGTGACGGCGTGCTCCCACCAGGTGCCGCCTTCGGCGACGAGCAGGTAGTACCAGCCGTCTTTTTTGTAGAGATGCGGACCTTCGGTGAGTTTGAGCTCGGTACCACGGAAAATGTTTTTGCGTGGCCCGACCAGTTTGCCGGTGGTTTCGTCGAACTCCTGAAGCAAGGTGCCGGCGAATTGGTTTTTGCCCACCCGATGGTCCCAGATCATGCTCAGGTACCATTTGCGTCCGTCGTCATCGTGGAAGAGCGAAGCGTCGAAGCCGCTGGAGTCGAGGTAGATGGGCTCGGACCATGGGCCCTCGATAGTCGGGGCGGTGGTCAGGTAGTTGTGGGTGATCTTGTAGCGCGAGTCCGCCCACTGCTTCACGTCGGTGTAGATGAGATAGAACGTGCCGTCGCAGTGGCTGAGGCAAGGGGCCCAGATGCCGCCGGAATTGGGATTGCCGATCATATTCAGTTGGCTGATACGATCCAGCGGGCGGGCGACCAGCTGCCAGTTTGCCAGGTCGCGCGAATGGTGGATTTGCACGCCGGGAAACCACTCGAAGGTGGAGGTGGCGATGTAGTAGTCCTCGCCCACGCGCACGATGGATGGGTCGGGATTGAATCCGGGGAGAATCGGGTTTTGAATCATCTACAGTATAGGGTAGGCGGTGAGTTATCTAGGAGGGGAGATGTGGCTACGTTAGTTCTCTTCGATCAGCGCTTTGATGGTAGGCAGGATGGCGGCGTTGATGCGTTCGTAGCCTTCCGGCGTTGGATGAAGAAAGTCCCCCATGATCTCCTTGGAGATGGTGCCGTCGTCTTCGAGCAGGGCGTCGCCAATATCGAGGATGGTCACGGTGTCGTCGGCAAGGGTTTCGATCAGTGTATTCACAACCTTGACACGCTCGCGATTTCTGGTGCCGGGCTCCTGTCCGTAGGGGAAGACGCCAAGCGTCAGAATCCTGGCTTCGGGAAAGGAGGTGCGAAGCTGCTCTAGGTTGGCTTTCACGCCGGCGAAAACTTCTTGGGCGGAATCGTCGTTGTGCAGAAAATTGTTAACGCCGATCAGCAGCACGACCAGTTTGGGACGCAGCGATCCGGTGGCTCCATTTTGCAGGCGCCAGAGCAGGTTCTCAGTCTTGTCGCCTCCGATCCCTATGTTGACGGGTTGCAGAGGGGCGAAGTCGCGTTCCCACGCGGGAGCCCATTCCCAGCCTTGGGTGATGGAGTCACCCGCGAAGACGATGGCCGCTTCGCCTTTTTTGGCGGCTTCGACGTCGTCGGCGTGGCGGCGGTACCACTCCGCGATGGACATCCATTCGAATTCGGTGCCGCGGGGGATGGGTTGCACTGCGCGTTGAGCGAACACGTCACCTGCCAGAAGCAAGCAGGCGAGGAGGGTTAGAAGGGGGAGAGATTTCATAATTGGGAGGTCTGAAAACGGGAAGCTAGTTCGATTAGCGAATACGGCAACCCTTTGCTTGAGATCCCGAGTGGCGAGATCGTTCACACTTTCGACCACCGTCCGCTCGGAGCCAGTCTTTTTGCTCGGCATGCTCGTCCTGACGTGAATGCTGACCGGGATGTCGCAAGAGATCGTCACGGAAACGCTTCAGCGCTTCGTCGTGGAAAACGCTGGCCGCTCGCCGAGCGAAATCGTGCTGATGAAGAATCTGCCCGATGGCGTCTGCCCGAAGTTCGCCGCCCAGCAGATCAAGGCCCGCCAGCGAATGGGCAAGAAACTGCCTTCGTGGCTGGCGGAGCCGCGCGTGGCCTTTCCTCCCAGTCTTTCTCTGGAGCAGTGCTCTTCGGAAATCGCGGCTCGGTACAAGGCCAGCATCGTGCAGGCTGGAAAAACGGCCTGCGATTTGACGGGCGGTTTCGGAGTGGACGCTCGTTTCTTGGCGGAGCGGTTCGAGCGTTTGGACTATTTCGAACGAGATGCCGAGCTGGCGGAGCTGGTACGCTGGAACGCGAGCGTCTTCGGATTGGAAAGCACGTTGCAGGTTTGCCCGGAGTCGGGATTGGAGCGGTTTCGCGACCCGAGCGTTCGCTACGATCTGACCTATCTCGACCCTGCCCGGCGCGACCAGCGTAGTCTCAAGGTCTCCGCGCTGGAGGATTGCGAGCCGAACGTGCTGGAGTACTGGAGCGATTTGCTGGCTCGGTCCGGTCGGGTCATGATTAAGGCGTCTCCAGGCTTGGACATTTCGCGAGCCCTCGAGCAGCTGCCATCGGTCTGCGAGGTCCATGTGGTAGCGGTGCAAAATGATTGCAAGGAGCTGCTTTTGATTGGGGAGGAAGGGTTCAGCGGGGATGCTCGTATCCACTGCGTGAATATCGGCCCGAGTCTCGAGGAAATCGATACGCTGAGCTTCACGCTTGCGGAGGAGGGCGCGTTGGAAGGGAAGTTCGACCGACCTGAGCGCTACCTTTACGAGCCCAACGCGGCGATCATGAAGGCCGGCGCCTTCAAGACGCTCTCCGAGCGAATCGGGCTGGCCGCCCTGAATCCGCGGACCCGCCTCTACGGGTCCTACGAGCTTTTTCGCGGTTTCCCCGGTCGTGTATTTGAAATCATAGGACGCGGCTCGCTGGAGCCGAAGTCCGCCAAGGCTTTGTTTCCCAAACGAAAAGCCAATGTGATCTCGCGCAACAGCGGAATGAGCGCCGAGGAAATGCGCAAGAAGCTAAAACTGAAGGATGGGGGAGAGCTCTTCGCCATCGGCGCCGCGGTGACAGGCGTCGGGCGCGAGTTGTTCGCCTGCCGTCTGGTCGACGAGTAGCGGAAAGGATATTATGGATACGGACGAGGAAAAGGAATTCGAATGGGCGGCGAAAGAGATGGAAGCCTTGCTGCAGCGCGTGCGGTGCTGCCAGTTGGCGACGGTTTCCTCCAGCGGTTCGCCCCTCGCTAGCTACGCCCCTGTCTTCGTCGACGAGGAGCGACGCTTCTATGTCTTCGTCAGCGCCATCGCCAAGCACTACGGTCACCTCAAGCGGAGCGGCAAGGCCAGCTTGAGCATGATCGACGACGAGTCCGCTTCGGAAAATCTCTTCGCTCGCAAGCGTCTCACGGTGGATTGCGATGTCGCGTTGGTTGAACGCGATAGCGAGGCTTGGCTGGAAGGAACGGCAGGTTTGCAGCGGCGAGGAGGCGAGACGATGGGATATTTGAAGGAGCTGTCGGACTTCGATTTGTTTCGCTTGCGCGCCAGTGAAGGGCGACTGGTGCTCGGCTTTGGCAAGGCCTATCGAGTGAGCGGAGAGCGATTGGAAACGATCGCCTATTTGGGCGCCGGCGGGCACCGAAGCAAAAACTCGTCGAAATGACCTAAATTCTACAAAAAATTTCCTTCAGCTCTCCCAAGCTTTGCGAGAGTATGCCGCCCGGTCTAAGGTTAAATCGCTTCCCCTTAGGCTGCATTTTCTCATTCCTACCCTCAACAAGAACCCCGTATCCCTATCAATCGATACCCTCTACTATGGCTGCACTTGAAGTAACTCTATTCATTGTCGGAGTCGTGAGCGTCATCGGACTCGGCATTTGGAAAAGCCGGGACGAAGACACCAGCGGCGAAAAAGGCGCTAGCGACTATTTCCTCGCTGGACGCGGGCTGACATGGTGGCTGGTCGGTTTTTCGCTGATCGCGGCGAACATTTCCACCGAACAATTCGTCGGCATGTCCGGCTCATCGGCCAATTGGTTGGGCATGGCCATCGCTTCCTACGAATGGATGGCTGCCTTGACCCTGATCGTGGTGGCCTTCTGGTTCCTGCCTCGTTTTCTAAAAGCGGGTCTCTACACCATCCCCGAATTTCTCCAATACCGCTTCGACGGCGTCGCTCGCATGGCCATGGCCATCCCGGCCATCGTGACCCTGGTGTTCGTGACCACCTCGTCGGTCATCTTTTCCGGTGCGAAGTTCGTTTCCGAATACTACAACGACGTTCCGGTGATCAGCAATCTCACCGCCATGTGCTGGCTGATCGCCATCTTCGCGGCGGTCTACGTATTCATCGGCGGTTTGAAGGCCTGCGCTTGGACCGACCTGATTTGGGGCGTGGCCTTGGTCTTGGGCGGCGTGGTCGTCGCGTTTTTCGCTTTCAGCGTGCTCTCGGAAACGCCTGCTGAGGAGCTGATCGCGACCAAGGTGGCGAACTCCAACGCGACGGTGCAAGATCTGGAAGCGGCCGGTCCATGGGAGCGCTTCATGTTGCTCAACGATGGAGTGGACGGGGAGGCCGTGGCGAAAAACGGTCCCAATGGCTCCGGTGGCAAGGTGCACATGGTTCGCCCCAAGGAGGACTCCGACATTCCATGGACAGCATTGCTGATCGGCCTGTGGATCCCGAACTTTTTCTACTGGGGACTGAACCAGTACATCGTTCAACGAACCCTCGGCTCCAAGTCTTTGGCGGAAGGGCAAAAGGGAATCGTGTTTGCGGCCTTCTTGAAACTGATCATTCCCTTCGTTGTAGTGATTCCGGGGATACTCGCTTTCAACTTGTTTAGCGGCGACTTGCACGAGTCGGCTGCGGAGCGAAATCTGAGAACGTTTTCGTCGGCGGAAGCGAGCGTGGTTTTCGAGGTGGATGAAGCGTTTGTGGAACTCCAGCCGGATCTCGCCATGAAGGCCGCTGCCAAGAACCTCACATTGGCAGGGGCGTCTGATGTCGATTTCAGCTCGCTACCTCCGGATGAACTCGCGAGCAAAATTAACGAGCTCGCGATTGCCGCGACGAAAAAGGACAGCAGCGTCACCGTGGCGAACAAGCTCGTTGGCTACGACTACGACTCCGCCTTTCCGGTCTTGGTACGCAATCTGATTCGCCCGTATCCATGGATCTCCTGGTTCGTGCTGGCGGCTCTCTGTGGAGCGGTGATCAGCTCGCTGGCGTCCATGCTCAACTCCGCTTCGACCATCGCGACGATGGACCTCTATGCCAAGTTCTCCGGACAGAAGGATCCGTCGAAGCTGGTGAAGGTCGGACGGTTCTTCGTAGTCGTATTCGTGATACTGGCAGGGCTGGTCGCCCCGAAACTCGATAATTTCGGAAGCATCTTCGCCTACATCCAAGAGTTTCAGGGCTTCATCTCGCCGGGCATTCTCGCGGTCTTCATCTTTGGCTTCTTCTCGCCGCGCACGCCGCGCTATTTCGGCGCCGTGGGCATAGCCACCAATGTAGTGGCCTACGGTCTGTTCAAGTGGGCCCTTGGTCCCTGGCTGGTCTCCAATGGCTGGTGGTACTCAGACTCCATGGCCTTCCTCGACCGCATGGCGGTCTGCTTCTTCATCGTGCTGATCGTCGGCGCCATCCTCACCAAAGTGAGCCCAATGGCAAAGCCCGTCGAAATGCCGGAAAACAAGGAGATCGCTCTCGAGACCTCCCCGATCGCCAAGTTCTGGGGCGTCGTGGTCGTGGTAGCGACCATCGGTCTCTACGTGGTGTTCTGGTAGGGACGGCGATCCGAACCGAAGCCTAGACTTTCAAAGCGAGCCTCTTGCGGGGGCTCGCTTTTTCGTTTTTAGAAAGAGAGCGAGGTTGCGGACGTTCCGTTCCGGTCGCTTGACTTCGAGCTTAGGGCTCACGTTCAGCTGGCACCATTGGAAAACGATCCAGCATCTCCTGCTCGATCTTTCGAGGCCGGCCGGTGCCGCGGTCGATATAGACCCAATCCGATTCTCCGCTGGCGATAGTGGCCCCATCGGATTGGCGCACGAACTTGTACTTGCGCAGGGCGTTGAAATGGCGAGCCCGACTGGGCCAGGTGTAGGCGATCAGCGTATCTCCCTCCATCGCAGGACGGTGGTATTTGACGAAGTGCGAGCGGATGAACCAAGTGGCGTTCATCTGCTCCAGCTTGGCATCGTCGTATCCAACCGCGATGGAATGGGCATGGGCCACGTCTTGCATCCACTGCAGGTAGGTGACGTTGTTCACGTGGCCGTTGGCGTCGATGTGCGAGGCGTCCACTCGGATCGTCTGCTGGAAGACCGCATTCATAGTATGATCGTTCTAAAAGGTGCCGCCTGCGTGTAAAGCGTCTTCGTTCTCATTAGGGCGAGCGTTTGAGAAGGTTTCTAAACGACCGAAACTGGTTTATCGTCCTGCTCAACATGAAAACGCTTTTTATCGGAGGGACGGGAATCATCAGCGCCGCGTGCGTTAAGTTGGCGGTGGCGAAGGGGCACGAGGTCGCCGTTCTCAATCGTGGGCGTCGCTTCGAGATCGAAGGCGCTGAGCAAATCGTGTGCGACGTCAACGACCCATCGGCGGCGCAGCAGGGTTTGAGGGGGCGGCGTTGGGATGCGGTTGTGGACTTCGTCTGTTTCGAGCCGTCGCAGATGGCGCAACGAATGGATTTGTTGGCGGGCAGGACGAGCCACTACGTTTTCATTTCCTCTGCCAGCGCCTACCAGCGTCCGGTGAGGGATTTTCGTGTGACCGAGTCGACGCCTCTCGACAACCCGTTTTGGAGCTACTCGAGAAACAAGATCGCTTGCGAGGAGGCGCTGATGAAGGCGGTTCGCGAGCGACGCTTTCCAGCGAGCATTGTTCGACCGTCGTTGACATTTGGAGACACCGTCATCCCGCTCGCGATCAACAGTTGGGAAAAATCCTACACGGTGGTCGATCGCATGCGAAAGGGAAAACCGGTGATTGTGCCGGGCGATGGCACGTCGCTGTGGACCATCACCCACAACACCGATTTCGCCAAAGGGTTGGTGGGGCTGCTCGGAAACGATTCCGCGATCGGGCACGCCTTTCACATCACCTCGGACGAGGTGCTAACCTGGGATCAAATCTACCGCGCCACGGCCCGAGCGGCTGGGGTGGACGAACCCAAGCTAGTGCACATCGCGAGCGATTTCCTGATCGCCTGCTTGCCTGAGATGGAGGGCACTCTGCTGGGCGACAAGGTCACGTCGGTGGTGATGGACAACAGCAAGATAAAACGCTTTGTGCCGGATTTCATGGCGACCACTCGCTTCGAGCAGGGCATTCGCCAGACCATCGCAGCCTTCGACGCGGACCCTGCGAAGCGTGAGATCGACGAGGCGGCAAACGAAACCTATGATCGGCTTGTCGAGCTTTATTCGGCCGGGCTTGCCGCGGCAAAGGCGGCGTTTGGCCGATAGGCGGCGTTTTTTTGGGCGCTTCCCGTCCCAGCGCCTTGAGAGGTTGCAATTGCCTCGCTCCGAGTAGACCGTTGACATCGTTTTTCCTAACCTGCCCCAAATCATGAAATCGCTCCCCTTGCTTCTGCTTGCTTGCCTGTGCGCCGCATCGACTTCGCTCATCGCCAAGCCAAAATCGAAATGGATCCCTCTATTCGACGGGACGAGCCTTGCTGGCTGGAAAGCCAATGAGAACCCCGACTCGTGGGCGATCGAAGAGGGGGCGATCGTCACGCGCGGAAATCGCTCCCACCTGTTCTACGCCGGGGAGGTCGCGGAGGCGAATTTCAAGAACTTCGAGCTGCGCGCGGAAGTGATGACCGAGCCGGGATCGAATTCCGGTATCTACATTCACACTACGTTTCAAGACGCAGGCTGGCCTGCCGACGGGTACGAGTGCCAGGTCGCGAACTCCAACCCGGAGGGACCGAGCAATTACATCGAGCACAAGATGACCGGCAGCATCTACGCTGTGCGAAACACCTGGCAAAGCCCCGCTCGCGACGGGGAGTGGTTCGACTACCGCATACGCGTGCAGGGAAAAACCATCCAGACCTACATCGACGGCGCCCTGATTTGCGAATACACTGAGCCGGAAAGCCCCTGGCGTCCGGACGATAAGAAACGGCGTTTGCTGGGAGAGGGGACGTTCGCCTTGCAGGCTCACGATCCCGGCAGCGTGGTCCGCTATCGAACCATCGAGGTTCGATTGCTGCCCGACGACCTCTCTTCCGCTGGTCAAGCTCTGCAGGATTCGGAACTCGATGAACTGATAACGCGTTTCTCCAACGATAACATTCCATTGATCGATATCGGGGTGGAACTGAATCCAGTCAGCCTGTATCAAGCTCGCAAATACGGAGTTTCGCTGATCGACGCGGATCTTGCCGAAGCTCCGCCGCTCCTGCTGTTGGTGACGGATGACACCACGCTCCCGTCGACCGTGGCCCTGCGAAACGCCAGCTCCGCGGGAGCGAAGATCGTCTTTAGCTCAGGCGGATCGCAGGAGTTGGAGCCGTCAGTGCTTCGTCGTCGCCTGGAGTCCATTCAAGCGGCCGAGCTGGGCTGGAAGGATTTTTGGGTACCGGGCAAATGAGCCGCTTAGTTGAGGGTTGTCCCCAAGAAAATGCTTTCATGCCGAGGCGAAGTTTTCTAGCGTGAGCGACATGGGAACCATTCTTGTAACCGGGGCCAATCGCGGCATTGGCCTGGAGTTGGCTTGCCAGTATGTGGAAGCTGGAGATTACGTGATCGCCACCTGTCGCGAACCCGAAGCCGCCAACGCGCTTCTGCACCTCAAGCAAAGCCATCAGGGGGTGGATATCGCCGCCTTGGACGTGACCGATCCGGTTTCGATCGCTTCCTTGGTATCCTTGCTGAAGGAGCGTCGCGTATCCATCGATCTGCTCATCAACAACGCAGGCGTGCTATATCCGGAGCCAGTAGGGGAATGGGGATGCGAAACCTTCACCCGCACCCTGCGCACCAACGTGGTGGGACCTGCCATGGTCATGCAGTCCTTCGCCTCCTTGCTAGCGAAAGGGGCGAAGGTAGTGAACATCTCGTCCGGTCTCGGCTCTTTCGGCATGGGAATCGACTTTGGCGGCCCCACTGGGACCTACGCCGCGAGCAAAGCCGGTCTGAACATGGTGGTGGCCCAGATGGCTCCGCGATTTCGCGAGAAGGGGATCACGGTGGTGGCTTTCAATCCCGGTTGGGTCAAGACGGACATGGGCGGTCAGGAAGCCGCTCTGGATGTCGAGGAGTCGGTCAGCTCCCTGCGGGCCAGCTTCGAGAAGCTGACGCTTGAAGACAGCGGACGTTTCATCGACTACAACGGCGAGCCGCTGCCTTGGTAGGCTATTGTCATGGCGGTCCGGATACGAAATCGTAAGCGCTCCCGAGGCATCGCCGGCGTTTCCATGGCTCCCATGATCGACATGGTGTTTCTCTTGCTGGTCTTCTTCATGACGGCTAGCGCCATGTCGCAGGCCGGCAGCAAGCTCGAGCTCGATCTGCCGGAATCGCCCAGCAGCGAAGTGCCGAAGGACCTTTCGCATCGCTTCATCTTGAGCATCGATTCGCAAGGGCGCTACTTCCTGGGCGGAAAACCGTTGGCCGAGGAGGAGCTGGACCAGCTGCTGGTTCGGTTTCGCCAAGAGACGCCTGCGGCGAAACTGCGCATCCGGGCGGCCAAGGACACGCCGTTTCTCCACATCAAGTCGGCCATGAAGCGGGCTGCGGAGGCGGGCGTGGAACACTACCTTTACGCCACCTATCAAGGAGAGGGGTGAGCAGAGCGATGGCGGTATCGATCAAAGGAAAACGGACACGGGCCAGCCTCGGGGAGCTGCCTATCGCCCCCATGATCGATGTGGTTTTCCTCCTGCTGGTCTATTTCATGGTCAGTTCCAGCATCCAGCGGCAGGAGGCGGACGTGGGCTTCGCTCTCCCGGCTAAAGTGGCTGCAAGCGAACCGATCGATTTTCCGGACGATCAGGTGGTGGAGGTCGACGCCGAAGGGCGGGCCTGGGTGAATGGCTACCCCTACGACGGCGCCGACGCAGCTCGCTATTGGGAGCTGGCGAAAATGCTGAGTCGCTTTCGCGAAGCCTCCGAATTGGGAGGGGCGGAGGCGAAAGTCACGCTAGCTCCCGCGGACCAGACGCCGCACCAGAGCGTGGTCAAGGTTTTGGACGCCTGCGCGATGGCGGGCCTGGAATCGGTGAGCTTCGCCACGGACTGAGCTCGGGCACGGCGAGTTAAGCGAAACTTTCCTGTTGCTAAACGTGGAGCGATTCGAAGCCTGTGCTGCATGGCGAAGAAAGCTCAAGCAACTTGGGGTGGACGTTTTTCGAAAGGGCCAGCGGAATTGATGCTGGCCTTCGGCGAATCCGTGTCGTTCGACAAGCGATTGGCTCCCTACGATATCGAGGTGAACAAGGCTCACACCGCGATGCTGCAAAGCATCGGCCTGCTTACCAAGAAGGAGCTGCGCGATATTCACAAGGGACTCGAGGTTCTGGCGAAAAGGATCGCCAAGGGCGAGGTCGAGTGGAAGGCGGAGTTCGAGGACGTTCATATGAACATCGAGCAGCTGCTGACCAAGATCACTCCCGCCGCGGCGAAGATGCATACCGCTCGCAGTCGTAATGATCAAGTGGCTACGGATGTTCGCTTGTTCTTCAAGGATGCCTGCGGCCAAATGGTGGCTAAGCTGGAACGGCTCCTCGGGGCCTTGCTGACCATCGCCGAGAAGAATCAGGATGTATTCATACCTGGATACACGCATCTCCAACGCGCTCAGCCGGTATCAGTCGCTCATCACTTGCTGGCGTACGTGGAAATGTTCGGCCGCGACATCGGGCGTTTCGTGCGCGTCTACGAGAATGCCAACTGGTGCCCGCTCGGATCCGGAGCCATCGCGGGCACTACCTTGCCTATCGATCGCGAGTTCACCGCCAAGGCCCTCGGCTTCGTCGACGCTCGCGGCAAGCCGCAGGTGACCCCAAACAGCATGGACGCGGTGGCGGATCGCGACCTGTTTCTCGATTTCGCTCATGCCTGCTCGGTGACGGCCACTCACATCTCACGCGTGGCGGAAGACGTGATCATCTGGAATTCGTCAGAGTTTTCCTACGTCTCTCTCCCGGATGCCTTTTGTACGGGCTCCAGCCTGATGCCGCAGAAGAAGAATCCAGACTCTCTGGAGCTCTTGCGCGGCAAGTCTGGCCGCATCATCGGCAACGAGCAAAGCCTCTTCGTCATGGTGAAGGGCTTGCCGCTGACCTACAATCGCGACCTGCAGGAGGACAAGCCGCAGGTCTTCGACAGCTTCGATCAGCTCTCCATCTCTCTGGACGTGCTCACCGGCACGGTCGAGGGCATGGAGTTTCGCGAGGCAAAGTGCGCTGCTGCCGTATCCGATCCGGCACTACTCGCTACGGATCTCGCGGACTATCTGGTCAACAAGGGAGTGGCGTTCCGCGAGGCGCATCACGTGGTCGGCGCTCTGGTGGCCTTGGGCGAGAAGCTGGATTGCCCGCTGAACGAGATTCCCAACGATCAAGCCAAGGCTTTGCACCCGAAGATGGGCGACGACTGGATGGAGGTCTTCGATCTGCAGCGCGCCATGAAAGCCCGCGAAGGCGCTGGCATGCCAGGTCCCAAGCAGATCCGCAAGCAGCTTGCCAAGTGGAAGAAGAGTCTCGGCTAGGCCCGAGCTCCTCCCGCTCACGTCGTTTTACCCAAGAGAAACGCTTTCGCTTAGATGGCTAAAGTACAGGTACTCCCAGATCAGGTAGCCAACCAGATCGCGGCGGGCGAGGTGATCGAGCGCCCGGCTTCGGTGGTGAAGGAGCTGGTGGAGAACAGTATCGACGCAGGGGCTACGCGCATCGAGGTGGAGTTTCGCAATGGCGGCACCAGCTTGATGCGCATCGAAGACAACGGCTGCGGCATGAGCCGCGAGGACGCCTTGCTGTCCCTCGAGCGCCATGCCACCAGCAAGATCCGCCTGGCGAAAGATCTCGACTGCCTGACCACCATGGGGTTTCGCGGCGAAGCTCTTCCCTCTATCGCGTCCGTATCCAGATTTCAGATGCAGACGCGAGATGCGGAGAACGAGGCAGGGACGGAGATCCTGATCGATGGGGGGCGGATGCTGCACACCCGTGACTGCGGCATGCCGCAAGGGACTCGCATGTCGATCAGCAAGCTTTTCAACACTGTTCCTGCTCGGCGAAAGTTCTTGAAAAGCGTGGCTACCGAAGCTGCCCACATCGTTCATTGCGTGCGTCTCTACGCGCTGGCGCATCCAAATGTTGGATTCACCTTGCTGGACGATGGGAGGATCCTGTTCGAATCCGCTGCAGGGGACAGCCTCAAGAGTCGGGTGGGAGCGATCTTTGGCAGGCAGATCGCGAATTCGGTGCTGGAGATCGACGCGGAGGAGGATGGGATGCGGCTGCGCGGACTGATCGGCAAGCCGAACTTTTCACGCTCCAGTCGCCACGAGATGCTGTTTTTCGTCAACAATCGGCCGGTGGAAAACAAGACGTTAAGCTACGCCTTGGTGGAGTCCTACTACGGTCACATTCCCAAAGGCCGCTACCCCGTGGCGTTCCTGTTTTTGGAGATCGCGCCGGAGCGGGTCGATGTGAACGTGCATCCGGCCAAAAAGGAAATCCGTTTTCGCGAGGAGGCCAAAGCTCGCGGATTCGCGGTGCGGACCATACTGAACGCTCTCAAGGACGAGACCGAGAGCTTGGGAGACTTCACGAGGGTCGAAACCAAGCCGGCGGCGCCGCGACTGCCGAAGAGGCTGGACGAGGCGCGCGACGTGACCTCCTCCGAAACGCCAGCCCGAAAAGCGTCGTCTTCGCCACCTCCCGCTCGCCGTCGCCTAGTTCAATCGGACCCGCCCGCTCCAGCGAAGAAAGCTCCGGAAGGGAACAAGCCGCCTGCGGCCCCCCAGCCGTCGCTTGGAAAGGACCGGAAAGTCGAGTCGCCGAGCGAAGCGGAATCCGTGCGCCAGGAAAGAAACTGGAGCTATTTGGGGTGGGCTCAGGGTGAATTCGCAGTTTTTGACACTGGCTCTGGCGTGGTGCTACTCAACGTGAAGGCCGCTCAGCAGCGCGTCTTGTACGAAGGGCTCTTGACGGACTTCGAAACCCACAAGGTTCACTGCCAGAAATTGCTCTTGGCTCAGCCCGTGGAGCTGGATCCCGTTTCGTCGGCAGCCTTGGAGGAGGCCTTGCCCTTCTTCGAGCGCCTCGGCTTCGAGGTGGCTCCCTTCGGGCGAAATTTCTTTCGTATCGAAGGCGTGCCGACCTGGCTGGAGGAGAAGGATGCGGAGGAGTTTCTCAAGGAGCTGGTCGCCATGCTGCGTCAAGGCTCGCTTTCGCCGGATAAGGAAGGCGTGGCGGTGGATCTGATCGCCAAGCGGGCTGCGGCCAAGGTGCGTCGCCTGCGGGAGGAGCCGCGCTCTGAGGATCTCGACCGGCTGCTGGAGCGGCTCTTCGCCTGCCAGAAACCTCTGACCGATCCCGACGGACGCCCGTCGCTTATCGAGATCGGGGCAGGGGAAATCGACCGCCGCTTTCAGCGACGAAACAGGAACCGCGGAGACGAGCTGTTCTAGCGAGCAGGCGTGTGGGTGGGGCTTGACGATGGATTGGCCGGGTCGACGCCCCGGTCTACAGGGGGGTAGAACGCCGCGCTGAGGCGGCGTTTGGGGGAAATCTGTAGGTCGCCGCGTTGAGGCGGCGAACCTGGGTGAGATCCTATTCCTTCTCGGGCTCCTCGACCTTCACTTTGACCGTTTCCACGCTGATGCTCTTGATGACCACGTCTTCCAGCGGCTTGTCCTGGGGACCGCGCTCCACGTTTTGGATGGCCAGAGCCACGTCCATGCCGGAGATGACCTCGCCAAATACGGTGTGTTTGCCGTCGAGCCACGGGGCGCCGCCTTCCTTGGTCACGATGAAGAACTGGGAGCCGTTGGTATTGGGACCGGCGTTGGCCATGCAAAGGGTGCCGTAGCGCACGCTGTCGATGAGCTCGCCTCGGGTCTTGAGCTCGCCCTCGAAGCCGAGCGGCTTGGCGATGTCCGCCATTTCCATCCCGACCATCGGCTCGAAAGACTGGGCTTCACGGAGTTTTCCAAACAGCTCGGCGATTTCCGGTATGGGGCTGTTGCCCTGATGCTGACGCAGGTGCGGCACCACGAGTTGTTCGAAAACGTATTCCGCGGTGTCGATGTCGGGGATGGGGCCGGTGATGGGCTCGCCTTCGGTATAGGTCTCATCCTCGAAGGTGTATCCCGGGCCGCCCATGCCGTTTCCCTGCGGACAACCGCCTTGGATCATGAAGTCGGGTATGACGCGGTGGAAGATCAGTCCGTCGTAGAAGGGCTCCGCTTCGGAAACCGGCTGTCCATCCTCCAGCAATCGCGTGCCGTCCGCCAGGCCTACGAAGTTGGCCACGGTCTTTGGGGCCTGCTGGTCGAGCAGCTTTACCACGATGTCGCCCATGCTGGTTTCGATGGTGGCATGCAGCTGGGTTTCCTTCTTGGCGCAGCCGGAGAGGAGAGCGAGCAAGGCGCTCGACAAGATGATGAGGGAGATTGATTTGGGGAATTTCGCCATTTGGTGGGAGATAATCGGGTCGGGGCCTTATTCAACGAGAAAGCTGGTCGATAAGGGGAAATATGAAGTTGCGATAGCGTGCCCCCCGCTGCACTTTACCAAAGCATTACTCCAACAGTGACACCCCGCGAATGAAGTGCCTGATAATCGGTAGTGGACAATTCCTCGGTCCCAAAGTCGTCGAAGAGCTCGTGTACGCCAAGCACGAGGTCGCTTTCCTCGATAACAATCCTCCTCCCGCTGGTGTGGCGCCGAATGTGACGCATATCATGGGCGACAAGGCCTCCTTGGGTTTCTATCGGGAAGAGTGCGTCGAGTTCGAACCGGACGTGGCGATTCATCTTTCCGCCAACAACGCCGACGAGGCTCGTGCCTTCGTGGAGACCTTTGATGGCGTGGTTTCGCAGATCGTCGTCACCAGCAATACCAACGTCTATCTCGCTCACGCCCGACTGCGGGAAACCGAGCCCGGACCTTCGGTGGCGGTGCCGATCGACGAAAGCTCTCCGCTGCGCACGGCGCCCTTGAAGGAGGAAGACTCCGGCGACAAGCTGGCGGTGGAAAAGATCATCAAAAACTGTCGCATTCCCAGCACCATCCTGCGGTTGGCGCCGCTCTATGGGCCAAACGACTTTCGACGCCGCTTCTACCCGATGTTGGTTCGCATGATCGACGAGCGGCCGCACGTCATCGTAGGGGCCTGCCAGGCCAACTGGAAATGGAGTCATCTTTTCGTGAAGGACGCGGCCCGAGCGGTGGCCTTGGCGGCCGCCAGCGTAAGCGACAAGAAGCGGATCTACAATGTGGCGGAGCTGAAAACGCCCACCATGTTGGAGCGCATCGAGCACCTCGGCACCGTGTTTGGCTGGGAAGGGCGCGTTGGTGTGGTTTCCGACGAGGAGTTGCCCGACTACATGAAAACGCCTGGCGATTTCGCTCAGGACCTGGAGATCGATTCCCACCTCATTCGCAGCGAGCTCGAATACAAGGAAGTAGGCGACTACTACGACGGGCTCGCCGAATCAGTGGAATGGTACCGCAAGAATCCGCCGCCGGAATATGCCGGAAAAACCTTCAACTACTCCGCCGAGGACTCCCTGATCGCCAAGGAGATCCGCTAGGGTAGGATGTCGCCTCGACGCGGCGACCTACAGATTCTTGGACTTCTGTAGGGCGGGGCGCCGACCCGCCAAATCGCCATCTGTAGGATGAGGCGCCGACCTGCTAAATCGCCTTCTGTAGGGCGGGGCGCCGACCCGCCAAATCTCCCGTTAGCGAAGTCGAGCGAGACGCTCGCCTGCCCAGCCGCAGAGGATTGAGCGCGTTTCGCAGTACCGAGGAGCGAGTGCTCGACGACACTCGAAGACAACGCCGCTATGGAAATCGATGGAGACGCGCCTTCCCTGACGGCGTCGCTCTCGAACGCAGCTATGTAGCTAATCTGCCTTGCGCTACTCTAGCGCGCTGCCCGCTTGCGCAGGGTGGCGTTGAGGATGCGCTTGCGCAGCCGGATGTGGCTGGGCGTCGCTTCCACGAATTCGTCGTTAGCGATGTATTCGATGGAGCGTTCCAGCGAAAACTGGATCGGCGGGCTGAGCTGGATGCCCTTTCCTTCGCCTTGCGAGCGGAAGTTGGTCAGCTGCTTGGCCTTGGTCGGATTGACCGGGATCTCGCCCTGGCGCGGGTTTTCGCCCACGATCATGCCTTCGTAGACTTCGGCCCCGGCGCCGACGAAGAGCTTGCCGCGGTCTTCCAGGGCCGCCAGCGAGTAGGCGGTGGTTTTTCCGTTGTCCATGGAGACGAGGGTGCCGGTCTTGCGGGTGACGATTTCGCCAACCATGGGGCGGTACTCGAGGAAAAGATGCGACATGATGCCGTGTCCGCTGGTGGCGTTCACCAGGTCGATTTCGAAACCGATGATGCCTCGGGTGGGGATTTCCATCTCGATGAAGACGATGCCGTTGCGGGTCTCCATGTTGGTCATGATGCCGCGGCGGTTGTTGAGGTTTTCCATGATGCCGCCCATGCAGTCTTCCGGCAGCTCGATCCAGAGGGTTTCGAACGGCTCGCAAGTCACGTCGTCGACCTTCTTGGTGATGACGGTGGGGCGGGAAACCAGCACTTCGTAGCCTTCGCGGCGCATGGTTTCGACTAGCACCGCGATCTGCATGGCGCCGCGGGCGGAAACGTTGAACACGCCGCTGGTCTCGCCGTCTTCCACCAGGATGGAGATATTGGTCTTCATCTCGCGCATCAGGCGCTCGCGAATCTGGCGGGAAGTGACAAGCTTGCCGTCGCGGCCTGCCAATGGACCATCGTTGACCGCGAATTGCATCATGATGGTCGGCGGGTCGATCTCCATGAAGGGAAGGGGCTCCTGGGATTCGGTCTTGCAGAGCGTTTCGCCGATATCCACTTCCTCGAATCCCGCCACGCCCACGATCGTGCCGGCGAAGCCCTCGATGGACTCGCTGGAGGCCATGCCGCTGTATTCGAACACCTTGGTGACCTTGATGCGCTCGCGGGAGCCGTCTTCCTTCACGCGGTAGATGGTGTTGCCTTTCGCGACCTTGCCGCTGAGGATCTTGCCGATGGCCACGCGGCCTACGTAGTCGTCCCAGTCGATGTTGGAAACCAGCATCTTGAACTCGCCGTCGGTGTCCGCTTCGGGGGCGGGAATGTGTTCGAGAATGGTCTCGAAAAGTGGAGTCATGTCCTTGCGCTCGTCGTCAAGATCGCGAACCGCGAACCCGTTTTTGGCGGAGCCGTAGATGAAGGGAGCGTTGAACTGGTCCTCGTCCGCGTCGAGAGCGAGGAAGAGCTCCAGCACCAGGTCGTGCACGCGGTGCGGGTCGGCGTGTTCGCGGTCCAGCTTGTTGATGACCACGATGGGCTTGAGCCCGTGGCTGAGGGCCTTGCGCAGCACGAAACGGGTCTGAGCCTGCGGTCCGTCCTTGGCGTCCACCAGTAGCAGCACGCCGTCCACCATCTTCATCACGCGCTCGACTTCGCCGCCGAAGTCGGCGTGCCCCGGGGTGTCCACGATATTGATGGTCTTGCCACGCCAGTGCACGGAAGTGTTCTTGGCCTTGATGGTGATGCCTTTTTCGCGCTCCAAGTCCATGGAGTCCATGGCCCGCTCCGCCACCGCTTGATTTTCGCGGTAGACTCCGCCTTCCTGCATGAGCCGGTCGACGAGCGTGGTTTTCCCGTGGTCGACGTGGGCGATGATGGCGATGTTGCGAATGTCGTCGTTGCGTTTCATGGATGGTCCTTGGTGGCAAAAGCGGCAACGAATGCAGCGAGTTTCTTCGTTTGGCAAGAGCGGATAGCGCCTATCGGGGCATTCTTCTACATAATGGCGCAAAGCTCGCGGAAGCAAATTTGTCCATGCCCAGGTCAAAAGCGGCTATTCCATTCGCGGGGCAATTCGGATAGTCTTGATGGAGCGTCGCCCCCCCTTTTTTTTAATCGTTTTCCCAGTTGCCCTCGCGGAGGACCCCCCGCTTTTCGCCCTCGCCCCGACGCAGCATCCCGCTGGGATCGCGAAAGTCCCTTTTCCCTACCACCAAGAAGCCCCGAAATACCGATATGTCGATCGCCCCTCCGCCTCGTCCTGACGCAGAAACTGCAGCTAAGCCTCGCGTGGTGCCTGCCCAATTCATCTACCCATTTATCCTGGTCACCACGCTCTTCGCCTTATGGGGCTTCGCCAACGACGTGACGAACCCCTTGGTGCGGGCCTTCAAGGAGATCTTCATCATCAGCAACGAGCAAAGCGCCTGGGTGCAGCGGGCGTTTTACGGGGGCTACGCGACCATGGCCATCCCAGCGGCCTTGGTGATTCGTAAAATCTCCTACAAATCCGGCATCCTGATCGGCCTGGGTCTGTACGCGATCGGGGCGTTGCTGACCTTGCCGGCCAGCCATTTCATGAGCTTCAACGTATTCCTGGTGGGTTTTTACGTGCTGACCTTCGGGCTGGCGTTTCTGGAGACCAGCGCCAATCCGTACGTCTTGGCCTTGGGAGACTCCCGCACCGCCACGCAGCGCTTGAACCTCGCCCAAGCCTTCAACCCGATGGGTTCGCTCACCGGCATGGTGGTCGCGAGCATGTTCGTGCTGCCCAGCCTGCAGGTGGCGGAATTTCGAAACGTGGAACGGGAAGCCCACCCGGAGTACGCTGAAATGCTGCCTAGCGAGGTTGATGGAAGAATTAACGAGGCGTGGGAAACCTTCACCCAAGCGAACCCGGAAGCCTATCAGGAAATCGTGTCGCACGACTTGGGCGTCGTCACCATGCCGTACATCGCCATCGCTTGCGTCGTGGCGATCATCTTCGCGATTTTCGCTGTATCCAAACTGCCTGACATGGGCGAGGAGAAGGAGCAGTTGGCCCTCGGTCCTCTTGTGCGGCATCTCTGCAACTTCAGGTATCTCGGAGGAGTGGTCGCCCAGACCTTTTATGTCGGGGCGCAGATCATGTGCTGGACCTTCATCATCCACTACGGGATGACCTTGGTGGGACTGTCTGCGGCCCAAGCGCAAAACTACAACATCGTGGCCATGGTGCTGTTTCTCACCAGCCGATTCATCTGCACCTTTTTGCTACGCTTCCTGCAGCCTGGCTTGCTGCTCGGCTGCTTGGCCGTCGGCGCCTGCTGCTTGATTCTCGGAGCCATCTTTCTTCATGGAATGCCGGGCCTCTACTGTCTGGTGGGCGTCTCGGGATGCATGTCGCTTATGTTTCCCACCATCTACGGCATCGCCTTGGACGGGCTGACGCCCAATGACGCCAAGCTCGGCTCGGCAGGCCTGATCTTCGCGATCGTGGGGGGAGCTCTCATGCCGAATTGGCAGGGAGCCTTGATCGATGGCGAGGGAATGGAGATCGGGGGGCGTATGCTGGAGTCGGTTCGCGTTTCCTTCGTCTTGCCCTTGGTTTGCTTCGTGATCATCGCTCTCTACGGCTTCTTCGCCCAGCGGTTGATTGGCAAGAGCGCCAATCGAAGCGCAGCTTAGCTTTAGCTATTGTATTCAAAATGCTGATAGGAATCTCTCCGCTCGTTTCTCCCGAATTGCTGGCCGCCCTGCATCGCATGGGGCATGGCGATGAAATCGTCTTCGCGGACGCCCATTTCCCCGGGCACAGCTTGGGGCCCCCGGTGTTGAGGGCGGATGGCTTGCCCATCGCCGCGCTGCTGGAGGGAGTAATGCCATTGCTGGCCTTGGACCAATACGTGGAACGCCCGCTGGCCATGATGAGCGCTGTGGAGGGTGACCAGCTCGAGCCAGCGGTGGAAGCGCGCTACCTTGCCGCGGTGAGAAAAAGCCATCCCAACGCCTTGGCTCCGGAGCGAATCGATCGCTTCGCATTTTACGAACGAGCCAAGAGCGCGTTCGCAGTGGTCATGACTGGCGAGTTGGCGAAGTACGGAAACATTCTGGTAAAAAAGGGTGTGACGCCGGTCGCGTAGGCGAGAAATAACTACGATTGCAAATGAGGCTCTGAGGGTCGCCGCATTGAGGTGACAAGCCAGAGTGGCGGGTCAACGCCCCGCCATACAGAAGGGGATTGTTTTCGGCGGGGATCTCTATTTCACACTGCGGCGCATCCCGCTGGGCGGCATGCCGTATTGCTTCTTGAAGGCCCGCGAGAAATGAAAGGCGTCACTGAAGCCCACAGAGTCGGCGATTTCCTGGATGGTGAGCGGGCTGAGTTTGAGCAACGTGCAGGCATGGGCCATCTTGCGCCGCGTCAGCACCTGATAGGGAGTGGCGTGCTGACTGCGGCGAAAGGCGCGGCAAAGGTGCTCGGGGGAGACGCCGAGCAGGTCGGCGAGCTCTTGAGCGCTGCGAATGGTTTGAAAGCCGCTGTCGATGACGCGTAGGGCTTTCGCGACCAGAGCGTCGGTCCCTTGGGCGGGCAGCGATTCCTCAGCATCGTCGCTGATCTTGCGGATAAGCACGTCGATCAGCGAGGAGACGTTTTCCGAGCAGCGCGAGGATTGTGAGATGCCTTCCTCCAATATGAGCTCGCCCCATTTTCGAAGCACCATCGGATCCACGCCCTGGTATACGCAACCTGGATACAATTCTTTAGGGTGGGTGCGCGCTGGGAAGGCGTCGCGACCGAAGACGATGAAAAACTTCTCCAGTGGATCCTTGTTGTCCGATTGAAGCTGGAAGGCGATGTCCGGACCGCCGCAGAAGCACATGCCAGGGCTCGCCTGGTGTTTTCTATCCCCCAAGGAAAGTGATCCGCTGCCGCTGGTGATGAGCTCCAAGGTTAAGAATGGAAAGGTATCGCGTTCCAGCAGAAAGTCGCGCTCGCATTTCTCGAATCCTCCAAGGTAGACGAACTCGTCGCGGCTGTGTTTGCTAGGGACGCAGAAATACCGGGACTCCGCGACCTTGGTCGCGAACTCGACGGGGCTGCGTTGGCCTTTGGTCAGAAGCACAAAGCAAGAAAGATCAGAAATTGGCAGGTATGCAAGGAATGACTATTCCTGATTTCGAATCAATTTGAGAAACTCCTGACATGCCCCTTGAAGCATCCCCAACCGTGAACGCTTTTCAGAATCTGCCCCGTATCGGCATCCGCCCAGCGATCGATGGTCGCTATGGCGGCGTTCGGGAAAGCCTGGAAGAGCAAACCCAGAAACAGGCTGAGCTCGTGGCGAAGCTGTTGAGTGAAGAGCTGCGCTATCCGGACGGCTCTCCTGTGCAGTGCGTGATCGCTCCCACCTGCATCGGTGGGGTGGCGGAGGCTCAGGCCTGCGCGGAAGTCTTTCGCAAGGAGCGGGTCGGCGTTTCACTCACCGTCACGCCCTGCTGGGCCTACGGCTCGGAAACCATGGACATGGATCCCACCCTGCCCAAGGCGGTTTGGGGCTTCAATGGCACCGAGCGGCCGGGAGCGGTTTATCTAGCCGCCACGCTTGCGGGCCACGCTCAAAAGGGCCTGCCCGCCTTTGGCATCTATGGACGGGAGGTGCAGGAAGCGAGCGACGACTGCATTCCGGATGATGTGAAGGACAAGATCGTCGAGTTTTGCCGAGCAGGCCTGGCGGTGGCCCTGATGCGAGGGCGCTCTTATCTTTCGATGGGAGGCACGTCCATGGGCATTGCGGGATCGATGGTCGATTCCGACTTCTGGGAGTCCTATCTGGGCATGCGGGTGGAGACGATTGACATGGCGGAGTTCGCCGGTCGCATGAAGGTTGGATTGTATGATCAGGATGAATACGAACGGGCTCTTGCTTGGGCGAAAGAAAACTGCCTCGAAGGCGCCGACTACAACGCGCCCGATAAAACCAGAAGTCGCGAAGCCCTCGACAGCGAATGGCAGGATTCGGTCAAGATGGCGCTGATCGCGCGTGATCTGATGGTGGGGAATCCTCGTCTCGCGAAACTCGGCTTTCCGGAGCAAGCCCAAGGACACGGGGCCATTGCGAGCGGTTTTCAAGGACAGCGCCAGTGGACCGACTATTTCCCAAACGGCGATTTCATGGAGGCTATCTTAAACACGTCCTTCGATTGGAACGGCAGGCGCGCTCCGTATATCGTGGCCACCGAAAACGATGCTTTGAACGGAGCCACGATGCTGTTCGGTCACTTGCTCACCAATACCGCTCAAGTCTTCGCCGACGTGCGCACCTACTGGAGCCCGGAGGCGGTGAAGCGGGTGACGGGGTATGTCTTGGACGGAAAAGCAAGCGACGGCATCTTGCATCTCATCAACTCGGGGCCGGCAGCCTTGGATGGCAGTGGCCAGCAAAGCGACGCGGATGGAAACCCCACCATGAAGCCGTATTGGGAAATCGATGACAGCGAGGTGGAGGCTTGTCTGAAAGCGACCACCTGGCATCCATCGATCACGGAGTACTTTCCGGGCGGTGGTTGGAGCACGCGCTACTGCACGCGAGGAGGCATGCCGGTGACCATGGCGCGGATCAATCTGATCAAAGGGCTTGGCCCGGCGCTGCAGCTTGTGGAAGGCTGGACCGTTGAGTTGCCTGAGACTGCTCACGCTGCCTTGGACGAGCGCACGAATCCGACCTGGCCCACCACTTGGTTCGCTCCACGTTTAACAGGCGAAGGCGCGTTTCGGAGTTGCTATGAAGTGATGAACAGCTGGGGCGCCAACCACGGAGCGTTCTGCAGCGGCCATGTCGGCCACCGATTCATAACCCTTGCCAGCATCCTGCGAATTCCCGTGTACATGCACAACGTGGATGAGGAACGCATCTTGCGGCCAAGCAGCTGGAAGGCATTTGGTACAGCCGACCTGGAAGGCGCTGATTTCCGTGCCTGCGCGAACTACGGTCCGCTGTATCGATAGTCCAAATAAGAGTTTATAAGCGAAAAGCCCGGCGTGAACCGTCGGGCTTTTTTTTGCGCTGGCTGCAGGTCGCCGCGCCGAGTCGACACTCGATCGGGCCGAGTCGAAATCGGCGGTTCAGCGCGCCGCCTTGCAGAAGATCCGAGCAACGGCGCGGACGCATTTCGACGACAAAAAAAGCCCCTCGCCGAAGCGAGGGGCAATGAACAAATCTAATCAAACAATAGTGCGTAAACGAGGATCGTGCTAGAACTCGAGCGTGGTCGTCAGGAAGATCTGACGTGGATCGAGGTAGCGGTAGCCGTAGACGGAACCGTCGAAGTTGGCAGCAACCTTCTGCAAACCACCGTCTTCGAGGGCGTCGCGAACGTTGAGCTGAAGCTTGAGGTTCTTGTCCTCGCCGATTGGCATTTCGTAGGAAGCCCAGAAGTCCACGTGGAACTCGGAGTCACCGTAGATCGGACGGCTGATGTCCGGCTGGCGCATGACGCCATCCTCCTCAACGATTCCGTAGTTGCCGATCGCGGCCGCTTCTTCCCAACGAGCGCTGCCACCGATACCGAAGCCCTTGAGCTTGCCGTCGGTGAACTTGTAGTTCGTGAGGAAGTTGGCGCGCCATTCGCGCTGACCTGGAACGATCTGACCTTCCTTGTTACGGATAGTCGCGATTTCGTTGGTAACGGTCAGACGGTAGTAGTCAGCAGTGGTGAACCAGCCGTTGTTGCTGGCCGGGTCTAGTTCGCTGATGTAGTTCGTGCCGGTCCAGAAGTTGCGAATCTTGAGCTCCTCTCCATTGAAGAGGGTGTAGGATTCAGCCATATCTGTCGCAGTGGCGTTGGCCCAAACGGCCTCGCGAGCGCTGGCCCATGGCTCCCATTGTGGAGCGACGTTGTTGAAGGAAGTGTTCTGCTTGCCTCCGGACAGCTTCATGGTCCAGTTCGGGATCGGGTTGTATACCATCTGGAACTCGAAGCCCTTGGCCTCGGTGTCCTGAGTACCCTGGACGTTGATATTGTCGAAGTAGTCTTCTTCCAATCCGATGATGTCCCAGATACGAGCTCTCTGATCGTCGGTCAGCGGGTAGATGTCTCCATCGCGCCAATCTTCGGACGTTGGGTCTTGGCCGTCGCGGATACGAACGACGTTTTCGGCCCATGCGAACATGAACTTGTAGTCGATACGGTTGGTGCGGTCTACGAATACGCCTGGAACGCCACGAGCGTTGGCCGAGGTGGTCTCGAACCAGTTGAAGCTGGCGTGGAGCTTGTTTTCCAGCAGCTTGAAGCGGATACCGTAGTCCTTGCCTTCACCAGTCGGCTTCGGGAGCGGATTGCCGTAGAAGTCGGTGGAGTTTCCATTTGGCGGGTTGAAGTTGTCCGATTCGTTGTAGGTCAAGCTGATGTTTTCAGTGACCTTGAACACGATACCGCGGGTCGAGGTGCTGCCAGAGAGCTCTTCGGTGCCGGTGTTGTTGTTGAAGTAGTAGTCAGTTCCACCAATCGGAAGACCGTTTTCGTAACCTGGCTCCTCGCGTCCGCCCCAGTAGGAGTTTCCGACGTACTTGTCTTCGCGGAATCCGAGGGTAGTGACGATGCGGCTTTCCCAGAAGCGACTCTGCAGGGCCGCGCTGGTCGATTCGACTTCGATTTGGCTGCGGCTGGTGCTTGGCCACCAAAGCGCCGTTCCGATTTCAACCGGGACGTCTCTCCAGGTGCCGCCGGTATCGCTTTCCCAGAAGAAGGTGTCGAAGTTGAAGTCGGTTGGACCTCCGGTACCCCAGTTTTCGAGTGAGCCTGCCGCTCCGATACCCGAGTTGCCTTGAGTCACCTTTGCGTTCTCACCGATGTAGTAGTAGCGACGGATCGCGGAGTTGTCGGCGCCAAGGCTGTAGTTGGCGTTGATTTCCGCCCGACGCTCAGGGCTGTGGGCGTAGTGGTAGCCGCCGTTTGGCTCATCGAAGTAGGCGATACGACTGCGTGTGCCGTAGCGGTTGCGTTCGTTGTCGCTGTACAGTCCCATCAGCTGATGCTGACCGAGCCACTTGGTCCAGTTGTCGCTATCGGTGAAGTCGAACTGGTAGGCGATCTGGGCGCGAAGCGTTTCGTTCTCTTCAGGGTGAGTGAAGGCGTCGGCGCGGTAGTCGTCGATGAACGGCTTCAGGTAGTTCGGATTCTCCGAACCGTCCGGCAGGTACATGTTCACGTCGAGCGAGACCGTGGTCGGGCTGGTGTTCGAGATCGGGTTGTTCTCGAGGGAATCAGCGTCTTGACGGAACCAGCCGGCGGAGAAGTAGAGATTCTCTGCAAGCTTTTGCTCGAACTCGAAGTTGTAGGTCTTGTTATCGAGGCTCTGGAAGTTTGGAGCGGTGATATTGACTTCGGACCAATCGTACACATCGGGATTGATGAGACCGGTTGGGTAGAAGGGGTTCATGGTGCTGGCGCCTGGATAGAACTCGTCCGTCCAAGGAACGATAGTC
This sequence comes from Pelagicoccus sp. SDUM812003, assembly GCF_031127815.1. NCBI lineage: Bacteria > Pseudomonadati > Verrucomicrobiota > Opitutia > Puniceicoccales > Pelagicoccaceae > Pelagicoccus > Pelagicoccus sp. SDUM812003. Next base: position 233,180 of record NZ_JARXHY010000005.1, on the reverse strand, counting down.
TGCATCATGCGCGTTTCACGCGTGTTCCAGTAGGCGTCTAGATTGGCCTCAGCGACATCAGCTGGCGCAGGGCGATCCCGCCAGAGATTCGTTTCACGCGCGGAGTATGTTCCGTCTGGCTGAACATGAATCGTAGCGGTTCCAGACATCGGACCAATTGTGCCAATGAATAGTGCGGAATCGGTTCTCCAGAGGTCGTTGTCTCCATAGTAGTAGGCGCCGTCTGGATTCGTAACGTTGGCGTCCGAGTATCCTGCGTAGGGCCCAGTTTCGGAGTCCCAGCCGTCTCGATTGAAGAGGTACGGGCCGACTTCCTTGCCACTGTCGAGATAGACCATCATCTTGCGGCGGCTGTCCCATACAGGGCGTCCGGACTGGAGCCATGGTGTGATGGTGTCGCGAGGAGCGATGGTGTTCGGGCGACGGCTCTCGTTTTCGTAGTTTTCGAAGCTAGCGCGGAAGGTGGTGTTCTCAGCTGGCTGGAACCTGAAAGCGAGGTACTGACGATCGGTCTTGTCGTAGGAAGGCTTGCGTTCGAAACCACGCTCATCATGTAGGGCTGCCACGAATACGGCGAGCTTGTCCTCGATGATGGTTTGGTTGTGGCTAGCGCTTGCTCTCCAGCCACCGAAGCTGTCCACGCGAGCGCTGATTTCCGAGCTCTCCTGGCCGATGATAGCGGAAGCGGTGGTCTGATTGACGATACCTGCTGGGCTACCCATACCGAAGAGCATGGAGTTCGGACCACGGTTGATTTCTACCGAGTTGGTATTGTAGGTATCGAACGGAACTCTGCTGATCGTCGGGTAGTTGTTCAGCGAGGTGTCAGCCGCTCCGAGACCGCGGATACGGTTGGAAGTGGCGTGAGAGTAGACCGTACCGTTGTCCTGCGAAATACCGGCAGCTTCATCCTTAAGGTAGCCGCGGTTGACGTGGTAAGCAGTGTAGTTGTGGGCGCCTTCTGTATTCGCTTCGTAAAGGAACACGTCGTTGATGTCGACCGCCGCAGTGTCTTCCATCTGCTGCTTGGTGACCAGCGTGATCGACGCTGCAAGGTCGCCGATATTGCTGTTGAGGCGCGTACCCATCAGGGTGTTTTCCGAGTGGTAACCGATATCGTCGTCCGATGAGGTTACCTCAAAAGGAGAGAGTTCGAAGATCTCTTCGTCGTCTTCCTCTTGGGCAAAGCCGGTCGAACCTGCCTGCAGTAGCAATGCTAGCGCGAGCGCGGTACGAAACCGGGGATAGTTAGGGGTGTTTTTTCTATTCATTCGAGTAGTAGTTTATGGATAAAGAAAGACTGGGCGGCGTCCTGACAGGGTAGGGGAACGCAGCATCGTCCGTAGGCGGGGAACGTCTGTTGTGGGCGTGTTTTATGCGGGGTCTTGGGGCCGCGGAAACAGCGTGGGGATATAGGTCACTTGGTCGGTCTTGATTGGGGAAAATAGTCGGGGAGAATATTTCCTTTAGCTGTAAATCAATTGTTCCAATTTCCAACGCAGGCGCACTCTGACAGTAAGATAGGAAGCGCTTAACCCGCCGGTAGCGAGGGGCTTGAGGGACGCTAGAACGGCATTTGCAGGACCATGCTACGAGTGGCTGGTTAAACCCTTGTTCTCGATTGCAACAAGCTATTAAGGGTGTCCGCGTAGTTTTCGTGTATCCGCGTGAACATGACGCAAAACAGGTGAGATTTGCGTTACGAATGTAAGAACGCTCTCTCTACTCCGATAGGCCGCCGAGAGCGCCGTCTCTTCGCCTGATTGAGCTGAAAAAACGCAAACGCTGCTACGCGTTTCGTCGCTCAGGTCGACTGATCAGCGAAGCGGGCTACGCGTTGCTGCGTCCCATCCAGCAAGGGGCGGTGGCGAACCAGGCGATGGTGGCGGTGAGCAGGCTTCGTTCTAGCAGGTCGCGATCGATGGCTCCGAAAAGGTAAGACAAAGTGGATACGAAGATAGTGGCGAGCGCCAGGTAGGAAACAGCGGGGAGAACGAACTTCATGGGGTGAATCGGTTGAGGGCTATCGAAGGGCTTTGGCTGACTGGGATTGCACCAGCTTGCTGGCGCCCAGGTAGATGGCGCTTGCAAGGAACCAGCCTGGCAGACTGACGAAGAAAATGCCGATGCGACCAGTGAGCACGAAGTAGCAGCAAAGGCCGAGGGTCACGCCCCATGCGAGCGCCGCCGCCCAGTTGATGCCGAGACCGCGCTCGCGGGCGAAGCTGGATCTCAGGCCCAGTTTGGGCATGAGCCAAAAGTCGCAGAAGATCACGGCCCCCATGGGCATCAGAAGAAGACCGTACAGGGCGACGAAATCGAGCAGCTGCATGGCGATGGCGGGAAAGGTGCCGGCGACCGCGGCGATCATGCCGGTGATGAACGTCACCTTGAATCGGCTGGCTTTCGGGGCGATCGCCTGGAAGGCCAGACCCGCTCGGTAGATGGTGGGGTTTGCGGTGGTCCAGCCAGCGATGATGACGCAGATCAGTCCTGCGACCCCGCAAGCGCTCGCGACCATGGGACCGGGCAGGACATCGGTGTTGGACGGTTCGCGATGGATCTGCAGCGCGTAGAGAATTGAGGCGGCGATCCAAGCGAGAAAGTGACCGAGGTACATGCCGGTGGCCGAGGCGATGCCGTACCAGCTCTTTTTGGCGAAACGAAAAACCGAAAGGTCCGACATGCCGATGTGCATGGCCATGTTGGCGAACCAAGCGAAAAACAGGACGTGCCAAAAGGTCATCTTGCTTTGGCCGGGAAGCGGGTCGCCGCCCTTCCATATCGAGGTTTCCGCCAGGGCGACGATGTCGGAGAATCCGTTTATGCTGACGCCGGTTTCGTTGATGAAATCGCGCAGTCCGATGAGTCCGAAAGCGATAAACAGCAAGACCATCCAGGGAGCAGCGTAGTTGGCAAAGCGCGACACGAAGCGGTAGCCAGTGGCGGCGACGAGGGCCACAAGAGCTCCCACACTGAGGGTGGCGATGACCCATGGGAGGCTGCTCGGATAGACGTCTGTCAGCTTCGGCATAGGAAAGTCGAACCAAACCCCGATCGCCGTAGCCGAAACGGTTATCATCGCTCCGGCGAGCAAGCAGAACATGATTCCGTTTAGGAAATTGTAGACCAGCACCAGGTGGCGTCCACAGATTTGCTCGAGTTGATAGTATAGCGTGAGGCGGGCCCGCGTGGCGATAGGGGCGGTGAGCAAAGTCCAGCTCAGTACCGCTAGAAGGTTGCCTAGCAGCAGCCCCCAGATGAGGTCGATCATGCTGACTCCGCCGGCCACGAAGAGCGGGCCGATCATCAGCTCGGTGCCGGCGGTGTGCTCTCCGGCATACTGGCCGATGAAGCTCTTGAAGCCGAGTCGTGAAGATTTGGGTACAGGTTCTCTCTCGAATTCCGCGCTGGCGGAGGAGGTCGCGTCGCTCATGGGGCAGCTGGGTCAGGGGTATAGGGGTGGAGGAAAGGCACGTTCCTTAGGGTAGGAAGCAGTTCGATTGTGGAGAGGGTTTTTGCAAATACGAGTGTGAAAATTCAAACGGAGCCACGGGGAGGGCGAAGCCCGAAGGCGACAGAAGGTAGGACTCCATCTGCCGCTCTGCATGGGGGTGCAGCAGCCTCTATCGTAGCGGGTAGCTGAACTGAGGATCGAGCTTCAGGTAGGTGGGCTCGTCGCGATTGGCGGTCAGTTTTCCGTCTTCGTACTTGAGCTCGACGACTTGGATGGAGCTTCGACGCGTTTGGTAGGAATCGGGCAGCCCCGGCTCGACGCGTCCAGGATGGGTGAAATAGAAGAGGAAGGCCTGATCGCCTTGGAGAACGATGTCCGGATGTCCGCCGATCACTTGATCGTCCTCGCCTGAGCCCGGCTCTTTCAGGAGGTTCGCCCCTTCCTGTCTTTCCCAAGCGAGGGCGTCGTCGGAACGATAAACGCCGAGGCCATCCCACACGTCAGTGACCATCCAGTAGCTGTTTTTCCAATACACGACCTTGGGGCCTTCGCCTGCCTGATCACCGACCGCCTTGCCCTGGTCTTCCCAGTTGTAGAGGTCATCGCTGTCGGCATAGTAAATGGATTTCCCGTCGCGCTCGTTGTTGTACCACATGCGCCAGGAGCCGTCCGGGAGGCGGGCGACGCAGGCGTCGATCACGCGGTCGGAGGAAAGATCGAGAGTCGATTGGTACTCCCAGTCCAGAAGGTTGTCGCTGGTGAGGTGCAAGATGCTTCGCGGGTGACCCCAGTTTTCGAATACGCCTGGAACGAAGGTCAGGTACATGTGATAGGTGCCGTCGGGCCCGCGCATGACTTCCGGCGCCCAATGGGTCGGATCGGCGACGTCGATTTCCTCGGGCAGGTTTATGTTCGCTTGGCCGAAGCGCTCCCAGCTGTGTCCCAGGTCGCAGGATTCCGCGATGCCGATGTGGGTGCCATGCACCCAAGCGACGCCGGAAAGTCCTTCCGCCTTCGCTCGGCGGTTGGTGTAGAACATCCACCAGCGTCCGCGATCCTCGTTCCAGATCACCACGGGATCCGCGGTGCCGTCGTACAGGGGATCGCGGAAGAGGGGCTTGGGAGCTTCCTTGGCTGGAGTGTCCGGAGCGGGTTGGCCAAAGTCGGGAAACCCGTCGGAGGTCCAGCCGAAGCGCTGGATGCGGGCATGGCGATTCCAGTCGCGTAGCGATGGTCCGGCGATCTCTTTGTAGTTGCGAGCATGGTACATGATTACGTCGTTTCCGTGCTCGTCCGTGGTGAAGCTGTTATGGCCAGGGCCGTAGATTCCATTTTCCTCCGAACTCACGAACACTGGTCCGGGCGACTTCGTCCAGGAAGCCGGATCGAGAAGGTCGGCCTCCTCATCCGCCCAAAGCAGTCCCATGGCGTAGTCGTGGTCGGTGGCGCTGCCTGAGTAGGCCACGAAGACGCGACCGTGCCGTTTTAGGACAGCCGCTCCTTCGTTCACCTTGTACGTGCGGTTCTCCCATTCGTACTCGGGGCGAGTGATCAATACCGGCTTTCCGGTGATGGACCAGGGCGTATCCATTTCCGCGATGAAGAGGCTGGAGTTTCCATCGAATTCGGGGGCGCTTTGAGCCCAGATTAGGTAGCGTTTCCCTTGGTGTTCGAAGGTGGTGGCGTCGAGGGAAAAGGAGTCCCAGGCGGCGTTGATTTTGCCTTTCTCTCTCCATTGGCCATCGAGCGGATTCGCGGAATCGTTTTCCAGCACCCACATGCGGATTTTCCAAATCTCCTCCGCTTCGCCTGCTGCGAAGTGGACGTACCACTTGCCGTCGATGTAGTGAAGTTCCGGGGCCCAGATGTGGGCGCCCATGACGCCTTCCTCGTGCTTCTCCCAGATGACCTTTGGCTCGGCGCACATCAGCCCCTCGAGCGTCTTGGCCCGGCGAAGCTCGATCTGCTCGTACTGGGGCGAGGTGGCGATGAAATAGTAGTAGCCGTCGTCGTGCTTGTACACCCATGGGTCAGCTCGCTGAGGAATCAGCGGATTCGGGAAGGGCGATTCGGATGCGAAGGAGAGGGTGGTCATTAGGAAAAACGAAATGAGAAAAGCGCGGATCATGATGGAATACGGAGAGGGGTTGGTGGCGGAGTCTAGTTGGTATAGCTAGCGAGGGCAGCGTCTGTCGTTGTTTCTATCTGGCGAACCTTCGATCGGCCGCGGACTGTAGTTGTTTTCTGAATCATCTCAGTCGCATGTTGAAGTTGAAAACGGAATCCGAAAAGCCCGGAAGATCCTCGTGGCCGAAATCCGGATAGAGCGCCATCTCCTTCTCGGAGACGATCTTGTTGTATGCGGCGAACTGGGTCGATGGCGGGCAGATGTCGTCCATCAAGCCAGTGGCCATCAAAACAGGGGCTTTGATGCGCGGGACGAGATTTTGGATGTCGATGTATCCAAGTTTCTCGAACATAGCGTCAACCCTCTGGTGCAAGGGGTCTCTGCGACGCAGATAGTAGGAAAGCTCCTCGTAGGCCTTGGCGGCGAGATCCATTTCCCAGACGCGCTTGTAATCGCAGAGAAAGGGGAAGGCGGCGGAGCAAAGAGCGATTTGAGGCTCCAAGGCGGCGCAAGCCAGCGAGAGGGCTCCACCTTGGGATCCACCGGTAGAGGCGACACGCGCGGGGTCCACCTCGGGCATGGCCATCACGATACGGGCCAGCTGGGCTGTATCCAGAAAGATGGAGCGATAGAGCAACTGCTGGGGATCGTCCGCTTCGAGCCCGCGAATGATGTGGCCTCTCAGGGTGGTGCCTCGTACGCCGCCGACGTCCTCCGAACGACCCCCTTGTCCTCGACAGTCCATGGACGCCACGCAGAATCCTTCGTTGACGTAGCCGAGCTTTTCGCTCCAGTCGCCGCTGTTGGCGCTGTAGCCGTGAAACATCAGCAAGGCGGGAGCGCGTTCAGCTCCTTTGGGCCGGAGGAACTTGGCGTAGACTCTTGCTCCGCCCACACCGGTGAAACTCAGGTGAAACAGCTCCACGTTGCGGCTGTTCAGCGCTGAGCAGGGCTCGAGTCTCACCTCGGGGTCGACCGCCTCCAGCTCCGCGAGCGCTTCGCTCCAATACGCGTCGAAGTCCGCTGGGCGGGGATTGGTTCCTTGATAGGCTTTTAGCTCGGAAAGAGGTTTGTCGAGAATGGGCATTTGAGGGGGGAATTCGCTTTGCTTGGTCCGTGACGCCGGCGGAAGCCGATTTGCCACGAAACAACCAAGGCAAGGCCAGTTTGACAAGCGCAAGCGAAGTCGGATATCAGACGGTCAACTCTTGCGAACCCTTGCGTGCGGGAACAATCAGGCGCGAATCTGACCGTATGATTAGCAAACCCCTGCTCCTTGCCTTGCTCTGCCTCGCCGTCTGGGCTTGCGGAGCCGAACCTGCCAGAGACGACCGACCGACGAGCGTGATCTATCAAGACGACTTTGAAAATGGACTGGAAAACTGGGTTGTTGAGCAGCAGCCCGGCGGGACCGTGGAGGTGAAGGACGGAAACCTAGTCATCGACGACGAGAAAGGCTGCACGGTGTGGTTCAAACGCGAGCTGCATGCCCCAGTGCGTATCCGATATCATGTGACGCTTTCCGCCGATCAACGGGTGTCGGATATGAACTGCTTTTGGATGGCGAGCGACCCGGACCACCCGGACGACCTTTTCGCTCAGGGACATGGTCGCACGGGCGCCTTCGCAACCTACGACGATCTGCAGCTCTACTACGTGGGCTATGGTGGCAACCACAATTCGACCACTCGATTTCGCCGCTATCTGGGCAAGGGTGAAAAACCGCTTCTCGAAGGCTACGACCTGCGAGGCGAGCAGCACCTTCTCAAAGCGGACCACACCTACGAGATCGAATTGGTAGCCGACGAAAACGGAGCTCGCTACTATCGCGATGGAGAATTGGTTTTTGAATACGAAGATCCGCAGCCGCTGAGCAGTGGCTGGTTCGGATTCCGCACGGTCTGGAGCAAGACGATCATCAGCGACTTCAAGGTTGAACGACTGGAGAAAGGAGCGGGAGAATGAAGCGACACTTCCTGCAGGCGTCCGTGGCAACGGCGGGTCTTTGGATCGCCGCGACAAGTTTCTCGTTGGAGAGACCGAAGACGGAGTTTCCCATCTTCCAGTTTCCCGCCGACGCGATCCCGCGCATCGATGGAGATGGCGAGGATTGGTCCATGGTTCCGGAGCGCTACGTGGTGGGAACCGCGGAGCTGTGGGAAGACTCAGGCAAGCATGAGGGACTTAAGCCTGAATCGCTGGACATCAGCGTCAAGGTTGGCTGGGTGAAGGGGCTGAACCGGCTCTACTTCCTGTACGAGGCATACGACGACTATTGGGATTTTTCTCTACCTGGACTCAAGAACGACACCTTCGAGATTGTGGTGGATGGCGATCTGAGCGGCGGACCGCTGATCACTCGCTTTCGCGAAAATGAAGACCGTTTGAGCGAAGCCGACGCTTGGCGGTCGATGCATGGAGTCCACGCTCAGAACTACCATATCTTTACGCCAGCCAAGGACAAGGATTGGACCATGCTTTGGGGGCCGGCTCAATGGCTGAAGGAGCTACCGTATTCGAATTACGCGTACGACTACGATTTTCAGCCTGGAGAAAGCGGAAAGCTGACCTTGGAATTCTGGATCACTCCTTTCGATTACGCGGGTGCCGAAGGACCGGAACGCTCGGTGCCGAGCATCCTTGAAGAGAATAAGCTCATCGGCCTTTGCTGGGCGATCATCGACTACGATGATGTCGATAGCGACCGAAACAATGGCTTTTGGAACCTGTCTCGCAGCCATACCATGTACGGCAAGGCCAATGAGCTGGTCGCCTTTCGCCTGATGCCGCTCGAGCCGGAGTTTCAGCCCGAGCTTCAGGCTGATTGGAAAGTGAAGATACTCGATCGCGAGCTTCGTAGGGTCGCGTTTTTCGACGATTCGTTCGGGGAATCGATTGATTCCTGGTATTGGGAGTTTGGGGACGGCGAAACGTCATCCGAAAAGGATCCGATCCACAGGTATCAGGAGCCTGGGCACTACGTCGTGACGCTCACCGTCTCAAGCGGAGGAGTGACCTCCAAGCGCTCCAAGGTTTGGGAAGTCAGCTTCAAGTAGGGCGACACACCACTGCCACGCCAAGATTCCCGGCTGCCCAACCCCAGCGTTTTTTGCGCAACTCTTTTTTTGCAACGTTGCAAAAAAGAGTTGCGCGGCCTTACCCAAGGAAACGTTGCGGGCGTGGGTTATGGGGGACTATTGCAGGGCGTCGACTAGCGACCGCGGAGCTGAGATGATGCTGCCGTGACGGGCTCCTTCGGGGAAACTGATCCGATCCGAAATGTCCTCCCAGGTCTCGAAATCCTTGGTGCGTTTCCCTTCGTAGCGACCATCTCGATAAACGTCGTAGTAGACGTGCGTCCATCCGTCTATCTGAAGGCAAGCAGGACCTTCGACCCAAGCTTTGGTGAACGGTTTCGACGGTTTGGAGAACGGCCCGCTCGGGCTTGGAGCTTGGCAAACGAACAGGCTTTTCCGCTCAGGCGAAAGGCGCTCGTCCTTGCAGATCAATCTCCAGGTATGGTCGGGTAGCTGCAGGAGCGTAGCGTCGATAACGCTGTAGCCGGGGTCGAAGAAGATTTCCGGAGACGAGAAGGTCTCAAAATCCTTGGTGCGGACACTCCACATGCGGTGATTGTATCCGTCTTCTGAGGTTTCTCCTTCGTTTATGAATCTACCTTCGATGGTGGACGCCCAGAAGATGAGATAGTCGGAGCGGATCGCGTCGTAGACCATCTCCGGCGCCCAGCAGTTGCGGGTGGCGGGGTGTTCGGCCATCACCGGGAGCTTTCGCTGCTCGCTCCAGTGAAGAAGGTCACGAGAGGAAGCGTATCCGATTTCTTGTGACTCCCAGTCGGTCGTCCAGACAAGGCGAAAAACGCCATCGGGCCCACAGGCGAGAAACGGATCGCGCATCAGCCCTTGCATGGGGCTGATGTACGCTTTGTCCGAGAGCGGCCTCCAGCTCAGTCCGTCTTCGCTATGGGCCAGATGCATGCCGCTCTGACCGTTTCCTGTGAAGTATGCAAAAAGGTAGGTGGTATCAGTCATCGAGACCGCCAGTACGGTTCTGCAGAGATGCCAAGGTCAGGCCGTCGATGTTTTTCTTGTTTCCACCAGTGGCGAGACTCACTGCGTATCCGACGGCGATGGTGACCAGAGAGCCTGCTGCGGGATAGAGCCAGAACACCAGTATCCCTTCGACGGATACCCAATAGGTCACTGCCATACCGGCTACGATGCCGGCAAGAACGCCGATTTCGTTGCTGCGCTGAGTGAAGAGCCCGAGGAAGTAGATTCCAACTGTAGTGGAGGTAACGATACTGACGACTCGGAGAGCGAGGTCCCATATCGATGGCGTTTCGAAAAAGTTGAGGAAGAACGCGGAACCGATACCGAAGAGGCCGACGAGCACCGTAACGATCCGTCCGACGAAAACGCCTTGCGTATCGGTGGCGCTGGCGAAGAAGCGCTTGTAGACATCGTCCACCGCGAGGTTGGAGACGCTGCAAATGCTGCTCGAGATGGTGGACATGGTAGCGGCCAGCAGGGCTGCGATGACCAGACCCGAAACGCCGGGCGGCAGCTGCTGAGCGGCGAAGAAGGGATAGATCCCATCGTTTCGCATGGTCGGGTTGAGCTCAGCCGGAGCTTGCTTGTAGAAGAGAAAGAGCGCCGTTCCGAGGGAGAAGAGCAGGATGTTGATGGGTACCGCGACGGCCATCTGAGTGGCGATCGCCTTGCGGGTGCTGCTGAGTGACGGACCGCACTGCACGCGCTGCACGAAGTTCTGATCGCCGATGCCTAGCAGCGTGACAAGTATGATGCCGAGGAAGACCGTGAAGACGTTTTCTTCCGTGAGGGTGAAGCCCCAGTCGAAGGTGTGCAACTTGTCCTGGGCGTTGACGACGCTCCACATTTCGGAGAACGGCATGTCGATGCGGAAGAAAACGAGCAGCAAGCATCCGCTCACAGCCGATACCATGACCAATCCCTGAATGGTGTCGGTCCAGATTACGGCCGACAGCCCGCCGAGGAAGGTGTAGGCGATGGTGACGAGACCCATGATCGGCACGCTGACGTGCATGGGAATGCCCGCGATCGCTTCCAGGGCGAAGGAAGGCAGCAGTAGAACGCCCCCCATGCGCCCAAGAATCTGATACACCGCAAAAATGGTGCTGCCGATCAAGCGAACGGATAGGCCGAAACGTTCTTCCAGGTACTCGAACGCCGTGCCGAAGTTGAGCTTTCGAATGATCGGAGCGAAGAAGTACATGGCGATGGGCAGGGCCAGAATCGAGTAGATGCTGATGGCGAAGAAGGTCCAGTTGCTGTAGTACGATTTTCCCGGCATGGCCATCAGGCTCATGGCGCTCGCCCCAGTGGCGAAAAGACTCATGCCTGTGGCCCACCAAGGGATCTTGTGCCCGCCTCGGAAGTAGTCCGCCGAGTTCTTGCTTTGCTTGGCGAAGTGGAAGCCGACCCAGAGCATGACCGCGAAGTAGAGGGCGACTGAGAGGTGGTCCCACCAGCCGTAGTTGGTTTCTGGAGCCGAGAAGCTGACTTCAAGCGATTGCGAGGAGGAGAGAATGAGGAATCCGTTCGACTCCGGAATGACGCGGCTGTCGGAGGGCAATCGGGACAGGCGAGGGTCGATGGTTACCCACGTTTGGCCGATCATGTGATAGAGGGCCGCTTGCAGGGAGTTGTCCGGGTTTTGGACCAGAGCGATGGCGTGCGAATCGCCGAGCTTCGCCGCGTCGACGATCTTGCCTGTACCGATCGCCTGGGGGGAGGCATCGCTCCATCCGTATCGAGCGTGGTAGGACGGCGTGTTGCGGGTGGGCGCTCCGTTGGATTCGGAACCTCCCAGGTAGGCGATGGATTCCACCGACTTTATGAGAAATCCCTCTGCCTTTGGCTCGCCTAGCGGAGCGTCGAGCGTTTGCCACTTGGCGTCGGCGCTATCCGGGTCCAGGCTGAGGTATTGTGAAACGGCGTTCGCCGGGGCCGAATCCTTCGATCCGTCCGCCACGTATAGGGTGCCGCTTGTCAGCGTGGCTGCAGGTGAAACGACAGCCTGAGGCAGCGGTTGCAGCTCCGTTTTCACCGGCTGATCCCCATCGAGGCTGATCTGCAGCACTTGGTCAGTAGCGGACCCGTTTAGAAGCCCACCTACCAGATAGAGCTCGTCGTTCGAGGAGGCGACGCCCGCTTTGCTGGAAACGCCTTCGAGGGATTCGAGCTGCCGCCAGGACTTGGCGGCTAGATCCAGCAGGAAAACCTCCGCTTGTCCGGATGCGCTTGGCGAGACTGGAACCACAGCGAGAACGACGTCGCCCAGCTTTGCGAGGTATGCGTTTTCCAGGGAACGCGGGGCGGCGGGAAGTTCGTTTTGCTCCGTTTCTTGTTTGAGTTGCTGGACTTCGGTCTGCGCGGTTAGGGAAACCGCTAGAGCGACGCCAGCGAGGAAGGTGAAGAGTCTAAACATCGGATGAATTATAATGCGTTCGAAACCAAGGCGAGGTTCTGGATGGCGGCCAATCCCCATTGGGATGAATCGTTGGTGGAAACCCAAGCCGCTTCGTCGATGGGGTTGAGCGTATCAGGACCTTCGATACGTATGGTCCCGATCGTTTTCTTCCCGCCCCATTCGCGGGAGAACTCCTTCCAGGCCCGCTGGCCAAGCTCGGAATCTCCCTTTTGATGCGCTGCGAAAGCGGTCAGGCGAGAGTGGGCTTGCATCAGGTTGGGTCGGAAACTGGTTCCGAGAACCGCTTCCTGCTCCTCTTCTGGCGCGTTGTAGAGTGTGCAGTACTGCAGCCAGGCGTCCTTGAACTCAGGGTTGTCGATCAGCTCGATCAGCTCGGCGCAGATCTCCACCAGTCCAAAGACTGCGCTGAGGTGCGACACTCCCGGGGTGTTGTGCTCGGGGGGGAGCATCTCTTTGGTGTCCGGATTGTATCCAAAATCTCCTGCGAAGAAACCAAGCGGGTGGCTGCCGATCGCGGCCATGGCGTTTTTCAGCCAGTCTCCGTATTTGGGGTCTCCGGTGCGTTCCCAGGCGGTGAGCCAATTTGCCGCGGCTGAACCGAAATCGGTGCCAATGCCCATGCGGGTGGCGGAAGGTGTGGCGGTGCGGCCTTTGAGCTTTCGAGTTGGGACGAGATTGGCCAGCTGGCGGTCCGCTTCCGAGACCTCCCAAAGGACATCGCCAGTTCGCTCGTCCGCGGTCAGGAAGTAGTGGAAACGTCGATACGCAGCGGTGCTGATGCGCAGCTGCTTGGCGCTGCAGCCCCAATGTTGCACGTTGTGGCGGGTGCCGAGGCCGGCGAATTCGCCCATGTGGTAGATGTCGACGTCTCGATTGTGGCGCGTCATGGCTTCCGCCAAGCGAAACTCGTCGCGCCGACCCGTGCGTAGAAACGAATACCAAAGCCACAGGTCGGGGGAGAGTTCGGAGTTGTCCCAAGCGTATCCGCCTACGTCGTAGCGCCAGACGTGCCGGTCGGAGTCATAGGTGTGCATGACATCTCCGTAGTTCCAAAATCCATACCAGTGTCGCTGATCGACTTGATCGCGGTAGTACTGCACGGACCAGTCGAGACGGTCCTCGATTTCCGCCTTTTCTGGCGTGGAACGATCCGGCAAACTCCAGAGCTGGCCGAAAACGCCGGAGGCCAGGAAATCCTCTGGAGTGGCGGTGAGCAGAGCGGGTTCGCGGATGGTCGCCGCGATGGATACAGTCTCTTCCCGGCTGGGAGTGGCGTCGACTGCCATGATGGTGAAGTCGCTGGTGCGGGCCACGCCGTAGGCGGTTCCGAAACCTGGCTCGTAGTCTTCGTAGGTGATGGCCAGTCCGCCATCGTACTGTTCCTCGTAGGTGTCCATTCCCAGGCCATCGTGGTAGAAACGGGTGTCCATGGCAGGGGCTTCCGGCGACCAGATCCATATGGTCGCTTGTCCGAGGTCCGTATTGGCGTTTCGGATATCGATCTGGGTCGGATGGAGCTGCCAGAAGTCGCGCATGCCGAAAAGCGCCCCGCCGGAAATGCCGCCGAGGTAGGCGACGCCTGAGGAGCGCCCGCCCTGATCCGAATCGATCCATCCATGCCCGGGCTTGGTGCGCTTGCGGATGGTGAATCCGTTGGCCGAGGGCTGCGAAAGGGAGAAGTCGCCCCAAGTCGGAATGAAGCGAACGCGCTGGCCCGCCCGCGGCTGCCACTCCTCGACGGGTGGGGTGGGGACGCCTGCGATCTGGGCGTCTCTGGCTGCTTCGCCTGGATCGCGACGCAAGCCGGTGATGCCGCGCACTGCCTCGCCCCAAAGACCGTCGCCTTCGCCGACAAAGCGGATGTGGCGATTGTGCAGCTCGTCGCTCAGCGGCACGTCGAAGCGAAGCCCGAGCCCCTTGATGAAGTCTTTTTCCCCATCCGTGTCGTAGACGAAGGTATGGGAGATGCGAGCGGCTTCGCCACCTGCGAAGAAAACCAGGCGCATGGTGTAGGGTAGCCATTGGCGGCCGGAAGGCGTTTGATGTACGCCCTTCACCTTCACCACGGCCCGAACGGGGCCGCTTTGCTCGATTTCGATGGATTGCGTCACTCCCTGGAAGCTCTCCTTGTCCGGGATTTCGTCCGCTTCGAATTCAGCTTTGCTTTGGCGGTAGCCGACCAAGCGGGCGTTTTCCACGGTGGCCTTTCCGGCGCGTTCGATCGAAGTGAATACATGATCACCAGAGGCAGGGATGACGCAGCGGATTTTTCCTGTATCCACCGTGACATACGCCCCGCGATCGGTGACGACTACGGGGGAGGCTGGAGGCACGAGATCGCCCTTGGCCACGAAGAGGGTGTCGCTCGCCTTGACCTCTGCTGGGATGGCGTGAGCGGTCCATTTGATGGAGCCGTCCGGCCAATAGGCGGTGTGCCAGGTCTGTAGCGGAAGCGTGTCGCCGGACTCGTTTTTCAAGGTCAGGCTGTCATGTTTTTTCAGTTCGCCTTGTGGCCACGGCAGTCCCCAAACGGAACCGGTTTGGGCCTCGGGGGCGGAACCGTCGAGCCAGCTTATGGCGCGCTCTCCCGGACCGGCTTCCTTGGGCGCTGGGCGAGCCATGAGTTTCGTGCTGGCCACATTCGCTGCCAGTGGCAATGCGGCTGCGAAGGCGCTTTTCAGGACAAAGTCGCGTCTGTTCATGAATGGTAGGGGTGTTTGATAAGCGGGGTTGTCAGTCGATTGGGAATGCTTCTGGGCGATTTTCGATCCGAGCGATCGCCTCTTCGATATCGGCATGGCCGTGGCGGGTTCGAATCCGCAGGGAAAATGTATCTAAAAAACGGATGCGCACGGGGGTTCGGGGGTGGCCTTGCGGTCCGAGGCCTCTTGGCCGGCGTTGACGCTAGGAGCCTTGGTCGGTCCGTCGGTGCAGGAAATCATTTGGCGTAAGGGAATAACTTTTTGGGGGGATTTCGCGAGGCGAAGAGCGAGGATCGTCGCCCGCTGTTGAGATGATGATCAAATTCTTTCTTGCCTTCGCGAGCGAATCGGGAGTTTTCTGACGGTAAGAATGGAGCGTCACTCGCTCGTGCCCCCAAAAAGTAGAAACCCTTAGTTCGTTATCCCCCTTATGAGTTCCGTTAGAGAATTGGCCCGAGAACTCGGGTTGTCGCATACCACCGTATCCGACGCCTTGAGAAACAAACCCCGTGTAAAGAAAGCCACGCGCGAGCGTGTGCTGGCTGCCGCCGAAAAGGCTGGCTACCGTTACAATCCCCTGGCGGGAGCGCTGATGTCCGAGATGCGCCGCTCCTCGGTGGGCGTTTTCCAAGGGGTGCTCGCGGTGGTGGATTTGGAGAGCTCCAAGGGACGCGTGCCAGGGGCCAAGCGCTATCACAGCGAGATTTCCGAGGGCTGCCGGGAGAAGGCGAACGAGTTGGGTTTCAAGACGGAAACCTTCGTCATGGGGGCGGAGCATTTGAGCGTTTCCCGCTTGGACACCATCCTGCGGTCCCGCGGGATTCGTGGGATCATTTTGCTGCCGGCGTCCACGCCAAACATCAGCCAGCTCCCCTGGGAGGATTACGCGGGCGTGTACACCGACTACATCATCGAAAAGCCCGCCTTGGACTCGGTTTGCTCGGATCACTTTCGCTCCATGGTCATCGCGCTTCGCAAGCTGCAGGAGCTGGGCTACAAGCGGCTGGGGCTGGTGCTGCACGAGGAGCACGACGCTCGCCTGCTCTATCGTTGGGAAGCGGCCTTTCACATGCACAACGAGCACACGCCGGGCTGCGAGGCGCTTGAGCCCTTGCTGCTGAAGGAGTTCAAGAAGGAGGGTTTCGCGGAGTGGTTCGAGCAGCAGAAGCCGGACGTGGTGCTTTGCCATCGCGTCCAGGCGATGGAGTGGATGCTCGAACTCGGAGCGAAGATCCCGGAGACGCATGGGTTCTGCTCCTTGAACACGCGCATGACCGACATCCCGGTGAGCGGTCTGGACCTCTGTCCGCGCCTTTTGGGACGCCGCGCAACGGAGCTTTTGGTCGGGCAGCTGCACCGAAACGACTACGGAGTGCCCGAGACCGCTTCCACCACCACAGTTCCGGCGGTCTGGGTCGACGGGCCGACCACGCGCGTTCAGGACTAGAGCGTAGACGAGGTTTTGGTGGGGGGCGGAGCCTCGCGCCCAAGGAGTAGACAGGGTGAGAAAGCGCCCCGCCGCGAAGAGCGGCGAGGCTTCGATGATATCCCCAGAATCAGTCGACGCGGTGCACGTCCGAGTAGTCTCGTTCGAGCAGTTCGTCGGGAAGATAGACGACGCAGATGCTCATGGAGCGATCGTCTTCTGAAAGCATGGCTGACTGTATTTGAATTTTGGTGCCATCTCGACTGAAAGTCGGATGCACGTGGTCGCGGGCGGTAGGCTTGTGTCCCGTGGTCAGCAGCATCATCTCGTCCGTGGTGCGGTCGATCAGGTAGAGGCTGCGAGAGAAGTCGTCTCCCACCGCCCAGCGTCCATCGGGCGAACCGTGCACGTGCCACAGGCCGCTGCCGCTACGGGTCTGTCCTGCGAGTCGCATTTCTCCGGTGCGCAGGTTGACGATGCCGAGTCCGGTCGGCTTTTCGCGAGTGGCGGAAGGTCCCCAGGCGTCGACGGTGCCTGGCTTGCGGTGCCCCATGATGGCGATGGCGACCTCGTCCTTGGTGATGATCGCTTCGTGGGTGACCCACTCGTATTCGGCTTCGGGATACAGGATCTTGGGTTCCTCGCCCACTTTCATGGTCCAGGTGCGCTGGGGCGATTTGCCTCCGGTTTCCCAGCAAAAGACCAGCTCGCGCGAGACCCAAGGGTTGCTCTGGATGTGTCCCAGTTGGAAGGGAAGCGCGGTGACGATTTCGATTTCTCCGGTGGCGATGTCCATGCTGGCGATACCGGTCGGGCCCGCTCCCATATTGCGTGGACCGAAGTCGTCCTCGATTTCGACATCCGGGGCGATGTGCCGGGCCGCTTCCTCGCGTCCGATGCGAAAATAGATCAGGTCGTCTTCCGCGTCGATGGTCATATCCCCGCCGGCTCCCATGCTCGCAGGTACGATGCCCACGGTGCGCTGGTATTTCGACGCTTGTCCGAGCGAGCCGGCGGCGCTGTCGGCGAAGAGCTGGGCTAGGTCGACCTCGACGATGGCCTTGTCCGCGTCGTTGCTGCCATAGCGCGGCTGCTGGTCGGCGGGCGAGGCGGGATCGCGCATGACGTAGAGTTTCATGTCGTTTTGGGCCAGGGTGAGCATGCCGAAGTAGCCTCCTTCGGTGACCTGAACGATATCGCCCGTGTCCTCGTTGACTGCGAGGGCCTCGCCGGGAATGCGGTCCGAGCGGAAGACGAGCCACTCTCCATCGGAGGTCCACTGCGGGTGCGTTTGGTAGATCTTGGAGTCCCCGTGCGGCTCGCTGGTCAAAAAGGCCAGCTCCACTCCGGTGACGGGGTCTTGGATGAGCTTTTTTTCCGAAGGAAGGCGGGTGCCGATCTGAGCTTGGGAGAAGCTGGCGAGGGTCAAGGCGAAGCAGGCCGCCAGTGGGGTAGTGAGGCGAAGACAATTCATGGGAATCATTGAATCGCTGCGCGTTCGAAGGGTCAAAGCTTGGCTTTTCCAGCTTGGGCTGACAGTCAGAGCCTGCTGTGGACTGAATTTGGTTTTCCTCCGCGAAAGGAGCTGAAATGCTTGCCCGGCCTTTCAAATCGCCCCTCCAAGTCCAAGCCAAAGCCATGAGCAGAAACGAGAGTAGCTACGCCCCGCAAGGCGGCGACATCAAGCCAGTGGTGGAGGAGGGCGAGTTTCCCATCGCCGCCGCCTTCTTCAATCACGGTCACATCTACGGGCAGATCGACGCTCTGGTCGAAGCTGGCGCTCAGCTGCGCTATGTTTACGACCCCGAACCCAGTCGATATGAGAGGGTGCTGAAACGGTACCCGAACGCTAGGCCGGCCTCCAGCTTCGGGGAGATTCTCGACGACTCGGACCTGCGCCTGGTCACCGCGGCGGCTATCCCCAATGAACGCTGCCTCATCGGTATCCAAGTTATGGAGTCAGGGAAGGACTACCTGACCGATAAGGCTCCGTTCACTAGTATCGAGCAGCTAAATACGGCGAAAGCCGCCATCGTGAGAACCGGCCGTCGCTACATGGTCTATTATTCGGAACGCTTGGCGAACGAAGCGTCTTGGCATGCGGGTGAGCTGATCAAGGAGGGGGCCATTGGAAAGGTGATACAAGTGGCGAATCTCGCTCCGCATCGCCTTTCTGCGGAGTCGCGACCGGATTGGTTCTTTCGCAAAGAGATAGCCGGAGGTATCTTGACCGATATCGGATCGCATCAGTGCGAGCAGTTCTTGGCCTATTCCGGAGCTGTCGATGGAGCTGTTCAGTACGCTCGGGTCGACAACGTCGCCCACCCGATGTATCCGGAATTTGAGGACTATGGAGAAGCCAATGTCGTCCTAAGCGATGGCTCTACGGGCTACTGTCGGCTCGATTGGTTCACTCCTGAGGGGGCGAAGGTCTGGGGCGATGGTCGTTGTTTCGTCCTCGGAACCAAGGGCTATCTGGAGATCCGCAAGTACCGCGACATCGGCATAGGCGGCTCGGATCGCATCTATCTGGTGAACGACGAGGGAGAGCATGTGATCGATTGTCGGGGAAAGGTCGGTCGCCCGTTCTTCGGGGCGTTCATTCTGGATTGTCTCAATGGTACTGAAACGGCTATGACACAGGCTCATGCTCTGAAGGCAGCTGAGCTGTCCCTCAAGGCCCAGGCCATGGCGGATCGGACTCGACGGGCGGGCGAAGTCGCCGGTTGAGCCGCTTGCTTAAGCCGTGAGGCAGGGGCGAGCGCTGGCGGTCTTGGGTTTCGCGAAGGGGATCAGGGCGAGACCGACTGCGGTCAAAGCGGCGCAGACAAGGAAGGCGTTGCGGTTTCCTAGGGCTTCGACGATGAAGCCGAACGACAGCAGGCCCACTAGGTTTCCCACCGCTCCTGAATTCGAAAAAAGCGAGGTGGCGAGTCCCATCTGTTTCGGAGCGAGATCTTGAAAGTAGCCGATGGCGATGTTGGTCAGGATCGCGAACGCGGCTCCGCTGAGGATCTGAATCAGGTAGACGTGCCATGGCTGAGTCGCCACGAAAAGCAGGATGAAGTAGCTCAGCGTGATGAAAAAACCGAGTTTTATGAGGAGAAACTGATAGCCACGGCTCGCCAGATGGCCGAACAGCAGCATTAGGGGGATTTCCGCCAAGGGACCGATCCCGAACACGATGCCAAAGTCCCTCTCGGTGCCGTTGAAGTTCAGCGTGATAGCGAGCGGAAGATTCATCATGTTGATCGAGTTCGCGGCGAAGAGCGAAGCGAAAGCCACGAAGGGAAGCAGAAGCCTAGGATCGCGGAGGGTGCTCAGTAGTGAAGGTGTGGATACGTTCGCTACTGGCTTGGACGCGGGCCGATGGGGAACGAAACGAAGGGTCCCGAGAAAAAACAGCAGGTACAGCGCCGCGGCAGAAACGAAGAGTCCTTGGAACCCGAAGGCGAGCAGGGCGAAGGCGCCCAGGGCGGGACCTAGAGTCCATGCGAAGGAAAAGCAGACCCGCACCACGCTCATGGTGAAGGAGGAGCGATCTGGGCCGCTTGCCGGCGGCGCTCCGTAGACTTCTCGGGCGTGCGAGAACAGTTGCGCGAAGCAGACGCTGGCGATCGCCTGCACGGTGCAGCCGATGAAAAGCAGCAGCCAGATATCGCGAACGAAGGCGTATCCAACAAACCCGAGCACGCCCGAAACGCTTCCCGCGGCCAGCATCTGTCGGCGCGAAAACTGGGTGTCCGATAGTCGGGCCAGCACGGTGCTGACGACGATCGCCGCCAGCGAGACCAGCGTCATGAAGAGGCTGAACCGGCTCGGCGTCAGGTCCAGTTCCTCCGTGCCCCATTTCGAAAGAAAGGGCGCCACGAAGGAAAACGCGACACCTAGCACAAAGGACGAGCCGAGCAGGCCGGTGAAGTTTGGCTGAGCGAAGAGCGTTTTGAGCGTAGCGGGGATGCGGATCATCGAAAACCTTCATTCTCTGAGACTTCGATGAGCTGGGATAGGAAAGAAGTCGTCAGACCGTCCGAAAATCCGGCAAGATGTCTTCCCCCTTGGCATTCGAACCTCGGCTTCGTCCGTCTTCCGGTCATGCCGTTCCTCTCTTCCCTGTCTCGTCGCGCCATCGCCTCTGCATGGCGTCTCGTCCTTGCGCTATCGTGTTTCGGGCCGCTGCTCTCGGCTCAGGATGAAACCCTTGCCCTCGACTACATGCCCCCCGCTCACGCGGAAATCGTGTCGGAGCAGATGCCCGACGCCTCGGTGATCGAAGGCGGTATCCGCTTTTTGGAGCTTGAGAAGGGAGAAGGGCCATTCATCGAAAACGGAGACCGAGTCGAAGCGATTTATACGGGAACCTTGCTCGATGGCACTGTTTTCAATCGGAAAACCGGACGCTTTCACACCTACCGATTCGAGGTCGGGGCCGAGCCGCGCGAGATCATTCGCGGTTGGGAGATGGCGATGCCGTATATGCAGAATGGAGGACGCTACAAAATTGCCATCCCATCGCAGTTCGCCTATCGCGAAAAGGGACGTCCCGGTCAGGTGCCTCCTTTTTCGACGGTCGTATTCGAAATCACGATACTCGATGTGAAGCGCTAGGTTCCGCTCCCGCATCCGCCGAGCTTTTGCGGTCGCGATGGTCAACGGATCCGCAGGGATCGTAGTCGGTTCAGGCAGGCGGCAAGCTCCTGCAAGCGAACAGCTGCCAGATCGTTTCCGGGCAGGCTCGACCAGCCGTTGGAGTGGGCAGTTTCCAACGCGGCTTCGAGGGCCTCGATCAACGATCGCTGCTCGAAAAGGCTTTCATCGCAGGCGACTTCCAGCAGGGCGCCGATCGCTCGCGTCTGGGAGGGGGAAACAAGTTGGGCAAGCAGCGATAGATCGATTTCTTCGGTTCCAAAGGAAAGCGAGCGCGTTTCGTGGGCTTTGATGTTCTTGCGCGGCGGACGCGTACCGGCCTGCTTCCGTCCGCGGTAGGCCGGCGCGGACCTGTATGGATAGATCGATTTCCCTTGGGCGAAGCGTTTGTCCTCGGGCAAGGGGAAGGGCGTCGTTTCTTCCGTAGTGTGCTCGCACAGGGCTTTGGCTTCGTTGGTAAGGTCGAACGGCAGGAAATTCTCCATAGCGATAACAGCGTCAGCCGGTTCGAAATAGTCGCTCGATCCGCCAAGTACCAACAAGGTGGATACGCCATGCTGTCGGTGCAGCCCTTTGACGCGTTGGGCCAGCGGCGTGATAGGCTCCTTGTCTGCCGAGATCAGCTGCTGCATGCGTCGATCGCGTATCAGAAAATTGGTGGCGGAGATATCCTCGTCGATCAGGAGGGCTCGGCAGCCGCTTTCCAGGCTCTCGATGATCGCGGCTGCTTGAGAGGTGGACCCGGAAGCGTTTTCCGTGGAGAAGCTGCTCGTTTGCTTGCCCCCCGGAAGATCGCTGATGAAGGCCGACAAGTCGACCGATGCGACCGAGCGGCCGTCCTCAGCTCGGATCTTACAGGCATCGGCTCGCGTCACCACCCGCTCCCTGCCGTCGCCGGGACGATGATTGTAGACGCCTCGCTCGATGGCGTTGAGCAGGGTGGACTTTCCATGGTAGCCGCCGCCCACGATGAGCGTGACGCCCTCCCGGATGCCCAAGCCCGCGATCGTCTCGCCGTTTGGAAGCTTCAAAACCCTTCGCATCGACGCTGGGGAACGAAAGGGTATGGCGTCTTTCAAGGGGCGTTGGTCGACCCCGGATGCTCGTGGCAGGATGGCCCCATCGGCGATGAAGGCCACCAGCTTCTGCTCGCCGAGCTGTTTGCGCAAGTGGTCTCCGGTTTCGTTCGCTGTAGCGAACGCCTCCACGCTTTGCAGCAGCTCTGGCTGTTCGAAATCGAGGGCGTCCTGCGCCACGAGTGAAACGATGTCCACCAGAAGACGATCTGCAGCCCGGCCGAGGATTCGCCGGCCGCTCGCGGGCAATCCGACCGCGAAGCGCACTATGGTTTCCGATTCGGAAATCTGCACGCAGGTGCGGGCGAGGATTTCCTGCTCCGGCTCGTCGATGGCGATGAGGCCCGATTTGCCAGAGCCATCGCGGCTCTGGTGACGTCTGCAGGAGTGGGCGAAGGCCATAGCGATGGCGTTTTCCGAACCGATGCGACGGGAAGGCGTCGACCAGGCGGAGGGGGGCAAAGCGGACACGGCGTGGGCGATGCGCAGCGAAAGCCGGGAGGGAGCGGCAAAGGGGTCGCCTTGCACGCGATCGATGCTCAGGTCGAACCGAGAAAAGGTGTACCGGCCCCGCAGATCTTTGTAGGCCGGGTAGGGACGGCCATCGAGGCGACGGAGTTCGTGGGAAAGGTCTTCGCTGGTCATCGGGTAGAGCAGAGCGATGGAGCAGCGATCTGTAAAGGCGTTTGGCCGAGCGTTGCAGCGTCGCCCTTAGTGGTTGCCGGTGTAACGGTAAAATTCCGAAAGTATAGCTCGGAATCCTGACGGGATTATGGTGAGTGTTTCCGGAGGCATTGTCCTCGTTCGTTGCTCCATGAAAGGGATTCGACCCTTCACGTTTCGTTGACCCCCAAAAAAGACGTTTTATCACCCCTGAACTCGAAGCTGATGCTATCCATTTCGCTACGAGTATCCATATTCCGTTTACAAAATCTGACGCACCTTCGCCTTCCTATCATGAAAAGCCGTTTTCGCACCGCTACCTACCTGCTGACGATCATTGTCTCGCTCTGCTCGCTTGTCCGCGCGGATACTGATTTGAGTTGGACAAACCCGCTGATCGCTCAGCGAGCCGATCCTCATGTCGCTTTGCGCAGCGACGGTTATTACTACCTTCTAGCCACGGCCCCGGAGTACGATCGGATCGAGATTCGTCGCTCAAAGAGCATCGCGGGGCTGGCTACTGCCGAGGCGAAAACCGTGTGGCGCAAGAACGAGTCCGGACCGTTGAGCGGACCGATCTGGGCCCCGGAGCTGCACTACCTCGATGGCAGCTGGTACATTTACGTGACCTCGGGCATCGAAGGCGAGGACTGGCGAAGCTTTCGGGTATACGCTTTGGAAAACGATTCCCCGGACCCCATGCGTGGGGAGTGGATCGAGCGCGGGCCGATTGTGACCAATTGGGAGTCCTTCTCGTTGGACGCTACGGTGTTCGAGCATCAGGGGGAGCGTTATTATCTCTGGACGCAAGCGGTGCCGGGAGTCGAAGGCACCAGCGTCCTGATTTCAAAAATGGATACGCCGCTCAGCTTGACCGGTGAACAGACCATCCTGACCCGCCCTGAATACGATTGGGAGAAGCAGGTTTACGCCGTGAACGAGGCGCCGGCGGTTCTGGTGAGGAATGGCAAGGTGTTCGTCACCTACTCGGCAAGCGCCACCGATCACAACTATTGCCTGGGGCTGCTGACCGCGGACGCGGATGCGGATCTGCTGGACCCGGATTCATGGAGCAAGGCGGCGGAACCTGTTTTCAAGAGCGACGAGACGACTAGCCAATACGGTCCTGGACACAACTCCTTCACGACCAGCAAGGATGGATCCGTCGACATTATCGTGTATCACTCTCGCGACTACAAACGGATCGAAGGCGAAGCCTTGGCGAATCCCGATCGGGCCACCCGCGCTCAAGCGCTGGAGTGGGATGCCCAGGGAAATCCGATTTTCGCTTCACCGGTTGCGGACGGCCCGTATCGCTACGAAGTCGAGCCGCTAAAGGCGTCCTTGGAGGTCGATCTGGAAGCGCCCGGGAAAGCGATCAGTCGCGACCTCGTTGGCATTTTCTATGAGGATCTCAACTACGCCGCGGACGGCGGCCTCTACGCGGAGCTGATTCAAAACCGCTCCTTCGAATACAGCGCAACCGAGCAAGCCTCATGGGGTCCGCTTTCCTTTTGGGATTTGGTGACCGAAGGCGAAGGAACCGGATACCTCGGTCTCGGGAACGCCCGTCCGGTACACGTCAAGAACCCTCACTATCTGCTGCTCAACGTGGAAAATGCCGGAGATGGCGTAGGGGTGTCGAACGGCGGCTTCGATGAGATTCCGCTGGTTGCTGGAGAATCCTATCAAGCTTCCTTCTGGGCCTATCAGACCTATATGGGGCGAAAGTGGGGAGGCGATAGGGAGGAGGAGAACCAGCCGATGCCAGTCGAGCTGAAGCTTGTGGACGAGCTCGGGCAGGTCCTCGCCCGAGCCGATTTCACGGTCAAGGGGCGCGAGTGGACGCAGCACCAGGCGGAGCTGGTACCAAGCAGGAGCGTCGACAAGTCGCGCCTGGTGTTGCTGGCCAAGAAGGCGGGAGGCCTGGCCGTAGACATGGTTTCTCTCTTTCCCAACGATACTTTCATGGGCAGGGAGAATGGTTTGAGGCGCGATCTGGCTCAGGCCATCGCCGACATCAACCCCAAGTTCATGCGGTTCCCGGGCGGGTGTCTTGTTCATGGACAGGGCGTGCGCCACTACTACGATTGGAAGGACAGCGTGGGCCCGGTGGAGACGCGTGAGGGGCAGCGAAATTCCTGGGGCTATCATCAGACCTTGGGACTAGGGTACCACGAGTACTTCCAGTTCTGCGAGGATATCGACGCCATCCCCATCCCAGTGGTGTCGGCGGGCGTCTGCTGTCAACATGCTGGGGATAGTCCTCATCTGGGACAGGAGGGCCTGCCAATGGAGGAGATGCCCGGCTACATCCAGGATGTGCTGGACCTGATAGAGTGGGCCAATGGGCCCGCGGATTCGCAGTGGGGGGCGGTTCGCGCCGCGGCAGGGCATCCGGAGCCATTCGGCTTGAAATACATTGGCGTTGGAAACGAGGACGCCATCACCAGCATTTTCAAAGTCCGCTTTCAAATGATCCGCGATGCCATCGCCGAAGCGTATCCAGAAATCGTAGTCATCGGGACGGTTGGACCTTTTGCCAGCGGCGAGGACTACGACAGGGGCTGGGAGTTTGCCCGCGAGCTGGATCTGGAGATGGTCGACGAGCATTATTACGTGAGCCCGCAATGGTTTTGGGACAACCTGGATCGCTACGACAGCTACGATCGCGACGAGGCTGCTGTCTATCTCGGCGAGTACGCCGCCCACGAGCCCGATCGACGAAACACCTTGCGCTCCGCTTTGGCGGAAGCGGCTGGCTTGACCAGCTATGAGAGAAATGGCGACATCGTGAGATTCGTTTCCTATGCCCCCTTGCTCGCTCGCAGAGGGCACACCCAATGGACTCCGGACATGATCTATTTCGACGCGGACTCAGTGTATCTAACTCCCAACTACTACGTGCAGAAGCTTTTCGGACGGAATGCAGGAAACGTCTACATTCCATCCACGCTCCAAGGAGTTGAGGATCGTAAGATCGCTGTATCCGCGACTGAGGATACGGACTCCGGGGATCTGCTGCTCAAGATTGTGAACGGAGAAAACGCCGGCCTGCAGCTCGCGCTTTCCTTTGTGGGCTGGGAAGCGGATGCCCACCTTGAGGTCACGGAAACCGTTCTGACTGGTCCTGGAGCCGATGCCGTCAACGTCGATGGAGCTCCGCCCGCGGTTGCCCCAGTGACGAAGGAGCTCACGCTCGATCTCGGGAAGGACTACTTCGCGCCAGCAAACTCGTTGACAGTTCTCCGCATGCGAAAATGAGTACCTCGTTCCGGATGATGAAAACGATGCTGGATTCGAATCGGTTTCTTGCGCTGCTAGCGCTCCTGCTGGGACTGTTCGCGCCGCGCTCCGTCGTGGCTGCAAAGGCTACCAATCCGTTCATCTGGGCGGATGTTCCGGATGTGGCTGTGATTCGAGTAGGCGGCACCTACTACATGAGCAGCACCACGATGCACATGAGTCCAGGGCTGCCGATCATGAAGTCGAAGGACCTCGTCAATTGGTCCTTGTTGGGCTACGCCTACGACACGTTGGTCGACAACGATAAGATGAGGCTGGAGGACGGGCAAAACGCCTATGGCGCCGGGTCATGGGCCAGCAGTCTTCGCTACCACGACGGGACGTTCTACGTTTCCACCTTTTCCGCCACCAGTGGCCGTACCCATATTTACATGACGAAAGACATCGAAAAGTGCGAGTGGGAGGAGATCTCCTTCGAGCCCTCGATGCACGACCACAGCCTTTTCTTCGATGACGACGGTCGAGTTTACTTTCTGTATGGCGGTGGCGACCTACGCCTGAGGGAGCTCGAGTCCGATCTCTCCGGCATCAAGGAAGGTGGCTTCGATGAAATCGTGATCGAAGATGCCCATTCCGTGGTGACTGACGACGTGATGCTGCATGCGGAGGGCACGCAGATGTTGAAGGTCGATGGCAAATACTATGTGATGAACATTTGTTGGCCGCGGGGCGGGATGCGCACGCAGACCGTTCATCGGGCGGACAAGATCACTGGTCCCTACGAGGGCCGCATGGCTTTGCAGGACAAGGGCGTCGCCCAAGGGTGTTTGATCGATACTCCAGATGGCGATTGGTATGCGGTCCTATTTCAAGACAACGGCGCCGTAGGACGATCGCCTTGGCTGGTGCCGGTGACGTGGGAGGACGGCTGGCCGGTGCTCGGCCTCGAAGGCAAGGCTCCGATGTATTTGAATATCGATGACAACGAGGAAGGGCTCGCCAACATCGTCGCTTCCGACGAGTTCAATCGCAAGGAAGGAAGCCCGTTGCCCTTGGCGTGGCAGTGGAATCACAATCCTGTGGCGAGCGACTGGTCGATCGGAACGCGCAAAGGCCACCTTCGCATCGCTACGGGTCGCGTTGACGAGAGCGTTCTTCAGACGCGCAACATGCTAACCCAGCGTACCTTTGGCCCGATCAGCTCCGCTATGACCAAGCTCGATGTGGGCGGGATGAAAAACGGGGATGTCGCTGGCCTGATCGCATTGCAACGACATTATGGATACGTGGGCGTTCGGCAAACAGCGGACGAAAGGTCGCTCGTTATGGTGAACGCTGGAGGCGACAGTCCAGTCGAGGTGGCGCGCCTTCCGCTGGATCAGGATTCGGTCTTTCTAAAGATCGAATGCGACTTTCGGGAGCACGTGGACAAGGCGTACTTCTACTACAGTCTGGATGGAAAGCGTTGGCGGCGCATCGGAGACGTCCTTCACATGCGCTACACGCTTCCCCATTTCATGGGGTATCGCTTCGGCCTCTTCAATCAAGCGACTGAAGAGACCGGCGGATTTGTAGATTTCGATTTCTACCGCATCGACGATCGTCTCAGCGAATAGGATACGCGATTCAGATCTTTCTTTCCGAGAGTGCGATACGCAGATTCGAGAAGCAGGCGTTCCAGCCTTCCTGGTGAATCGACTGCAGGTCCGCTGGCAGCTTGTGGGCGAGGTGAATCCGAGTCCCGGTGTCGATCGACTGAAACTCGATGGCCACTTCGCTGTAGCTGACGAAGCCGTCGTTTATCCAGGTGAAACGAAGGCGCTTTGGCGGATCTATCTCCAAGTATTCGCCATAGTGTACAGGCGAATCGCAGCTGTCTTTCGAATCCGCGAGCTGCTTCGACGGGTGTATCATTTCAATGCGGTATTTGCCGCCGACGACCAGTTCATTCTCCACTTTCGCCGACCCGCCCGGATAGCCGAAGAACCATTGGCTCATCTTGTGTGGATCGGTGAAGGCTTCGAACACCCGCTGGATCGGGGCATCGAAGTCATGGTGAATGGATAAGACGGCGAGTTGGATTTCCGGCGCTTTAGTCATGGTCTTTTGGTTTGGTTGTTTTTCTTGGTTTGGCGTTTCGCTTCCGTATCGAGAAACGATTGCAAATGGCTTAGGCGTTCGCTCCAGAACGAGGCGAGTTGATCGATGACTGTCTTGGCATCGCGCAGCGGTTCGGTATTCAGTTTGAACCTACGCTGCTTCCCGTCCTTTACACGCTCGATGAGGCTGGCGGATTCCAGCACCTTCAAGTGCTTGGATATGGCGGGGGCGGACAGGGAATAGGGCTCTCTGAGTTCCGCGACAGTCAGATCGCACCGAGCGATTTGAGACAAGATCGAGCGGCGCGTCGGATCGGACAGCGCCTGGAATACTTTGTCTCGAAGCGTTTCGCTCCGGTTCTCTTCTTTGGTCGTTCGTGGCATAGGGCCTGCAAGTCTGATCGATGTTTCAGAATTAACCAAAAGGTGAAATGAAACCCTACGCCTGTCAATAGTTAACTATATGGTAAAATGTAAAAGCGTGCTCCGAAGGCAGCCTCTTTTTTTTCTGCGCGAGGGCAGCGCGGGATTTAGCTCGCGATTTTGCTTGTTACGTTCGCGCGTTCTCTTCTTCGAGAAGGGCCTTGAAAGCGTAGTAGGCGGGTCTGCGGCGCAGGGAGCCGTCGTCTTCGACGTCGATCAGACCGAAGCCCTTCGATACCAGCTGCCACCAATAGACGCGCTCTACCAGGCCGGTATCCATTGCCGTTTTGTAGTATTCGGTCAAATACGCAGCTGTCGCCTCTTCGCTGATGCAATCCTCTTCTCCGGTTGGCGAGTAGGGACCTTGGTTTTCGAGCGGCCAGTTGACTTCGGTGATCCAGAAGCGTCGCTCGGCTTTATTCGCGAGGCGTACGCAGGAAGCGAAGTGCAGGATCTTTTGGCGGAGGTTGAAGAAGAGAAGTTGGCGACCCGAGGGAGACCCTCGTCGATCGATGTAGAGGGCGCAGCCGACGGCGTCCCATCGGATCGGGTAGCCGTGAACGAGAGCCCGGAGAAGGGGCATGGTTTCGAAGTCCAGCGTGCCTGGACCGACGAAGGCGATTTCAGGGAAGTCGGAGCGTAGCTCCTCCGCCACGCTTGCGAAGCGAAGGTACTCTTCGGTGCTGAAAAATCCCCATTTGGAGCGGTTCGAGCCCTGACCGATCTGAAACTCGGTCACGCGCGGCCAGCACGCTTCTATGATGGTTCGCAGCTGGCGGCGCCAGCGATCGAGCTCGGTGACGTCGGAGCGATTCTGCATGATGCAAACCACGATGTGGCAGTCGGGTATGGCATCCATGAAGGCGAGGTACTCGTCCAGCCGGTCGAGCTCCCAGGTGGGAATGCGAAGGAGGATGCGACGCACTCCGAGCTCGTTGATCTCCTCGGCCAGTCGAGGACCGTCGCAGGAGTGCAGGGCGACGGCAAGTCCGGCGAAGTCGGCGGGTTCCTGACGAGGGCGAATCCAGGACCGTGGGCGGTATCCGCTGGTGAGCCCCAGTTGCGTGATAGCGATGAGGGGCAGGAATAGGAGAGCGAGCAGGCCGGTTTTCAGGTAGTCGAGCCAAGCGTACCGCAACCGCGTCAAAATTCCTCTTCGATGGCGGATGGGGTAAGGCTGTTCGCTATGGTGATCCCATGGGATTTCGGCGAAGGAGTCGCTACAGACCGATGCGCTTTCGCCAAGGTCGGGTGGCGTCGCGGATTCGCCGTTTGAGGAGAAAGCACGAGCGTGTGGCAAGGTAGCGAGCTCTGAAGCTGTCGCAGGGGTAGGATCGTTGTTGGGCATATGTGTTCAGGGCGATATCGAGGATGTCGTCTTGCAGACTGGCCCTCGCGATGAGAGAGCAGGCCAGTTTTGGGGAGATGGGGCCAAAGCGCATGCGGTTGTTGTCGATGATGTGGATTTTCCACTCTCCAACTGAGCTTTGGCTAAAGAGGAGGTTGCCGGAATTGAGGTCCAAATGGGCGATGCCCGATTCATGCAGTCGAGCCAGGTTTCGTCCGAGAAGGTCTGCTTTTTCGATTCGGTTTGGCAGTTCCGGGTCCTGCAAGGAGGAGGCGTCGTGGGCGAACTCAAGAAAGTCGCAGACATAGAAGCTCTGGTGAAGCCAAGGCCCGCGCCATACCTCCAGCCATCCGATGGGAGTTGGACTGTGGAGCCCTGCTTCAATCAAGCGCAGCGAATGCTCGTAGGAACGGCGGGCCTTGCTCGACGAGATGCGATAGGCGATCTTTTTCCAAGCGCCACGATTCCGAAAGCGCTTCACCACTACCAAGCGCCCTTGGTTCTCGAATAGGAGGAGTTCGTTTCGTCCGCCCGGAAGCCGCTGCTCAGGGCCAGCCTCGTCGCATCTTACCGGCAATGAATCCATCCAGGCGCTCCAGGCGGGGTCGAAGGATGGAGCGATGAGGCGACGGATCATTGTTCAGTGAATACGATCACCGACAATGTATGGGTGTATTTATGTGTCAATACAATGACGAAAGCGACGGTAGTGTGACGAAGCCCCATGGGGACCGCGATCGACCGTCGGTGGGGGATGGCCTGATCAAGGCGTAAGGGACATAGTGTCAATGTATCAGGAAAAAGAATACATACCCTTTCTTGGAGCATGGCGAGCGAACCGCCACTCGATGGGCATCCCGGTTTTTCATCTCCTATATCTGTGTAGGAAAAGTCGAGCCGCAGCGCGAAATGGAGGCGCCCGCCTGGTCAGCGAGCCAGCTGAAAGGCGAGAAACGTTCCCTCAGGTCTTGACTTGCATGGAGGACCTCGCTTGTAAATAACAGACCGTACGGTCTAGAAAATGAATCCATTGGATCAGCAAGAGGCGAAAGCGAAGCGTGGGAGAGGTCGGCCGGCCCGGCGGCCTGAAGAATCGGAAGCGAGAAATCGGCTCGTTCGCGTGGGATTGGCTTATTTGACTGAGAAGGGCTACTCGCCTACCGGCCTGAATGCGGTGCTGCGGGAAGCGGGCGTGCCGAAGGGCGCTTTCTACCACTACTTTCGCGACAAGGAGGATTTCGGGCTTCAGTTGATCGAAGCGTACAGCGGGTATTTCTGTCGCAAGCTTGACCGCTGCTTTCAGGACGAAAGCCGGAGCGCCCCGCAACGGCTGCGGGCCTTCGTCGACGAAGCGGCGTCGGGCATGTCCAAATACGGATTTCGCAGGGGATGCCTGGTAGGAAACCTAGGGCAGGAGATGAACGCTTTGCCGGAGCCGTTTCGAGCGAAGCTGGTGGCCACGATCGCGGATTGGGAACGCCGGACCGCCAAGTGTCTTAGCGAGGGACAGTCGGAGGGATCCGTATCGGGAAGCGTGGATACGGAACGCATGGCTCGATTCTTTTGGATCGGCTGGGAAGGGGCGGTGTTGCGGGCGAAGCTGGAGCGATGCGCCCAGCCTTTGGAAGCCTTCGCCCAGAGCTTTTTCGATTTGATAAATCCAAAACGAGGATAATGAAATCATGTTTGAAGCGATCAGAATTGATAAGAGCGATTCGGGGCAGGCAGTCTCGTTCGCCCAGTTGAGCGAGAGCGATCTGCCCGAGGGCGACGTCGTGGTGAGGGTGGAGTGGACGACGCTCAATTATAAAGATGCGCTCGCGCTCACTGGAAAGGCTCCGGTGGTGAGGCGTTTCCCGATGGTGCCGGGCATCGATTTCGCAGGTGTCGTCGAGCGTAGCGGAAATCCCTCGCTGCGTCCGGGAGACAAGGTGATCCTGACTGGCTGGGGAGTGGGAGAGACGCATTGGGGCGGCTACAGCTCGAAGGCCCGCGTGGATGGAAATTGGCTGGTTCCGCTGCCGGAAGGGATGAGTCTGCGCCAGGCCATGTCGATCGGTACGGCGGGCTTGACGGCCATGCTCTGCGTGATGGCTCTGGAAAGAAGCGGTTTGAAGCCGGAGGATGGCGACGTGCTGGTGACTGGAGCCGCAGGTGGGGTGGGGAGCGTTGCCACCGCGTTGCTAGCGAAAAATGGATACAGCGTTAGCGCTGTATCGGGTCGGACCGAGGAAGCGGATTATTTGAGGATGCTCGGAGCGAGCTCGGTGATCGACCGAGCCGAGTACGCCAAGCAAGCTCGACCTCTTTCCAAGGAGAAATGGGCTGGGGCTATCGATGTAGTGGGATCCTCGGTGCTTGCCAACGTATTGTCGGAAATGAAATACGGGGGCGTGGTGGCGGCTTGCGGCCTGGCGGGCGGTATGGATCTTCCGACATCAGTGGCTCCTTTTATCCTGCGCGGCGTGACGCTGGTCGGGGTGGATAGCGTGATGTGCGAAAGGGAGCGGCGGTACATCGCCTGGCAACGCTTGGCGCGAGAATTGGATATGGAGAAGCTGGAGCAGGTTGTGACGGAGATTGAGTTCGACCGTTTGATCGAGACCGCTCCTCGGATGCTCGATGGGCAGGTGCGAGGGCGTGTGGTCGTCAAGGTGAACTAGTTTTCGCTCAAAAGCCGCGCTCGGGACTCGTTCATTCGGGTTTTGGACGCAGGGTGCCCAAGGCGATCTCGGCGGGCTCGCTTCGATCTGCGGTCGCCTTGGGTATCTGTTTCCCGAATACCCCGTTCCGACCATCGGCGCTTTATTTTACTCGACGGAAATTGGCACAAAAAAAGCTCCGTAACGGAGCTGATTTCGTGCGCTCTTTGAAGGTCAAAGAGTTGGTGCTCAGAAGAGGACTCGAACCTCCACGCCTTGCGGCATACGCCCCTCAAGCGTACGTGTCTACCAATTCCACCACCTGAGCAATGTGATTGAGGTCGCAAAGAAATGGAAACTTTTGGGGCTTTGTAAAGCGCCAAAATGAACAAATTTCAGTTTTCTGCGTATAGGATTGATTCTCGACCAGCAACGCAGTTAATACTCGATCACTTTTCCCCTGAATTGTAGAGACTTAGCTTTGTTCAAACCATAAACCACAGGATGTTGGCCGAGTCGCCGGCGCCTTTTCCACAGTTCGCATGCCCGATTCCAGTTCCCAGGAACCAAATAAAGACGAGGCTGAAAAGTCCGTCGACCTCTCCTCCCTCTCTAGCTTCAGCTTCGGTACTCAGTGGACGGAAGCCTCAAAATCCTCTCGAACTGCTGGCTCCGGCAAGCCGGGACGTGGTGGCCCTCGCGGTGGAGATCGTCCTGATCGTCGCAAAGGGGGAGCTCCAGCTCGGCGAGACCGTCGGCCCGCTCGCGGTCCGCGCGGCGACGCCCCAGCTGAATCCGACGCGGCCCAGGTCGGGCGTCGTGAAGGTCAAGGTGGAGGCGGCGGCCGTCGTTTCCAGCGCGAACAGGGACATGGCCGTGGCAAGCCGGTTTTCCAGCCCTATGAAAGCCAGGTCTTCGACGTGTGCTTTTATCCGGAGGACAACTGCTTCTCTGCCATCATCAAGGCCATGCGGGCAAATCACACCACCTACGAGCTTTTCCACGTGGCGAAGCTCTTCATGGAGAAGCCGGACCGCTTCATCGCCAGCATCACCCGCAAGGCGGAAAAGGGCGAAAAGCCGGAGAAGGTGTTCATCGCCTTGGCTGACAACATGCCTTTCGTGACGGAGGAGGAAGCGATCTCTCATTCGGTGGCCCACCACGCCGACAAGTATTTCAATGTAGAGCAGATCGAGGTGGAGCCGCCTTCGGGCAACTTCACCTTCGTCAGCCGCTGCCCTTTCACCAAGGAGCTGCTGGGTCCGCCCAATTACCACAAGTATCAGGAAACCCTTCGCAACCACCACCGCACGCGCTTGCCGAACATGGATTTCGAGAAGCTGCAGACCTCGGTGGAAACCGTGCGCGAGGAGGAAGTGGTCAACCAATGGCTGGAAAGCCAGAAGACCGCGACGCGCTACACGGCCAAGGAAGTCGAAGAGGGCGCCGCTCCGCAGAGTTTCGATTCGTTGGAGGACGCGGTTGGCTACCTGAGGACCTCGCTCCGTGCCAAGGTAGTCAAGCAGGTCAACTACGCCCGGGTGACGGGTACCGTGCTCGAGGCGTTCAAGGATTCCGAGGCGTTCAAGGCGATGGAAGGCGAACGCCAGCGACAGCTGAGATTTCCATTGGACACCGCTAACGCCATTCGTGGCCGCATGCGTCGCGAGAAGTTCAGCATCTATAAGAAGGGCTCCAAAGGAGTTACCTACGTCTGCTCCACCAAGCGCAATTTCCGCAGCCCTGGTCAGGTGATGTCGCCTGAGCTCGATCGTCTCATCGCCTTTCTGGAGAAGAACCAGATGATCAAGGCCAAGGAGCTGGCCCCCGCGTACCAGGAATGGATGGCGGCGGAGCACAGCGAAGTGGCGTTCGACGAGAAGCGTTTGCAGCGCGATCTGCACTGGCTGATCGCCGATGGCTACGTAAGCCATTTCGAAGACGACTCGCTTTTCGTGCAACCCGTTCTCGAAACCGGGAACGCCTCCGCGAAATCGTCTGCCAAGCCTTCCAAGAACAAGGAGGGCGCATCGGCGGCTCCGGCTTCCAAGCCGGAGGCAGCTGCGAAGCCGGACGAGCGTTCGACCAGCGACGATTCGCCTGCCGAGCCCAGTCCTGAGGCTCCGGAGGCCGCAGCGAGCGCGGACGCTCCCGAAGCGAAACCAGCTGAAGAAAGCCCGAAGGTGGCCGCCGAGATTTCGGAGGAAGTAGCGGCTCTGGCTGCGGATGCGCCGCCGGTCGAGCCTGCGGAACCAGCGGCCGAGCAAGAAACCGCCAGCCCTGCGGAACCCGAGGCCAAGCAAGAAACTGCCAGCCCCTCGGAACCACCTGCGACCGACGAAACGTCGACCTCTCCAGCTGAAGCCGCCCCAGAAGCCGCTCCTGGTGAAGCGAAACCGGAAGAGAAGGCGGCCGAAGCGCCCGAGGCATCGTCAAGCGACGATGAACCGGAGGAGCCGAAGCAGCCGGAAAAGGCGTAGTCACGCGTCACATAAATTTCGATACAGCAAAAGGAGAGTCCCGCGGGTCTCTCCTTTTTTCATATCGGACCGCGGAGCGTTTGAGTCATGCTCATAAGCAACGGTGATGTCTGGAGGGCGCTGGAGCGCAACGATTACTGAGTGGGAGGCGTATCCACAAAGCGGGGAAGGGGATGAGACTTTTCCCTTGCTGGCTCAGGTTTGATGGGTTCACTGGAAGCTTCCCCTCCTTGCCTAATTGCCCCTACCAACTGTATCTGCCCTATGAGTGATCCCACCTCTGCTGGTGACGGCCAAAGCCGTGCCGCGTCCACTCTCAGCGAAGAAGTCCGCAATCAGCGGGCCTACTTTCGCGCGAGTCTGAATGTGATTTTCTGCCTTCTGCCATTCTGGTTTCTGGTCAGCTATGGCTGCGGCATCCTGTTTCGCGATTGGCTAGACGAGCATGCCCCTTCCGTCGGAAACGCTCCCTTCGGATTTTGGATGGCTCAGCAAGGATCCATCATTTGTTTCGTGCTCTTGCTCATCGTTTACGCGGTTTGGATGAAGCGTCTGGATCGCAAGTATCGTCCGATCGAAAAAGTCTAAGGATCCGCTTATGTCACAGGACGTATACAATTTTCTCTTCATCGGGGCCAGCTTTGGCATCTACATCTTCATCGCCGTCACTTCGCGGGCTTCTTCGACCAAGGAATACTACACCGCAGGCGGAGGCGTCTCGCCCTTCGCGAACGGTATGGCGACCGCGGCGGACTGGATGTCGGCGGCGACCTTCATCTCCATGGCGGGCACGGTGGCCATCAGCGGCTACGACGCCTCCCGCTTCTTGATGGGATGGACGGGCGGTTTCGTATTGCTGACGGTGTTGATGGTCCCGTACCTGCGCAAGTTCGGCAAGCCGACGGTGCCAGACTTCATCGGGGACCGCTACTACTCCAGAGTTGCCCGTGGCGTGGCGGTGGTTTGCGCCATCTTCATTTGCATGACGTACATCATGGGCCAGATGCGTGGGGTGGGCGTGGTGTTTTCCCAGCTCTTCGGCATCCGCATCCAGTCGGGAGTGCTGGTGGGGGCGAGCATCGTGTTTCTCTACGCAGGCCTTGGCGGCATGAAAGGCATCACCTACACGCAGGTCGCCCAGTACTGCGTGATGGCCTTCGCCTATACTATACCAGCGGTCTTCATCGCCATCGCGTTGACCAACCATGTGATACCGCAGCTCGGTTTGATTGGCGATTTCACTGTAGTGGAGCCAACAATACCGTTTTTGCAGAAGCTCAACAATATCAATACGGAGCTTGGGTTCAGCGAGTTCACCTCCGGAAGTCTGGACAAGGTAAACATGTTCTGCATCACCGCGGCCTTGATGTGCGGTACGGCTGGTCTGCCGCATGTGATCGTGCGCTTTTTCACCGTCAAGAACGTCGCTTCCGTGCGCAAGTCAGCCTGCTGGACTTTGGCCTTCATCGCGGTGATCTACCTGACCGCCCCGACTATCGGTTCCTTCGCTCGAGTGAATTTGATCACCACCTTGCACAACGCTTCCTACGTCGATGCTCCGGACTGGTTCAAGGAATTCGAATCGACTGGACAGATGGTTTGGGTGGATAAGAACAACGACGGGAAAATCCAGTATTTCGGACCCGGTAAGTCGGATCTGAATACAAACGCGGTATTCATCGGGAAAGGGCCGACCTATCCGGAAGACGATGCTCCGATCAGTCAGCTCCGAGGCGTTCATGGTCAGCGCTTGCTCGCCAACAAGGAGGACATGACCAACCCGAACGAGCTCTGGTTCGGCAACGACATCATGGTGATGGCGAATCCTCACATGGCAGGATTGCCCAAATGGGTGATCGCGTTGCTGATGGCGGGTTGCATCGCGGCGGCTCTCTCCACTGCGGCAGGACTGCTGCTGGTGCTATCCACCTCGATCTCGCACGACTTGATGAAGAAGATCATTAAGCCCGGGCTTTCCGATAAGGAAGAGGTGAACTATGCGCGGGCCGCGTCTTTCATCGCTTTGGCGGTAGCGGCGTATTTCGGCATCAATCCTCCGTCGGCCTTCATCGCTAAAACCGTGGCCTTCGCCTTCGGTCTCGCGGCCTCGTCCTTCTTCCCGACGCTGCTGATTGGCATTTTTTCCAAGCGAGTGAACAAGCATGGGGCCATCGCGGGCATGCTGTGCGGCATCGTTTTCACCATCAGCTATATCGTCTACTTCCAGTTTCTTGGCGGCACCAAGAGCCAGTATCTCTTCGGCATCACGCCGGAAGGCATTGGGTTCATCGGCATGTTGATCAACTTCGTGGTGACTTTCATGGTGAGCGCCGTAACGCCGCCGCCGCCCAAGGAGATTCAGGAAATGGTGGCCAACATCCACATGCCCAGCGGCGACCTGCTCAGCATGGGCGACGACGAAGAGGAGAAGGCTGGCGTAGGCGGGGAAGGCATCTAGCCCGATTCGCCACGCGAGGCGCATTTTCTAGGCTCCGGGCGTTGCGCTCGGGGCCTTTTGCTATTCTAGGTTAAGTGTGACAAACGCTCGGCAATGGCTTGCTCGGCATGGACAAACTGTCACGGGCTGGATGCGCGACGGCAGAAGGACAATGGTGTGCTGTTTTTGCAACGTTCAGAAAACGAGTGACTTAAGCCATTGCATGTGCTGTCGATGCTCGACTAGGCTAAACGGAATGATTTGTGCGAAAGAGTCGCTTTGGAGGAA
Source organism: Pelagicoccus sp. SDUM812003 (assembly GCF_031127815.1). Classification (NCBI taxonomy): domain Bacteria; kingdom Pseudomonadati; phylum Verrucomicrobiota; class Opitutia; order Puniceicoccales; family Pelagicoccaceae; genus Pelagicoccus; species Pelagicoccus sp. SDUM812003. The sequence continues at coordinate 195,626 of NZ_JARXHY010000005.1, read as the reverse complement.
CGAATTTAGATGATTGATCCGAACAGACTAACCGAAATGGCGCGTAACGCCCTCACTGAAGGGCAGGCGATCGCTCGCCGAAAGCAGAACAACGAGGTTGAGACCTTGCACCTGCTTGCCGCCTTGGTCGATCAGGAGCAAGGCGTGGTGCAGGGCGTCTTGAAGAAACTGGAGATACCTAGCAGCGGTTTGAGCCTGGCTCTGGAACGCGAGATCGACCGCTTGCCGAAGGTGAGCGGCAGCGTGGACAGCTCCAAGATCTACGTTACGCAGGCCATGAACGAAGTGTTCACCAAGGCCGAGAAGGAAGCCGCGTCTTTGAAAGATGAATACATCAGCGTCGAGCACTTGCTGCTGGCCTTGGCGACGGTGGGCAAACCGAGCTCTCTAGCGAGCGTATTCAAAAGCTTTGGCATCGACCGCGACAAGTTGCTGGGAGCTCTGCGCAAGGTGCGCGGAAACCAGCGCGTGACCTCGCAGAATCCCGAGAGCACCTACCAGGCGCTGGAGAAGTACGGCAGCGATTTGGTGGAGCGAGCCCGGTCGGGCAAGATGGATCCGGTGATTGGACGCGATGACGAGATTCGCCGTGTGATCCGTATCCTTTCCCGTAAGACAAAAAACAACCCGGTGCTCATCGGCGAGCCAGGCGTGGGCAAGACCGCCATTGCGGAAGGCTTGGCTCAGCGCATCGTGCGCGGCGACGTGCCGGAAGGGCTCAAGGACAAGACCGTTTTCTCTTTGGATATGGGGTCATTGATCGCTGGAGCGAAGTTTCGCGGCGAGTTTGAGGAACGTCTCAAAGCGGTGCTGCAGGAAGTGAAGTCCAGCGATGGGCGCATCCTGCTCTTCATCGACGAGCTGCACACCATCGTGGGCGCGGGCAAGACCGACGGCGCCATGGACGCGGGAAATTTGCTGAAACCCATGTTGGCCCGCGGCGAGTTGCATTGCATCGGTGCCACCACCTTGGACGAATACCGCAAGTACATCGAAAAGGACGCCGCCTTGGAGCGCCGTTTCCAAAGCGTGCTCGTTGATCAGCCCAGCGTGGAGGACACGATTTCCATTTTGCGTGGCCTGAAGGAGCGCTTCGAAGTGCACCACGGGGTGCGCATCCAGGACAACGCCTTGGTGACTGCAACTGTATTGTCCAACCGATACATCACGGACCGCTTTCTGCCGGACAAGGCTATCGACCTGGTGGACGAAGCCTGCGCCAGCATCCGCACCGAAATGGACAGCTTGCCCGAAGAGCTCGACAACCTGACGCGCCGCTTGATGCAGCTGGAAATCGAAGAGGCTGCCCTGCTGCAGGAAAAGGATAGCCAGTCCAAGGAGCGCTTGACCGGTGTGCAGAAGGAAATCGCGGACCTGCGCGAGCAAGAGCAAGCCCAGCGACAGATTTGGGAAAACGAGAAGGAAGGCATCGCCCAGCTGCAGCGTTTGCGCGAGCAGATCGAGACCACCAAATCGGAAATCGAGCGGGCGGAGCGAGCATACGACCTCAACAAGGCCGCCGAGCTGAAGCATGGACGCTTGCCGCAGCTCGAAGCTCAGCTAGCCGCCGCCGAGTCGAAGAGCAGCGAGACGCATCTCCTCAAGGAGGAAGTGTCGCAGGAGGAAATCGCCGACATCGTTTCGCGATGGACCGGCGTGCCGGTGACGCGTTTGATCGAGGGCGAGCGTCAGAAGCTGCTGCAGCTTGAGGATGCCTTGCAGGAGCGCGTGATCGGCCAGCCGGAAGCGGTACGCTATGTATCCGAAGCCATACTACGGGCGCGTGCCGGCATCAAGGATCCCAAGCGGCCCATTGGCAGTTTCATATTTCTCGGTCCCACGGGTGTCGGTAAGACTGAGCTCGTAAAGACCTTGGCCTACACGCTTTTCGACAGCGAAGATGCCATCATCCGTATCGACATGAGCGAATACATGGAGCGCCATGCGGTGGCTCGCTTGATCGGAGCGCCGCCGGGCTACGTCGGCTATGAGGAAGGCGGGCAGCTCACGGAAGCGGTGCGTCGCAAGCCCTATTCCGTCATCCTGTTCGACGAAGTCGAAAAGGCTCATCCAGACGTATTCAACATCATGTTACAAATCCTTGACGATGGTCGGGTGACCGATTCCCAGGGGCGTGTGGTGGATTTCAAGAATACGATCGTCATCATGACGTCCAACATCGGCAGCCAGTTCCTTTTGGAGAACGCCGGTTCGCAGATCAACGAGTCGGTCAAGGAGTCGGTATTGAGCGAACTGCGCCGTCATTTCCGCCCGGAGTTTTTGAATCGAGTGGACGAGACGGTCATCTTCAAACCGCTGGAGCTGGAGGACATCGAGCGCATCGTGGGATTGCTGCTGGTCGACCTGAACAAGACCTTGGAGGAGCGCCGCATCACGGTCGAGCTCGATCAGGAAGCGATCGCTTGGGTCGCCCTCAAGGGCTTCGATCCGGTTTATGGAGCTCGTCCCTTACGTCGCTTCATGCAGCGGTCGATCCAGACCGACCTGGCCAAAGCCATCATCTCGGGCGATATCCAGGATGGGGATACGGCTCGTTTCGCCGTGCGCGACGATCAACTCTCCCTGGTAGTCGAGTAACAAGCCAGGCTTCTCGCCGCCCGATCGCGACGAACGCACCGGGCGATGCAAAATGCGCGGCCTCTACTTGTTGGAGTGGAGGCCGAACATGTTTCCTTCCGTGTCGACCACGAGGGCGATGTATCCGTACTCGCCGATGGACATTTTTGGGCGGCTGATGGAGCCGCCCGCTTCCGTGACGCGAGCCGCTTCCACAGCGCAGTCATCGCAGGTGAAGTAGACCATTGTGGAGCCGCCAGGTTTTACGCCAGGCGCTTTGACGATGGCGCCGGCGCAGCCCGTCGTTTCGGGGTCCATGGGGAAGGCCATCATTTCGATTTGCGGTGACGGGAGGGATTGGAGCTTTGTTTGAAAAACGGCTTCGTAGAAGCGTTGAGCGCGCTGCATGTCGTCCACGTAGAGTTCGAACCATCCGACGGGATTAGCTTTCATAGGTGCAATGGCGTTAGAGTTGGTTGCTCGCGTCCCAAAAGGGCGTTGTCGTAGCGAGGAAAACGGATTTTGAGCGGCTAGGCAAGGGCCATGTCATTGACCTGAGTTGCTTCAGCTTGTTTGCTCGAAGCATGATCCGCAAGTTGGAGAAAGGTCTTTATCAGGTGCGTGGTTCGCTGGTCAGCAGCTACCTCCTCGTGGAAAACGGGAAGGCGACCTTGATCGATGGCGGATTCTGGGGGCACTTGCGGAAGATCGAAAGGGCGCTGCTCCGCGAGGGGCTGGATTGGTCCCACGTGAAAGCGGTGCTGTTGACCCATGGTCATTTGGACCACTGCTACAACGTTGCGGAAATCGTTCGACGAAGCGGGGCGCGGGTTTACGGGCACATGGCTGACGAGTCGCATTTCGAAGGGCGGTACTCCTATCGAGGCATCAATCGGATCTGCGGAGCGATGGAGCGCCTCGGCAAGCTGCTCTCCTCCTACGAACCGATTTCGGAGGATTGGGCTCTGAAGGACGGTCAAATCATCAACCTTTGGGGAGGGCTTGAGGTGGTCCACCTGCCCGGGCACACATTTGGCCATTGCGGCTTCTACAGCAAGGAGCGGGATTTGCTCTTTAGCGGTGACCTGTTCGCCACTGGCTGGTTCGGCACCGTGGTTCCCTGGGCGCCGCTCAACAGCTGTCCCGAACTGTTCGAGAAGTCCTTGGACCGAGTGGCCCAGCTCAACCCGAAGCGCATGCTCTCGAACCACTGCGATCTGTCCAAGCCCGAGACGCAGCGAAGGCGTTTCTGGAAGCGCATCATGAAGCCGAGCGGATTTTAGGCCGCCCAGCTTCAGGTCATCGAGAAGCTGGAGAGCTGCCTACCACTGTTCTCCTGGATGTCCAGGCACGTGGTAGAGCTCGAAGTTTTTATAGTACTCAAGATCGTGCTCGGGTTTGGGAACGCCTTCCGGAATCGGACGATCGCTGAAGGTCTGAAAATAGGCCAGACAGGCGTCGCGCCAGAACGCGGCGTCGCTGTGCTGGCGTTTCAGCAGCGCCAGCGTGCGAGCGAAGCGTTGCTGATCGATCTCGCCCTCGAGGGTTTTCCATTTTTCGACCATTTCACCTGCTTCCTCCACGCCTTGCTGGTAGGTGTAGCATAGCTCATCCCAGAGCGTGCGACCGGAGGGCATTTCGTAGTCCCACTTCACATGATGGAACCAGAGCAGGTACTTGTGCGGGATGGACTCGGGCGTTCCCCAAGCTTCCTGAACTTCGGGCGCATACTGGCCGAGGGCGTCGGTGCCGCTGGCGGTTCGGTCGAAGCCGATGCCTTCCTGGTCCGCCCGGTGGTAGTAGACGGAGGTCCAGTCCGGACGACCTTGATTCCACCAGGGAGCGGGTCCGTAGTGGTGGCCTGGGTACATGATGTGATGCAGTCCGAGCGGCATGGAGTAGTCGACCACGGTCTGGTGGGATCCAAGAAGGAGGGACTCAATGGTGGAGACGACCTCTTCGTCGTTTCCGAAGGTCATGCGGGTCCATTCGTCGGCGATTTGCTCGGAGGAGATTTGATGGTCCCAAGCGAGGCGACCGAAGGCGTACCAGTTGGCCGCGGCGAGCGGGTGACCGGTCCAATTTCGCTCGTTTCCGATGTTGGCCACGCCAGCGATGGCGGTAAGATCATGGTCGAAAACGGTGCCGTCTACGATCTTGGCCACGGTGGAGCCAGGGCCTCTGGCGAAGGTGTCGGACTCGAGCGTCTCTTTCCACATGGGAGCGAGAAAAGCGAGATGGACGTCGCCGCCGAGGTATTCCTGAGTGATTTGCAGCTCCAGCGTGTGCGGCGTTTCGGGGGTGGCGCCGAAAAGCGGATGAAACGGCTCGCGCGGCATGAAGTCGATGGCGCCGTTCTTGGTCTGTATCGAAACATTGGATTCGAAGCGTCCGTCGAGTTCGGTGAACTCTGTGTAGGCTTGCTTGTGTCGGTCTTCCTTGACTTCGAAGTCGTAGACGAAGGCCCGCCACATGACGATGCCGCCGTGCGGTTTGAGGGCGCGGGCCAGCAGATTAGCTCCGTCGGCGTGGTCGCGGCCGTAGTTCTGGGGACCCGGTTGGCCTTCGGAATTGGCTTTGACTACGAAGCCGCCGAAGTCTGGAACGTAGGTGTAGATCTCGTCGATCTTGTCGGTCCACCACTTTATGACGGCGGGATCGAGCGGATCGGCCGTTTCGAGACCTCCGATTTCTACGGGAGCGGAAAAGCGGGCGGTGAGGTAGACTCTGATGCCGTAGGGGCGAAAGGTGTCGGCCAGCGCCGCGACCTTTTCCAGAAACTGCGGCCGCAGCACGGTGGCGTTCGCGTTCACGTTGGTGAGCACCGTCCCGTTGATTCCCACGGAGGCGCAGGCCCGAGCGTAGTCGTGGTAGTAGGGTTCGATGTAGTATGGCAGGTCGAACCAGTTCCAGATGGAAGCCCCCACCATGGTGCGCTCGATGGTGCGGGTGAGGTTGTCCCAATGGTTCAGGAGACGATGGCCGATCTTTGGAGAGCTAACGATTCGGATGCCCTCGAGGGATTGGTTCGTCTGCAAGTGTCTTAGAAATGCGAATGCGCCGTAGAGTATTCCTTGGTCTGAATTCGCGGCGATGGCGATGTGGCTGTTTTCTTTGAAATCGATTTCCTTGATCAGGTATCCTTCCGTGCCAAGCCCGTCCTGCTCCTCGTCGTTCAGCAGCTCGGCCAGCTCGCTTGGGGAGTCCGGGGTGATGAGAAGAAGGGCGGGAGCGCCGTCGCTATATTGTTCGCCCAAAAGGCCGGAAAGCCCACGCTGCAGCTCCTCTGTCGCTATCTTCATGGTTTCGCTGGCTTCCGCAGATGCGCGAGGGGCAGCGATCCGGCTGGCGTAGCGGGAGGCGAGAGCATTGTCCGAAATCGCATCGTAGCGAAGCCAGAGACGGTATCCGTCTTCCGCGAAGATCTGCGTCGCGAGTACGAGGGATAGCGTTATGATGAGTTTACGTAGTTGCGTGAGCATGACGTAGGCGCGTTGGGGGTTGGCGTTGGATGAGCGACGGTTATTCGATGACTTGGAAGTTTCCGCTGACCTGTAGTAGGCCGAGCATGTATATGATGCCGTCGTAGTAGCGCCAGTGGCCGGATGGCGTATCCGTTTCCCAAAGACGCTCTACGAAAGGTTCTCCTATCTCACGGTCGGCGGCAAGGGCGGCGCTGGCCGCCATGGCGTAGAGTCCTGGCGAGCTGGTGCGGTCGAGTGGCGTGCCATCGACGGAAAACTGGTTGGGAATGTTAGGCTCGAACTGGGAGAGGAAGCTTAGGATGCGGTTGCTTTGCATGACTTGCCATTGGGGATCCTCTCCCCACCAAGCATGGTCGAGAGCCACGTTTGACATGACGCGCCAGGCGTCGAAGCGAAAGTCCTTGTGGTCGCCGATTTCGCGATCGGTTTCCTTGTAGTAGGAATAGTCTGGCATGAGCCCTGTATCCGGATGGGCGACCTCTTTGAAGAAGGCTCGGCTATGATCCGCCATCGCCGCCCAGAAGTCGTTGTCGGCCGAGGCCTGCTTGGCCCAGATTTCGTAGAAGGCGGGCAGGTGGTAGGAGGCGTCGGTCACACCGTCCCAATCCTGCCAAGGCACGAAGCGCACCTGATTGTACTCTCGGTCGATGATGGGGAGGGTCTTTTCGGTGCTCTGCTTGTGAAGCATGTGGCGTAGAATGTCGTCGGCCTGCCTCTGGTAGTCGTAGATCCCCTGGCCGTTTCCCCAACGATTCGCTGCGAAATAAAGGGCGGTGGCGAACCACTCCTCGCCGTCCGGGGCGGAGCCTGGCGCGAGCTTCGTGCCATCGGTGGCGTTCTGCCAATTGAAGTAGCCTTCGAAAGGTCCGGAATCGAGGCGCATGTAGGTGTAGCTCCATTTCCAGAGGCGGTCGAACTCCTGTTTCTTGTCGAGCTGCACTGCGACCATCATGCCGTAGGACATGCCTTCGGAGCGAACGTCGTCGCTGGCCACGTCCCATATGTAGGCCATGTCGCCTTCGACCGGGTAGTAGAGGCGCTCGGTCATTTCATCGCCGTAAAAGAGCTGCTGGAAGGCGCCGTCGACCTTGGCGTCGACCTCCGATTGCGTTTTGCCTAGGTAGTCGGCGAAGAGGTTTGGCGCGGTATGCGGTTCGGGCGTGGCAGCCAGACCCGTGAAAGCGAGAGACGAGATCGAGAATGCAAGAATCGTTTGGCCGATCATGACGGATGGAGTGGGGTGGCAAAAGAGGAGGCGCCGAAGCGGCACCCCCTCTGATAACAAGTTTTTGAATACAATTAGGAGCCGACCGCTAGTCGCCGCTGCGTTCGCGACGTCGAGCCGCCAGCTCGTCGCCGATCTGAAGGTTGAGCTCCTTGCTGATCGGGTAGAATAGCATGATGCCGCCAGCGACCGCGAACAGGACTGCTGGGAACATGCCCGCGGTGACGCGAATGCCGAGCAGCGCGTCCTGGGAAGCGGCTTCGCCTCCACCTTGGAAGCCGTAGAAACCGAGGATGAGGGAGCCGACGAAACCGCCGATGCCGAGTCCTGCTTTGAGGGCGAAAACGACGCCCGCGTAGGCGATGCCGGTGGCGCGTCGTCCAGTTTTCCATTCCGACCAGTCGGCTGCGTCAGCGATCATGGACCAGAGCAGCGGGATGGAAGGGCCGTAGCTAGCGGACCAGGCGATGCCCTGCAGGAACTGCATGGTGATGTTTTCCGCGGGCAGGAAGAAGAGCCAGCCGGTGGTGACGGCGGTGGCGAACATGGAGCCGCAGAAGACGGCTTTCTTGCCGAAAACGGTCGAGAGCGGCTTGGAGAGCACCACGCCGATGATCGTGACCGCGTTTCCGATCATGCCGAAGAGACCGAAGCCCACGTTGTGAACGTTGGTGCGTCCCTCGTTGATGATGTATCCAAAGATATCGAGCCACTTCTGCCAGAGGGTCATGTCCTGGCCTTCCGGAACCACCACGCCGAAGTGGGTGATGAAGGCGAAGAGTTCATCCTGGTCGACGTAGTACTGGGTGAAGAGCGTCAATGCGCCGCCGCGGGTGGCGAGATTGATGAAGATGAAGAGCGTGGCGATGAAGAGTACCACCCATGCCTTGTTCTTGAAGCAGTCGCTGAGGTCGGTCTTGACGGAGCTCTTCTGTTCCGGGTCGGGCTTCACGCGCTCCTTCACGCTGAAGAAGGAGATGATGAAAAAGACCACTGAGATGGCGGCGAAAATGGCGATGGTGGCGGACCAGCCCTTCGCGTCGTCTCCGTCGCCGAACTTGGCCACCAGCGGCCAGGTGAGGCCTTGAACCATGAAGGTGGCCGCCATGGCGGAAACGAAGCGGTAGGTGGAAAGTGTGGTGCGCTCGTTGACGTCGCCGGTGAGCACGCCGTTGAGGGCGCTGTAGGGGACGTTGTTGACGGTGTAGGCCCCCCAGAGCATGAAGTACATGATGAAGGCGTAGGCGGTCTTCCAGTTATCAGACCAGTCCGGCGTGGTGAAGGCGAGCCAGAAGGCGAACGCGAAGGGACCGGCGGACCAGACCAGCCATGGACGGAATTTTCCCCAGCGGGTTTCCGTGCGGTCGGCGATGATGCCCATGGCCGGGTCGGTGATGGCGTCGAAGAGGCGTCCGATGAGGAACATGGTGCCCGCGGCCGCGGCCGACATGCCGAATACGTCCACGTAGAACGTGAACTGATAGAAGATCATGGTCTGGAAGACAAAGTTGGCGGAGGCGTCGCCAAGGCTGTATCCGACCTTTTCTCGGAAAGAGAGTTTTTGAGTGAAGTGAGAGGTGCTCATAAATCAGGATAGATCCTTTGTTTGGGGAGGTTGGGGCGAGGGAGTGCGTTCGCTCATCAACGGACTCGGTGACAATGAAGAGGGGGCCTCAAATCGGAAGCTTAAACAATTAGACGTTTAACTTGGGCTTTGCAACGTCCTGAGGGAAAGCGGGAAGAGTGGCATCGTCGGCGCGGACTGTGCTAGCGGTCGCACGATGCGAAAAGTCTTAGATTTTATGGCGCAAAACACGGTTTCGGGTATTTTCCCTTTGTCAGTTTATCGAGACCGATCGTATATCAACAGTCTCATAACCAACCGTTTTTGAATTCCATGACAACTGCTGCTAAAAAGAAGTCCAACGCTAAGAAGTCGGCCTCGAAATCCACTAAGATTTCGACCGATTGCATGAAGCAGGCGATACTCGATCACCTGAAGTATACCTTGGCCCACAACCCGAAACTCGCCACCAGTCGCGACTGGTGGACTTGCGTCTCGCTCGCCGTGCGCGACCGCATCGTGGACAACATGATCGCCACGCAAAAGACGCATTTCGAGAAGAACTCGCGGCGCATCTACTACCTGTCCATGGAATACCTCATGGGACGAATGCTGGTGAACAACATGTACAGCGCCGGCATCTACGACGAAGTGCGCGAGGCGGTGGAGGAGCTGGGTCTGGAATGGGAAGCGGTCTACAACGAGGAGCTCGACATGGGACTGGGCAACGGAGGTCTCGGGCGATTGGCGGCTTGTTTCCTCGACTCCCTGGCCACGCTTGATCTGCCGGCCATCGGCTACGGCATCTACTACGAATTTGGCCTCTTCAAGCAGGCGTTTTCCAATGGTCACCAGATCGAGCAGCCTGACAGCTGGAAGAAGTACGGCACGCCGTGGGATATCGTGCGTCCTGAGTACACGTTGAGCATCAAGCTCTACGGTCACGTGGAGACCGCTTTCGACGATCATGGCGACCCGTATCCAAAATGGGTGAGCACGCGCAGCATCCAAGGCGTGCCCTACGATATACCGATCGCTGGATACGGCACCAAGACGGTCAACTTCCTGCGCCTGTGGTCCTCGCGCTCCTCCGAGGAATTCGATCTGGAGGAGTTCAATCGTGGAGACTACGTTGAAGCCGTTCGCGAGAAGGCGATTGGCGAAACGATCTCCAAGGTTCTGTATCCAAATGACAAGACGGAGAACGGCAAGGAGCTTCGCTTGGTGCAGCAGTACTTCTTCGTCTCCTGTTCCTTGCACGATATCATTCGTCGCCATTTCAAGAACAACGACGGTTGGGACAGCTTCGCGGACAAGGTCGCCATCCAGCTCAACGATACGCACCCGGCTATCGCGGTGCCGGAACTGATGCGCATTCTGGTGGACGAGGAAAGGCTCGGCTGGAACAAGGCCTGGGAGATCGTCACCAAAACCTTCGCGTACACCAACCACACCCTGCTTCCCGAAGCTCTCGAGAAGTGGAGCGTACCCCTCTTCGAGAAGGTGCTCCCGCGGCACTTGCAGATCATCTATGAGATCAATCGCCGCCTGATGGATCTGGTCGAGCAGCGCTGGCCGGGTGACAACTGGATGAAGCGCGATCTTTCGCTCATCGAGGAGGGCCACCCCAAGATGGTGCGCATGGCTCACATGGCGGTAGTCGGCAGCCATATGGTCAATGGCGTTGCGGCCATTCACTCCGAACTGCTAAAGACCGTGCTGTTCCCCAGCTTCAACGCCCTGTATCCAGGAAAGTTTACCAACAAGACCAACGGCATCACGCCGCGTCGCTGGCTGCTCGCGTGCAATCCGGCACTCTCCAGCCTGATTGATTCGGTAAAGATTCCAAACGACTGGCCTAAGAAACTGGATACGCTCAAAGGACTGGAAAAGTACGCTGACGACAAGAAATTCCAGGACGCGTATATGAAAGTCAAATACGAGAACAAGGTTGAGCTCGCGCGTGTCATCAAGGAGGAGTGCGACGTCGACGTCGACCCCAACGCCTTGTTCGACGTGCAGATCAAGAGATTGCACGAGTACAAGCGTCAGCACCTGAATCTGCTGCACATTCTCACTCTCTACCGCCGCTTGCTGCATGATCCCGACATGGATATCGCGCCCCGTGTTTTCATCTTCGGGGCCAAGGCGGCTCCCGGTTACTTCCTCGCCAAGACCATCATCAAAGCCATCAACTCGGTGGGCGAGATGATCAACAACGACGAGCGCATCAAGGGTAAGCTCAAGGTGGTCTTCCTGCCGAACTACCGCGTATCGCTCGCGGCCAAAATCATCCCGGCGGCCGATCTTTCCGAGCAGATCTCCACCGCTGGTAAGGAAGCTTCTGGCACCGGAAACATGAAGCTCGCTCTCAATGGAGCTCTCACGATCGGCACCTTGGACGGAGCGAACATCGAGATCGGGGAGGAAGTCGGCGACGACAACATCTTCATCTTCGGATTGACGGTGGATGAAGTGCAATCCCTCGACGCCAATGGATACGATCCCATGAGCTACTATCATGCGGACGAAGAGCTGAAGGCTGTGGTGGATTGGGTCGGTTCCAGCTACTTCACGCAGGACGAGCCGCATGTGCTGGAGCCGCTCAAGCATAGCTTGCTAGGCGGTGGCGACCCGTTCAAGGTCCTCGCGGACTATCGCTCCTATATCGATTGTCAGGAAAAAGTGGATGCAGCCTTCAAGGACAAGCGCAGGTGGGCCCGTATGGCCATCCTGAATACCGCTCGCGTCGGCAAGTTCTCCTCCGACCGCACTATCTCGGAGTACGCCGAGGAGATCTGGAACGTGGATCCGGTCGAGGTCGAATAGGCAGCGCGCCAACTGCTTTCGCTGGCGGCCGCATAGCCTGCGAAAGCTGACATGATTTCAGCCGTCTCCTGTCTGCGGGAGACGGCTTTTAGCTGGCCGATTTCATGCGCTCGCTCGAAACGGGACATGTCCACTTTCGGTTCGTCGCCGAGCCTTTTGGCAGCCCGGCCGCCATTTCTTCGCTTCTCTTCTCTCTCCGCTATGGAGTGGATACTTCTACGCCGAGGCTGCGTTCGAGTCGCAAAACGAGGCTTGGCATATGGAGAGATTCACGCATTTTCGAGGCTGGAAGCATTTCCAGCCGTTTTACCCGATACCGAAGGCTGGGATTCACCTAGACGACCGAACTATGACTCAAAAACCTCGTTTTTTCGCCCTGATAGGGATGGCCCTAGCCGTTTTTTGCGCTGGCCTTCAAGCTCAGAATCGACCGCAAGTGACGCAGCAGCTGGATGGCTTCCTTCGGCCCACCGCCGCGGTGTTCAGCCCGGATCAGCGCTACTTGTTCGTTATCAACCACTCCCAGGGGGAAGCGGGCACGTTGCGAAGCGAGAGCTTCCTCAGCAAGCTTTCGGTGGACGCTTCGGGGCAGGTGAGCGTGGACAGCATGAGATTCGTCACCTCCCTGACCGCCCCCATCGATATGGACTTTTCTCCGGTACGCTACGGAAACGTGCCCCAAGGCGCTCTCTTCATGGTGGTGGGCTCCCCGCTGGTGCAGGACAGCGCGGGTCGAGCGCTGAAGGATTTGTCGCGCATCATGATCGGATTGCTTGTGATCGATCCGAACCGAGGACGGGTGATCAAGAAGATCGATCTTAGCCCGAACAGCAAGGTGACCCTCGACGGCAAGCAAAGCCTGCTGGCCCCCTCGAGTTTGTGTTTCGATACCAAGGGCAATCTTTACATCGGGGAATCCGGGGTCGGCGGTCACATGTTCGACAGGCGGCAGCCGGGGCGTCCGGGCATCTGGCGCATCGATTCGGAATCGGTGCAGGAACTGCTTTCGGATGGGGTGCCCAAGAAGGTCGAATTCATCCGCACCACCAGCTTGCCTTCGGATATGATCTATCGCGAAAGCGAAGATATGCTGTATTTCATAACCAATCACACGCAAGGGCGTCCGAGCGGATCCGTCTTTCGCATCGAAGCAGGCAAATACGAAGGCATAGAATCCATGCAGACGATCGTGCGAGGCATCACTGCCCTGTCGGGTATCCAGATCACGCCTACAAACCGCGTCCTGCTCGTGGGCAATTCGGGCGAGCTGATGTTTCCGAAAGGCAAGAAGGATACGCGTTCGATTCGGTTTCGACCGCAGCGGGATTTCTCGACTCCGGGCAAGTTCGCTCTGGCGCCGATGAAGGATGGATCGATCTTGCTAGCAGTTCCGGAACAGAGCAGCGACGCGGGACTGGGCAAAGGGCAGAGGGTGAGCATCGTGACCTTGCCATCTGGATACTGAGCAGCTGAACGGGAGGGGAAGGGATGAGAACGCGGAGTCTAGCGATCGTCGTACTGCTGGTAGCGATTCCCTTGTCGGTGTTCGCTGCCAAGCGGGCCGATTGGCCGCATGAGCGCAGCGACATTTCGCCGGACCCGTCCATCGTTTGGGGCGAGCTGGAAAACGGGTTTGGCTACGCTCTGAAGCCCCATCGGGCGAAGCAGGGCATCATCAGCATGCGTCTGCTGGTGGAGGTCGGCTCGTTGGACGAAAAGGAGGACGAGCGTGGGGTGGCCCATTTCATCGAGCATATGGCCTTCGAGGGCACGCGAAACTTCGCTCCTGGCGAGCTGATCGCCTTCTTTCAGCGGCTCGGCATGAGTTATGGGACCGATGTCAATGCCTTCACTTACCATGACAAGACGGTCTATCATCTCGAGCTGCCGCAAAAGGATCTGTCCCTGATTCGGCAGGGCTTGCGGCTTTTTCGCGACTACTCCGATGGCATCCTCTTCAGTGAGGAACGAGTGGATACGGAGCGCGAGGTGATTTCACGGGAGCGTCAGGCCAGAGAGTCGCCTAGCGCCTTGGTTTCGCAGGAATCGTTTCGCTTCTATTTCGATGGCACACGGCTGGCCGACCGGCATCCGATCGGGTTGCAGTCGGTGGTGAAGAACGTATCGCGCGAGCAGTTGATCGAGTTTTACCAAAAGTGGTACCGGCCGGACCTCATGACTTTGGTGGTGGTGGGCGACTTCGATGTGGAATCGATGCAGGCGGAGATCGAGACCGCGTTTTCATCCATGGAGAAGCCTCGCGGAAAACCTGCCAAGCGCAAGTTGGGGAAGCTGACTCGATCGAAGCCGTTTCGCATGGGCTCGGTGGATGTCGCTGGCGTGGAGCGATTCACGCTAGAGCTCTCTCGGCCCTGGGACGATCGCCAGCGGCGCGACAATTGGGAGCGTCGTCGAAGCGATGCGCTTCGCTCGTTCGCGACCTCCATCTTCAACGAGCGCTGCCGTTCGCTTATCGACGGGATGAGCGACAATTTCGCGACCTATAGCCGCATCTACGATCTGGCCTATTGCCAGCTGACCATCAGTTCCGGCGGCGAGTACTGGTGGGAGGCGTTCATCTGGATGGATCAGCTCTTGAGGCAGGCCACGCAGCACGGGTTCACCCCACAGGAATTGGAACGCCTGCGCGAAAACTGGCTGAAGAGCAATCGCATGGCGGCCGCTCGCTACGAGACTGCCGAACCCCGATTTCTGATTGACGATCTGGTGGATTCCATCGCTTCGGATCGGGTCTATGCGGGAAAGCGCGACTTTTTCGAGCAGATGCAAACCTTCATCGAGGAGCTGAAACTGGAGGAGGTGAACGCCGCCTTTCGCGAGGTGTGGGAATCCAAACGACTCGCGTATTTCGCGGCAGGAGACTTCAAGCAGCCTTTTGATACGGACCTTCTGAAAGCGCGAATCAAGGGGGATCGGAAGTTTGTAGTGATGCCCTACGTGCCGAATTTCGCCGAGTCGTTTCAGTATTCAAATTTCGGAACGCCCGGAACGGTGGTCGAGGAAACGGAACTCACGGAAATCGGAGCGAAGACTTTTCGTTTTTCCAACAACGCCCGCCTAACGCTGATGCGTACCGAAAACGAGAAGGATACGGTGCGGGCCTTGGTGCGGGTGGGCGGAGGCATGCTCGCGTTTACCGATAGCAACCCTGGCACGCATGCCTTGGCGATGCCCGCTCTGTTTCGCAGCGGTTTTGGAAACCATGATATCGAGGACGTGTATCAGGAACTTCGAGACAATGTTTCTTCCTTCGTCTTCGGAGTGGAGGATCATGACGCGTTCACCTACCGCGCTCTGGCCCCAACCGATGGTTTGGACGAGTTCCTGAAGATCGTCGCCGAATACCTTCTCGATCCGCGGGTGGATCGGGACGCCTTCGAGCTCGCTCAATCCAAGCTGACCCAATCAAGGGAGTTGGAGCCGGACGGCATGAACGAAGGATATCGCGATCTCTATCGGCTCATCTATCCCGATCAGCCCCGCTTTCATGCTCCGTCTTTGCGAGATATCGAGCAGGTCGATCCTTCGGAAATCAGCGCGTGGCTTGGCGACTCGTTCAAGCGTGGATATTTGGAAGTCGCTCTGGTCGGGGATGTGAACGAAGACGAAGTGGTCGAGCTCGTCGCTCAAACCTTGGGAGCATTGCCGATGAGGGAGGATCACAAAAGCGCCTTCGATTCCGCTCGAAGGCTGAGAGTGACGCCGCAAACGGGAAAACGGCTCATCGAATACCAGAATGGAAAGGGCGACAATGCGGCGTCGGTCATCGTCTGGACGATTCAGGAGGAGCTTACGCAGCGCGAAAGCGCCGCGTTGTATGTGCTGAGTTCCGTATTGGAGACGAGAATACGCGAGAAGGTTCGCGAAGAGATGGGGGCGACCTACGCTCCCACGGTGAGCTACGTCACGTTTTCGGCCTACGAAACCCTTCGCCACGTGAGAGCGGATATCGATTGTCTAAAGCAGGACGCGGGAAAGATCCTGGATGCGGTTCTTGAGATCTCGGATGAACTGGCGTCTACGGCGATTTCGGATGATGAAGTGCGCAAGGCGGTGGCGCCGATGGAAGAGGGGCTGAGACAGGCATGGAAGGACAATGGCTATCTTCTGGAGCATGTCCTGTACGGGTTGCAGGAGTATCCTGAAGTATTGGAAAACGCGATACGCTATCGCGATGGTTTGCTTTCGAGCATGACTGCCGAGGAAGTGCAGGCAGTAGCGAAGCGCTTTCTGAAACGCGACCAAGCCTTGGCGGTAGCGATCGTGCCGGCGATGACGGCCAACTTGGCGGAGCGGCCGGTCTGGAGTCGGGAGTTTCGCTCCGGGGCATCGGAGGACAAGTAGGGAGTCGAGTCGCAGGGGCGCGTCTTTTTTGCCAGCTCAGTCGTCGAGGTACTTGCGAAAGAGACTGATGTCGCCGGGCCCGAAGTAGGCGAGCAGCAGGGCGTCCTCAGCCGCGACCGCATCGAACAGTTCGAGCATCAGCTCCTGCTCTTCTGGCCAGGGGTAGACGTAGAAGATGTCGATCTCCTCTATCTCGATGTCCATCTCTTCGTACTGCAAGCTGTAGGCGAGAGACCGCTGCCGTCGTTTCAAATCCGATGGAGCGATGAGTCGGTTTGTGCCGTGACCCTCGTAGAACTCGAAACCTTCGGGGAGATAGGAGTTGTTGAGAAACTGGGCGTCGATGCGTTCGGATTTCGCAAGTTCCACCGCCCGCTCATGCAGCTCCTCCTGAATCTCTATTCCGTAGGCTTGATAGCCGAGCAGGGAAGCCAGACCGGTGGATACGCCAAAGCCGCTACCCCATTCGCAGAAAGTTTTCCCCAAGGCGAGCTGATGAGCTTCTATGTAGTTGAGAGCGGAATACACCAGCAGAGGATCGCTGGGGATGTAGCGCGGGAGACGCCGGTTTCGCTTTTGCTCGAAGAATCGGTCGATCCAGCGATCCGCCTCCTCGAGAAATCGATGGATCCGGTCGCTAGGCCGAGCGGGCTCGAGTTTCATTTCAATTCGTTCGAGAGGCATCGAGGGAATCTCAGTTGGAAGTCGGCTCCGGAAGCGAGTGAAATCGTACGCAGTCGCGGGGAACAGGAATCCGTTGACTTTCTCCGATTAGAAAAGAAAGAACTTGCTAATGAACATCGCCATCATCAGCTCCAGTTTGAATCCGCAAAGCAAAAGCCGCGACGTGGCTCGAGCCCTCGAAAATCAGCTCGCTAGCGCCGAGGGCGTTTCGGTGGACTTCATCGACCTGCAGGAGCTGCCGCTGCCCATCTGCGATGGGGGAGCGGCCTATGGAGATCCCAACACGGTGGCTCTCAACGAGCGCATGGAGAGCGCGGACGCTTACGTGATCGCCACGCCGATCTACAACTACGGGATGAATGCGGCCTTGAAGAACTGGATGGAGCTCTCCGGACGCAAGATGGAAGGCAAGGTCGCTGGCATCCTTTGCTCGGCGGGCGGAGCTATGAGCTACATGTCGCCCATGGCGATAGCCAACGCGCTGATGCTCGATTTTCGCGTGATCATTCTGCCGCGATTCGTGTACACCACCGGAGCGGATTGGGATGGGCCGGAGTTGAAATCTGAGATCGCCGGACGTTTGCAGCAGTTCGGGAACGATTTCCTTTCGCTTGCTCGCAAGCTCGCGTAGCCCGCGAAGCCGCCTCGCCCGTCGGGTTTCGCCTTCCGCGATGGCCCCTGAGCTCGCGTTGCGGGCATGCACGGAGACCCGCTTTGCGGGATATCCAGCGCTCTGAGATTAGGGGGAGCGCTGCGTTTTATTAGCGTCGAATCTACCTGCCCGATTCGACGGATATCCACTATATTGTGGTTGTTTGAAAAAAGACCACAACATATGGGGTTGTGTCTTGATATGAAAAATACCTCCACCGCCCCCACATCGGATTCCTCCCTCCTGCGTTTTCACCTTTCCGATCGCCTGCGTGATCGTTTGCAGCTGGCTCTGAAGGAGAGTTGCACCCCGTTTTCCGCCACGCTCTATGCCAATATCGCTCAGCGTCTGCAGCGTCAGGAGCGGGATGGCGAAATCCTCAACGAATACCAGGTGGCCGAGGAAGAGCTGGCCGCCATGGGCATGCTCTCGGCGCTGAAGGCGTTTTGGAGTCAGACCAAGGACGAAGGCGGGAGCGAGGCCAGCGGCGAATCGCGTGACTCGCTGGTGAGCGTGAAGCACAGCATTTCCGAATACATCGACAAGGTGGACTGGCGCATCAACGCCAACGCCAACGTAGGCTACAGCCATGCCGGACTGATCAACCAATCCGCTGGCAAGCTCATCGCCAACTACTGGCTTGATCAGGTCTATACGGAGGAGGAGGGCGAGGCCCATCGCTCTGCCGACATCCATATTCACGACTTGGACAGTCTTTCGGGCTATTGCGCGGGCTGGAGCTTGCGGGTCCTGCTCGACGAAGGATTCAACGGCGTGGCCGGTCGAGTCTCAAGCCGACCCGCGAATCACTTCAATGAGGCCCTAGGGCAGATGGCGAACTTCCTGGGAATTCTGCAATCCGAGTGGGCCGGCGCCCAGGCCTTCAGCTCCTTCGACACCTATCTGGCCCCCTTGCTCTTCAAGGATCAGCTGGACTACAAGGAAACGAAGAAGGCCATTCGCCGTTTCGTTTACAATCTCAACGTACCCGCTCGATGGGGACAGAGCCCATTCACCAACATCACGCTGGATTTCACTCCGCCACAGGATTTGGCGAATCAGTATCCAAGCCGTAACTACCGTCATCTCTTTGAAAATGTGAGCGACGAGAAGCTGGAGGCCATGGCGCAAAAACGTGGCGTGGAGAAGCTGACCGACCTGCGCTACAAGCATTTCCAGAAGGAAATGGAGATGATCGACATCGCCTACTACGAGGTCATGACGGAAGGAGATAGCTGCGAGCAGCCCTTCACCTTTCCGATTCCCACCGTCAACATAACGGAGGACTTCGATTGGGATTCGCCGGCGGCGGACGCTTTGTTCGAGAACACCGCCAAGGTGGGGAACTCCTACTTCCAGAATTTCCTCGGCAGCTTGTGGATGTATGACGAAGAGGGAAACAAGGTACCCAATCCCGACGCCTACCAGCCCAACGCGGTGCGCAGCATGTGCTGCCGCTTGCAGCTGGATCTTCGTGAATTGCTGAAGCGCGGAAACGGGCTGTTCGGCTCGGCGGAGATGACGGGTTCCATCGGAGTGGTGACCATCAACCTGGCCCGTCTCGGCTACCGCTTTCGAGATGACTGGGATGGCCTGAAGGAGGAAACCTTGCGCCTGATGAAACTGGCGAAGGGAACCCTGGAAAAGAAGCGCGCTTTCGTGCAGACGCTTTTCGATCGAGGCCTTTTCCCTTATAGCAAGCGCTACCTTTCCCATTTTCGAAATCACTTCAGCACCATCGGCATCAACGGGATGAACGAGATGTTGCAGAATTTCTCCGATGGTCGTATCGACATTGCGACTACAGAAGGGGAGCGGCTCGCCATCGAGCTGCTGGATATGATTCGCGAGACCATGAAGGCGTTTCAGGAAGAGACGGGAAACCTCTACAACCTGGAAGCCACGCCAGCGGAGGGCACCACCTATCGTTTCGCCAAGGAGGATCGAAAGCGCTTCCCGGGCATCATCCAATCAGGAGATGGCGAAAACATCTACTACACCAATAGCAGTCAACTGCCAGCGGGCTTCACCGACGACCCGTTCTACGCACTGGAAAAACAGGATGCCTTGCAGACGAAATACACGGGCGGCACTGTGCTGCATCTCTACATGGACGAGAAGTTGGAAAGTGGTCAGTCCTGCAAGCGCTTCGTGAAAAGCGCCCTGACCAACTTCCGCCTTCCGTACCTGACCATCACCCCGGTCTTCTCGGTGTGCGATGATCATGGATACTTGAAGGGAGAGCAGGAGTGCTGTCCTCAATGCGGCAAGGATACGCATGTCTGGACGCGGGTCATGGGCTACCATCGTCCGGTTTCCAGCTTCAACCGTGGCAAAAAGGGCGAGCACAAGGAGCGCAAGCACTTTTCCTTGGCCGCGAACCCGCACCTGCCGCTGTTCGAGTAGTCGTTTTCGAGAAAAAAAGTAGCCCGGTCGCGTGTCTCAGCAATGCGCGGCCGGGGTCGTTTCGCTATGAAGAATTGGATACAACGTCTTCCCCTGGTGTCGGTGACGCCTTTCACCCTGCAGGACTTTCCGGGCAGATCGGCCTGCATCCTCTGGTTCGCTGGATGCCAGATGCGCTGCCCCTATTGTCACAATCCGGACTTCGTTCTCGGCAAATGCGAACGTATGGATTGGGAGAATACGCTGCGTTTTCTAAGAAACAGGCGGCGCTTTCTCGAGGGTGTCACGCTCTCTGGCGGCGAATGCCTCCTGAGTTCCGCGGTGGAGCCGATGATCGAGGAAATCAAGCAGCTCGGCTTCCAGGTGAAGGTCGATACCAACGGAGGTTCGCCGGAGCGCTTGCAGCTGCTCTTGGAGCGAGGATGGATCGACTACGTAGCCCTGGATTTCAAGGCCCCGCTTGATGACTATGAGCGGGTCACGGGTTGGGATTGCTCCGAACTCTGGGAGCGAAGCTTCGCTGCCTTGCGGTCCAGCGGTGTGTCGTTCGAGCTGCGAACGACGGTTCATCCGGAGATCGTGGACGAAGCATGTGTGGACCGGATGTTCGATTATTTGAATACGCAGGGCTATACGGGAACCCTGTATCTGCAGCACTTCCAGAACGCCCCGAAGACCATCGGGAGCCACGGCGCAGCGAAACGACGTTTTCGTCTATCGGATTTAAACCGCGAGGTTGGTTTCGAGCTGCGTTTTCGCAACTTCACGGCACACGAAGTCAGGGCGTTCGAGGCCTTGCAGCCGGTCTGAGCGTGAGCGGCTGCGCTTTTCTCACCGAGCGATAAAGTCTGAGTCGCGCTCCAGGTTGAGGGTGATCCGGGCGCAGCCTTGGTTGATGGCGATCTCCAGGCGCGAGCCGGAACCAAGGTAGGCCACCGCTTCGCCTGGGGGCACGTCGGAGAAGGTTTTCCGGAACGGGACGCTGATCCCGTTTTTCAATACGATCTCGTCGGGAAGCGGCGAAAGCTCGTTGAGGTAGAGATCGCTGATTGCATTGCCGAACTTGTCGAAGTAGACGATCTCGCCTTTTGTCGGAAGCGTGGCTACGGGCTCTCGCTCGTACCCTCCGTAGTTGAGGCCCGGCAGCGGCTGGGCGATGTCGCTTGGCGTGAGGTTTCCGGAGGCCAGATACGCCGCGGCGGGAGCGAAAATGTCTCGACCGTGGAAGGTGGAGCTGCTCTTGGCTTTGACTGGGAAGCGGCGCGGATCGATCTCGAAGGCCCGGCTCAGCGTCGGTTTGAGCATGGCGAGCAAGCCATTGTCGGGGGCCACGAAATAGTAGTCGCCCGTGTAGAGAATGATCGGCTTTCGACTTGAGCCGACACCGGGGTCCACCACGCAGAGAAAGATCGAGCCTTCCGGGAAGTCTTCGTAGCATTGGGAAAGGATAAAGGCCCCGGAGCGCACGTTTCCGTCTTCGATGTCGTGGGTGATGTCGACGAATCGGGCGTTGGGGGCGATTCGCGAGATCACGCCTTTCATCGAGGCGACGTACCAGTCGCTTTGTCCGAAGTCTGTGAGTATGGCGATCAAGGGAATAGGCGTGGCCATGGGAGGAGCGAGAAGGGTGGAATTGCTAGAGTTTGGCGGGATAGTTTGGACTATTACTCGCTTTTGGGCGAGAGCGCGTTTCTTGTCAAAGGATGAGGTTAGTAGCGTTTTTTGCGGTCTGCGCGATTTGCGCAGGGGGTTGCTTGGTGGAGGCGGAAACGGTCGAGGAGCCGGCGGCGTTTCGCGAGAGCAACTTCATGTCGGAGGTGGAGCAGGACGCGGGCCTGCCGCAATCGGTCCGGGTGGGCGGCGTGGTATTCGTTTCGGCAATGACCAGCCCCGGCGAGAGTTTCGAGAGGCAGGCGAAGACCATCTACATCCGGCTGCAGTCCTGCCTTGCCCAATATGGGCTGAGCATGCGCGACGTGGCGCAGGAGCGGGTCTACCTGGGCTCGATGTCCGACTACGAGCAGCTCGTGGAGTTGAGGCGCCTCTACTACCGAGGAAACGCGGTGCCGGCTTTCAGCTGCGTGCAGGTTTCCGGCTTTCCGCAAGAGGGCGCCTTGCTGTCCATCGAGCTGATGGCGGTGGCGAATCCGGAGGAAGAGGAGTAGGTCGCCCTGACGCGGAGAAAAGCTTGCGCTCTGGGTGGAGGCTTCGCTTGCCAAACGGCGGACTTTGCAGTTGATATGCGGCCTATGAGTTATCAGCCATCGGACGAAATCCTAGAGAAGTACGCGGATGTTATGATCAACTTCGCCCTCAACGGAGGGGAAGGCGTGAAGCCGGGCGAAGTCGTGCAGCTTCGGGTGTCGGAAGTGGCGAAGCCGTTTTTGATTTCCTTGCGTCGCGCCGTGCTCAAGGCGGGAGCCCATCCGCTCATCTTCTTCACCCCGGACAATATGATGCGGGAGCACTACGAATTGGCCAACCAGGACCAGCTCTCGTTTTTCCCGGAAAAGTACCTGAAAGGGCTGGTGGATCAGATCGACCACACGGTGGCGATTCTCTCCGAGACCGACAAGAAGGAGCTCGATGGGATCGACAGCAAGAAGATCATGGCTGGCCAGAAGGCCCTGAAGCCCTACATGGACTGGCGCCGGGAAAAGGAGAACGCAGGCAAATACACCTGGACCTTGGCCATGTACGGAACTCAGGCCATGGCTGACGAAGTGGGAATGTCCTTGGAGGAGTACTGGGAGCAGATCATCGAGGCCTGCTACCTCAAGGAAGACAAGCCGGCGGAAAAGTGGAAGGAGCTCTATGGTCGCCTCTACGAGATAAAGGACAAGCTGGACGCCATGCCGATCGAGAAGCTGCATATCGAAGCGGCGGATACGGATCTTTGGATCAAGCTAGGGGAAAATCGCAAGTGGCTGGGGGGATCGGGACGAAACATCCCTAGCTTCGAGCTATTCGTTTCTCCTGATTGGAGAGGCACGGAAGGCCGCATCCGCTTTACGGAACCACTCTATCGCTATGGGGCCTTGATCAAGGATGCGTATTTGGAGTTCAAGGACGGCTGCGTCGTTAAGGCCACCGCCAGCAAAGGCGAAGATTTGCTAAGGGAAATGATCGCGGTGGAAAACGCGGACAAGGTCGGCGAGTTCTCCCTCACGGACCGCCGCTTCTCGCGCATCACCAAGTTCATGGGCGAAACGCTTTACGATGAGAATGTGGGCGGGCAAAATGGCAACACCCACATCGCGGTCGGAGCGGCTTATCGCGATTCCTACACGGGCGACCCCTCCAGCGTCAGCGAGAGCAAGTGGATGGAGATGGGCTTCAACAATTCCGTGGTGCATACCGACATCGTCGCCACCAGCAATCGCGTGGTCACCGCCTACCTTAGGGATGGCGGCCAGCAGGTCATTTACAGGGACGGCCAGTTCACCCTTTGAGCGGACGGAATCTCTCCAGTTGATTTGACCCTTTTGATCAGGGCGAGCACCTTTGAGGCTCGCCCTTTTCGTTATGCGCATCTCCCGAAGTGGCCTCGTTGCTGTGACGCTCTTTTTCCTCGCTCTTTCTTCGAAAGCTTTCGGGTCGGAGCAGGAGCGGATTTTGCACGAGTTGGAGGCATCCTTCCAGCGTCACATCCTCGAAGCATGGTATCCGCGGGCGGTGGACGAGGAGAAGGGGGGCTACTTCAGCGATTTCGCCCATGACTGGGAGAGAAAGGGACCGCAGGACAAGTTTCTGGTGAGCCAGGCCCGCCACCTCTGGACCAGCTCGCGAGCTGCCTCGCACACCGGCGACGCCCGCTATTTGGAGATCGCCCGGCACGGGCTGGAGTTTCTCAGGCTCGTCGCATGGGATTCGAAACAGGGTGGCTTCCACGAGCGCCTGTCGCGTTCGGGAGAGCTGAGGGAGAGCCCCGGCAAAACCGCCTACGGAAACGCCTTCGCGATCTACGCCCTTGCCACCTACTACGAGGCGAGCGGCGACGCGTCCGCTCTGGACCTAGCGAAGGAGGCCTTTCTTTGGCTGGATCGGGCGGCATGGGATTCCGAATACGGCGGCTATGTGGACAAGCTTCAACGGGACGGCTCTTGGGCGGAAAACGTCAATGCGAAGGACCTGGAATCCCTGAGAGGGCGCATTGGCTTGAAGGACTACAACTCGAGTATCCATATTTTGGAGGCATTCACCGCACTGTATCGAGTTTGGCCAGATCCGCATTTGAAGGGCCGCACGGCGGCTATGCTTCGCATCGTAAGGGATCGCTTCTTTCAGGATCCTGGATACTTGCGACTCTACTACTTTCGGGACTGGACGCCAGTTTCGTTTCGGGAGATGGGAAGGGAATACGTTTTGAACCACCTGTATTGGGATCACGTCTCGTGGGGCCATGATGTGGAGAGCGCGTTTCTTTTGCTGGAGGCGGCTCACGCTCTTTACGGTGAGCTTGATCCAGTCACGCTCGGTCGGGCTAAGGCCCTTGTCGACCATGGATTGGCCACTGGATGGGATGAGACGCTGGGCGGCCTGTGGGAGGGCGGCTACTATTTCGAAGAAGGTGGAGATTGCGAAGTCGTGATGGAGGACAAGGTGTGGTGGATCGCGGCCGAGGGCCTGAACGCCTTTCTAATGATGTCGCAGCTGTTTCCGCAGGAGGAGCAGTACCGGCAAGCCTTCGAAAAGCAGTGGCGCTACATCGACCGCTACCTGATCGATCATGAAAACGGAGGCTGGTACCAGCGAGGATCGGATTCCAATCCAGAGGTTAGGAGCTGGCCGAAAAGCCAGATCTGGAAAGCCAACTATCATGACGCCCGGGCGTATTTGAACTGTATCCAGATGCTGCGGGGGACCTTCCCGCTGACGCGCCATCGGTGACGTTTCGGAAACGGGCTTGACTTCGACGGGCAAACTCTGCCTTTTTCCCGTTCAAGCTTCGTCGGATACGTCCGACTTACTAATCGAATAACTTCTTGAAATGACGCCAATCGCTCACAGTCCCGTTTCCGCAAAGTCCCTCGTGGTGCTCAACGTGGTAGTGGTGGTCGTGGTCGAATGGATCGCGTCAGCGAGAGGTTGAGCAAGCAGTTTAAGCTAATCGAAACAACCCCGCCGGCGCATGACCGGCGGGGTTGTTCGTTTTCGGATGAGTCGCTGGTGGCGCTGGCAAGGGAATAACCAGAAACACTTTATCAAATAAACCGAATCCGAAAATGAACTACACAGGCGCAGAGATCATTATAAAACTCCTCGAGAGACAGGGGATTAAAACCATGGCGGGTATACCGGGAGGCGCGAATCTCCCCATGTACGACGCTCTCTCACGCAGCGAGCAGATTCGCCACGTGCTGGCCCGCCATGAACAAGGCGCCGGCTTCATCGCCCAAGGACAGGCTCGCGCCACCGGTAGGCCAGCGGTCTTCCTCGCCACCTCCGGCCCTGGCGTGACCAATACCATCACCGCCTTGGCGGACGCGAAGCTGGACTCCATCCCGGTCATTTGCATCTCCGGCCAGGTGCCTCAGGCCCTGATCGGCACCGATGCCTTCCAGGAGATCGACGCCTACGGATTGAGCGTTCCGGTCACCAAGCACAGCTATTTCGTCAAGTCGGCCGCGGAGCTGCTGCACGTCATTCCGTCCGCTTTTCGCATCGCGCAATCCGGTCGGCCCGGTCCGATTCTCATCGATGTGCCCAAGGACGTGCAGATGGAGCGCATCGCAGTGGACGAGTGGCCAGCGACCGGAGAGAAGGAGCCCGGTCCCCAATTCCGCTTCTCGGACCTGCAGCGCGCCGCGGAGATGATCAATCAAGCGGAGCGACCCATCGTCTACGCAGGAGGAGGCGCCATCCACGGCGAAGCCCATCGGGAGTTGAAAGAGCTCGCGGAGCGTATCCATGCTCCGGTTACGACTACGCTGATGGGGCTGGGCGCGTTCCCTGCGAGTCATGAGCAATCGATCGGCATGCTCGGCATGCATGCGGCGCGGTATACCAATATGGCTCTGGAGGAGTCCGATTTGCTGATCGCCCTGGGAGCGCGTTTTGACGATCGGGCCACAGGGAAAGTGGCCCAATTCTGTCCGAACGCCAAGATCGTGCACATCGACATCGACGCGGCGGAACTGCATAAGATCAAAACGGCCCACGTGGGCATTGTCGCGGATCTGGCGTCGGCTTTGAAGCAGTTGATTCCCATCACGGAAGCGCGGCGACGCCAAGCCTGGATGGAACGCGTGGCCGAGCTGAAGCGCGATTTTCCGCTGCAGATGCCGGATGCGGATAGCGCCACTTCGGCCTACGGTATCATTCGGTCGACGCAGAGTATCTGCTCCTCGGATACGATCGTTACAACCGACGTGGGACAGCATCAGATGAGAGCCGCTCAGGCGTTTCGCTTCGAGACGCCGCGTCGCTGGTTGACTTCCGGAGGCCTGGGGACGATGGGGTTCGGACTTCCGGCCGCCATCGGAGCGGCCTTGGAGAAGCCGGAGAGCTCGGTGGTTTGCTTTTCCGGAGACGGAAGCTTGATGATGAATATCCAGGAACTGGCTACTGCGGCGGAAGAAGGGGTTAACGTCAAAATCGTTTTGTGCAACAACAACTCCCTCGGCTTGGTACACCAGCAGCAGACGCTGTTTTATGGAAAAAACATCTTCGCGTCCAACTTCAGCAAAGCGCAGGACTTCGCCATGATCGCCCGCGGATTCGGTGTCGCCGCATACGACCTCGGACAGTGCGACGATCCCAACGGACTCTTGCGCAAAGCGCTTTCCGAGCGCGGACCGGCCGTGATCAACGTACCCATCGACGTAGCTCATCGCGTTTTTCCCATGGTTCCGCCTGGCGGAGCGAACTCGGAAATGATCCACGAGCACATCGAGGAAGCGGTCGGCGTTTAGACGGAGAGCTCGCTATGGGGCACGTCTTCGGTGAAGGCGTGCTCGATTTTGCCTAAGGAGGAATTGAAATGAATGCGTATGCAGAATGGCGATACGACGAGTATCGGCAGGTTGGTAAGGACTATGGAAATCCGGAGGAAGCGGCGGTTTACGACGAGACGCATGCCGACTTTCGCGATGTGGACAGCGAGAACGAGGAGCTTTGCGCCAAGCTGGCGCTGCAGCCTGGAGACCTGTTGGTCGACCTTGGAACCGGAACGGGAGCCTTGCCTGTTTTCGCTGCGAAACGAGGAATTCGCGGGTGGGGGATCGATGTTTCCGAAGCCATGCTCAGCCGAGCTCGCGAACGTGCCATCCGTTCGGGCGTGGACGCACAGGTGGTCTTCCAACGCGCTGGATATCTGGATTTCGATCTGGGAGACGAGACGGCCCGAGCGGCTGTATCCAGTTTTTCACTGCACCACTTGCCAGACTTTTGGAAGGGCGTGGCGCTGTCGCGCATCCATTCGAGCCTAGCGCCCGGTGGCGCTTTTTTCTTGAAGGACGTGGCGTTGAGCAGCGAAGGCGCAGAGGAAGACGTGAATGCGTTCGTTCGCAATCAGGAGCGTCGTGGGGGCTCGTTTTTACGCGAAGATGCGCTGCAGCATTTTCGCGAGGAGTTTTCCACATACGACTGGGTCCTGGAGGGATTGCTCCAGAGGGCCGGATTCGAAATCAAGGAAAGGGAGCGTTCCGAGGGAGTGATCGTGTCCTATCTTTGCGGAAAGTAGACCGGCTGCGTCCGAGTGGCGGGGGAATCGAAAAAAAGCCAGTCTCGCTTGGGGAGACTGGCTTTTCGTGAAAGTCGATTTCAGGCTGGGCCTTATTCGATGACGGTCGCCTTGATGATCTTTTGCTCTTCGATCGGCTTGTCCATCCCGTCGGTGGGAACGGTCTCGATCGCCTGCACTACCTCGTAGCCTTCTACGACTTCGCCGAAAATGGTGTGGCGCATGTTGAGCCACGGCGTCTTGGCGGTGGTGATAAAGAATTGGCTGCCGTTGGTGCTGGGACCGGCGTTGGCCATGGCCAGGATGCCGGTCTTGTCGAACTTGGCGTCAGGCGTGCACTCGTCTTCGAAAGGCTTGCCCCAGATGGACTTGCCGCCGCGTCCTGTGCCGGTCGGGTCGCCGCACTGAAGCATGAATTCCTTGATCACACGATGGAAGATGATGCCGTCGTAGTAGCCGTTTTCCACGTGCGTGGCGAAGTTCTCGCAGGCTTTTGGCGCGATATCGGGAAAGAGCTTCAGCACGATATCGCCAGCGTTGGTTTCAAGTTTGATTTTGGTCTTGGCCATTGGAGCTATGGATTGCGCGCGTTTTCAGATCCGCAAGCAGAAAAGGCGATCCCTCAGGAGCCATACGACGCTGCTCGCGACCGCCGGCGGCACTCGCGATGCGCCGATCGAAGGGCGCTATGTGACTAGGCTACGCCGTGGCGCTCGAAGCTCTCCAGGAGGTTCTGGTAGAAGGCCTTCGACTTGCGATAGAAATCGAAGTTCGTTGGTGGATTGCTTGGGTCGTCGAGGGATCGCAGTTTGTTTTCCACCTCTCGGGCGTAGGAGAAATCGTCTCGTTCCATGCGGCTGCGGTATCCCGGATCGCCAGGGAGCGTGACATGGGTGACCCGCCCGCTGGCGTCGGTCTCAAATTGCGGCAGTGGCATGAAAAGGACTCCAGCGAGCAGCATGCTCTCGCCGTCGTCCATGCCCTCGGTCGCTTCGTCCCAGGCCGCCTTCACGCTCTCCGGGGTGTTGCTGTTGGGGAAGCGCCAGGTTCGGGCCTCCCCGATCTGATCGATGCCGTCGCGATTCTCGTCGACGGTTTCCCCCCTGGCCCGGAGCAGGTTGTTCGCCCCTTCGATGCTCAGGCCGTAGAGCTTCGGCGTCGGGTCGGCGAAGCCGTGCTCGCGTCCCACCGCCCTAAGCTCGCTGCCGCTCAGCGATTTCAGATACGCGAGGGCGGATCCGCGGTCCTCGTTCGTCCAGTAGTCGGACATGATTTCCTGGAAATTTCGGCTGGAAGGGCCCGCTGGGGCATCGGATCGAGCGCTGACTGGGAAGGACGGTTGGGTTTCGTTGCCGCTGGCGATGGATTGAATCATAGCATCTTGTTGGGTCGGTAGTTATTGCCTGTGGGAAGCGGCGCGTGAATAGGGACGCGTAGCGTAGCAACGCATGCGCCACCGGGCGACTTCGCCGCGGCTCGCCGATCTCCGAACTGCTTCAACGACGCCGGCCAGAAGGAGTTTTCCCCTCGGGATCGGGGGATTTCGGGGCAGGAACCGCGGAGGCGCATTTTTAGTGAAAATTGCCAAAATCGGAGCGATTTCTCAGTTGTATTTCGCGCCAGCGACCCTATTCGTTGGCCCCTTATGGGCAAAAACTGGCTAGAAGGCGTAGAGGACGAATACGACGTTGTCGTGATCGGTAGCGGTTTGGGCGGATTGACTAGCGCCAACGTGCTCGCCAAGTGCGGCCATCGAGTTTTGCTGCTGGAGCACCACTACCAGTTCGGAGGCTTGGCCACTTGGTTCAAGCGCCCGGGAAAGCACATTTTCGACATCTCCCTGCACGGATTTCCCTACGGCATGGTCAAATCCTGTCGCAAGTATTGGACCAAGGAGATCGCCGACTCCATCGTGCAGCTCAAGGACGTGCGCTTCATCAATCCGGAGTTTGACGTTTGGACGACCTTCGATCGGCAGGACTTCACCCGTATCCTGGTAGAGGATTTCAAGCTGGAGCGCGAGAAGGTGGAAGGCTTCTACACCCATCTGCGCCAGATGAATTTCTACGACGACGACCAGCGCACTACCGGCGAGCTGTTCGAGGAGTTTTTCCCGGGCCGCCACGATGTGCACCGTCTGCTGATGGAACCGATCGCGTACGCCAACGGCTCCACCATGAGCGATCCGGCGATCACCTATGGCATCGTCTTTTCGAACTTCATGAGCAAAGGCGTCTTCACCTTCCAAGGCGGCACCGATGCGCTGGTGGGCAAGATGGTGGAGGAGCTGGAGCGCAACGGGGCCAAGCTTTGCAAGAACGTGCTGGTCAAGCAGGTCCTTGTCGACGAGGTCGATGGGCAGAAGAAGATCTCCGGCGTGGTCATCGAAGGGCGCACTCGAGACAGCGAAGCGGACAATATCAAGACGGTGAGGTGCAACGCGGTGGTGTCCAACGCCAACGTGGTCAGCACGGTGAAGAACCTGGTGGGCTCGGAGCAGTTTTCCGATCAGTACCTCAAGGAGCTCGACGCGGTGCGCATCAACAGCAGCTCCTGCCAGGTCTACATGGGGATCAAGGAAGGGGAAAGCATTCCGAACATCGGGGATCTGGTATTCACCTCCGAGGCTCCGACTTTCAGCAGCGAGGAGTTGACCGATCTGCACACCACCAGCCGGACCTTCTCGGTGTACTATCCGGAAACGCGTCCTGGCTCGGACCGCTACACGGTGGTGGCGTCGTTGAACGCTCAATA
Organism: Pelagicoccus sp. SDUM812003; assembly: GCF_031127815.1. Lineage (NCBI taxonomy): Bacteria > Pseudomonadati > Verrucomicrobiota > Opitutia > Puniceicoccales > Pelagicoccaceae > Pelagicoccus > Pelagicoccus sp. SDUM812003. Next base: position 165,401 of record NZ_JARXHY010000005.1, on the reverse strand, counting down.
CGTAGACTGGCGGAACCTCAGTGACGAGGAGTACGAGACTCACAAGCAGCGCCTCATCGAAGAGTCGCTTGTATCCCTGGAAAAATACATTCCGGGCGTGCGCGACAAGATCGACCACCTGGAAGCGGCTACGCCACGTACCATAAGCCACTACACCCGCCATCCGAATGGCACATCGTTCGGTACGAAATTCGAAGGTCTGAAATGTTCCATGGAACTGCCCCAGCAGATTCGCGGACTGTACCACGCTGGATCGGTCGGCATCATCATGTCCGGCTGGCTCGGCACCATGAACTACGGCGTGATCACCGCTAACAAGGTAGACAAGCAACTTGCCGCGGATCGCGCTGGAGCCTCCAAAGAGAGCGTCGCCTAAGTTTGAATACGATTTTCCGAACCCCTACCTATCGAACGATTTATGGCTAGCGAAGAAATCCTCCAAGCGATTCCTCACCGACCTCCGTTTCTGTTTGTAGACGAAATCGTCGAGCAGACGGACGACTACCTGACCACGCGGCGCTTCGTTTCCGAAACGGAGTCCTTTTTCGAAGGCCATTATCCGGGCAATCCCATCATGCCGGGCGTGATCATCTCGGAAGCGGTGTTTCAGACGGGAGCGATCTACCTGACTCGTCTGCTCGCGGACGAGATTCTCGAAGATCCCGAACTGGTGCCGGTGCTGACCAAGATATCGGATGCTCGTTTCAAGAGCATCGTGAAGCCCAACGAGACCTTGTACATCACCGCTCGCTACAAGGAAAAGCTCGGACGCTTCATCTTCATGGATGGTTCGGTGAAGACGGAGGATGGCCGCAGAGTGATGACGGTTTCCTTCAGCGTGGCTTTGGCAAAGGCTCCCAAGGACGAAGCGTAGTCGAAATGGGCTTTCTGAATCTAGAAGGAAAAAACGTGCTCGTAATGGGCGTGGCCAATCGCAAGAGCGTGGCCTGGTTCGTGGCGAAAACCCTTGAGGAGGAAGGGGCGAAGGTCATCTACAGCGTGCGCTCGGAAGCTCGCAAGGAAAGCGCCGCCAAACTGCTCAAGGATCGTCCGGTCTACGTTTGCGATGTGGAGAATCCCGACCAAGTGAAGCGTCTGGCGACGGAGATCGGTCGAGATTTCGGCGCAGTTCACGGCATCGTGCACTCCATCGCCTTCGCCAACTACAGCGAAGGCTTCAAGCCCTTCCACGAAACCAAGCGGGAGGACTACTTGCAGGCCACCGCGATCTCCTCCTTCTCGATCGTGGAAGTCGCCAACGCCTTCAAGCCTATCCTCGACAACAAGGCATCGGTGGTGGCTATCAGCATATCGTCTCTGACCATAACGGCAGCGAATTATGGATACATGTCGCCGGTCAAAGCCGCTCTCGATTCTTCGATCCGCTACTTGGCAAAGTCCTTCAGCAAGGACACCGAGGTCAGGTTCAACACCGTCAATCCCGGAACGCTGAAGACGAGCGCCTCGGCAGGCATTCCGGGGTATTTGGAGAGCTATCTCTACAGCGAAAAACTGACCTATCGTAAGCGCGCTTTGAATACGCAGGAAGTTGCCAACGCGGTGGCGTTTCTCATCAGCGATCGCTCCAGCGGCATGAACGGCGCCAGCATGGTCTTGGACGCGGGCATGGGACTGAACTATTTCGACGAGGAAGTCGTGCGCCTGGCCATGCGCCCGGAAGAGGGGAACAAAGACGCGTGAAGATTCGGTCGTCCGTCATCGATTCTCTCGCTTACGTTTCGCCGCCCACTGCATGGAGCAGCGCCGATATCGAATCGAAGCTAGCTCCACTGTATCAGCGTCTTCGCCTGCCGGAGGGCCGCCTAGAGCTGATGACGGGCATCAAGGAACGTCGCTTCTGGGATAATCCGGTGCGTCCCTCGGAAATCGCCGCCCAAGCGGGACGCAAGGCCCTCGCCCAATCGACAATCTCCGCTGAGCAAATCGAAGTCTGTATCCACTCTTCGGTATGTCGGGACATGCTCGAACCGGCTACCGCATCGTTCGCCCACCGTCTGATGGGCTTGCCAGAGGGAGTGCAGGTCTTCGATGTCTCTAACGCGTGCTTGGGCTTCCTAAACTCCATCAGCCTGCTTTCCGCCATGATCGACGCCGGACAGATCAAGGCTGGCATCGTGGTGTCAGGCGAAAACGGAAAGCCCTTGCTGGAACGCACTATACAGCAGTTGCTCGGCGGCGAACACACTCGCAAGTCGATCAAACCGTTTTTCGCCAACCTTACCATTGGGGCTGGAGCGGTGGCTGCGATCGTCTGCCACGAATCCCTCTCTCCCGGCGGTCATCGGGTTCTAGGAGGTAGTGTGCTGGCGGATACATCTAGCAACGACCTTTGCAAAGGCGACGCGAGCTTGGGCGGAGATGGATTGGAGATGCAGACCGACTCCGAGGAAATGCTGCATGCCGGAGTATCCCTCGCGAAACGAACTTGGGCAGCGTTCAAGAAGGAACTCGACTGGAGCGAAGCGACTCCGGACAGAGTGATCACGCATCAAGTCGGCGCGGCCCATCAACGCCTTCTTTTCGAGAGTTTGGGACTGCAGATGGAAAAGGACTATTCTTCGTATCAGACATTTGGAAACACGGGCTCCGCCGCGTTGCCGATCACTTTGGCTAAAGCTGCTGAAGATGGAGCGGTGAAAGCGGGCGACAAGCTTGCTCTGCTCGGAATCGGAAGCGGTTTGAACTGTCTCATGATGGGGGTGGAGTGGTGACGACGTCTCAGATCCCGGAGTGGTTGAAAACTGAATACCCATTTTCGCCCAAGCGACTCAAGCTCTCGTGCGGCCACGAGTTGAGCTATCTCGACGAAGGCAGCGGCTTTCCGGTGGTGATGGTTCATGGGAACCCGACTTGGTCGTATTTCTATCGCAACGTGGTGAAAAAGCTTTCCGGGGTTTTTCGCTGCATCGTGCCGGATCATATCGGCTGCGGACTTAGCGATAAGCCAGGCGATGCCTACAGCTATCGTCTGGATCAGCGCATAGAGGATCTGGGCGAGCTTATCGATGCTCTGGATCTGGAGCGCTTCGACCTAGTGGTGCATGACTGGGGCGGAGTGATCGGTCTTGGCGCTGCCCTGCAGCGATTCGAAAAGTTGCGTCGTGTCACAATTTTGAATACAGCGGCGTTCGTCGATTCCCGCATACCCGCTCGCATCGCCCTGTGCCGCGCCCCCGTCTTCGGCAAGCTGATCGTGCAGGGGCTCAATGGATTCGCTGGTCCGGCGGTGAAGATGGCGGTGAGCAAGCGTCGTTTGAGCGACGAGGTGAAGCGGGGCTTCCTCTATCCTTACGGCAGTTGGTCGAATCGTCGGGCGGTTTACGAATTCGTGAAGGACATTCCTATGCACGTTTCCCATCCGAGCTTCAATACGCTGATCGAAGTGGAGAACCAGCTATTGAAGCTGCGCAAGCGGGACGTGACGATCTTGTGGGGCGGAAAGGACTTTTGCTTCAGCGATCATTTCATGGAACGCTGGAAGCGATTTCTCCCGGACGCCACCGCGTTTCACTACCCGGAAGCTGGACACTACATACTGGAAGACGAGCGGGAATCCTGCTGCGAGGCGATCTATCAGATGGCTGATTACGACGAGGATTGATCTCGAGGCTTCGGACATAAGCTCATGTGTTGGATCGTCTTAGCAGCCCTGCTAAGTTCAGTCGGTCCAATTTTCGCGCTAGCTTTACGTGCAATCGCTTTAGGCTCGGGCTGTTTCCGGTCGTTGCAAGCAGTTGAAAATGACTCATTTCTGGCTAGCTTGCAAAAGGCGGCCGCGCCGAGTGAACCATGGAGCTACACACATACTTTTCCAATCTAGGCCTGCTAAGAGTCTCTTGGGGACCTGTGATCGATACCGATTCGATCAGACGCCACTTCGACCTGCTGATTGCCAACAAGAACTACGCACGCGACCTGAAGATCATCACCTCAGCGGAGGTTGAAGAGCTGGCATTTCCCCTGACGCATGAAAAGATGGAAACGTTTCGGCGGTGGCGCGAAGAGGCGCTGACCGACTACGACTCGCTGACTACGGCGTTCTATAGCATCAAGCCAGTTCCAGCCGCGTACATCGACTACTTCTCCGAGTTTTTCGACACCGAAAAGTCGCTGATGCGGCAGTTTAGCTCGCAGGAAGCGGCCTTGAAATGGCTCATCCCCGGCTATCAGCCCAATGGCTTGATGGAGCTCTATCTCGACTAGAGCGGCATTCGTTGGGTGAGCCGCTTAGGTTCGCGTTTCTCAGCGAACGCGTGATGCGAGGCGCTGTACGCCTTATTCGAAGAGCTCGACCGCTTGAAGGGGCGGCGGATCGATGACCCGCACGGAGTGTTCGGCGTCGTTGAGTTGAGCGGAGAACCAGTCGCGCGCATCCGGGTCGCCATGGGTGAGCATGATGGTCTTGGGCTCCGCGGCCAGGGCGAAGGCCAGGATTTCCTCGCGATCCGCGTGGCCGCTCATCTCGAAGCGCTCGACTTGAGCGCGGACCTGGCACTGATAGTCGAAGGCTTCGAAAACGAAGGTTTGTCCTGGCTTGGTTTCCAGCAGCTTGCCGCCCGGCGTATCCGGATCGCAATAGCCGACGAAGCAGATGCTGTTTCGCCCGTGGGCCAGCAGGGTAGCGGCGAGCTGGTAGCTAGGCGTTCGCTCGACCAGCATGCCGCTGCTCAAGATGTAGATGCCTTGCTCGGGCGGTTCCTTGCCTGGCTTGAGCTGACGCGGCGGCCGCTTAAGACGCAGCTCCTTGGCGGTTTTGCGGCTGTATCGAATCAGCTGGGTGCGCTTGGAGATCTGATCGAAGTAGTCGGCGATATCGAGGCCTAGCCCCGCGCCGAAGACGGGACAACGCGGCAGGCGTCCGTCCTTGCGGGCTTCGTTGATCAGGGTCAGCAGCTCCTGCATGCGGCCTAGGGCGAAAACGGGAATGAGGATCGAGCCGCCTCGCTCCAGCGTGGCCCGAATGGTTCCCAGCAGACGGTGAACCTCGCTGGCTCGGGTGATGCCTTCGGCCCGCTCGGTGCCGCCGCGGGTGGTTTCGATCACCATGGCATCGAAGCGCTTGGGCTGCGGAAAGCGTGCTCCGCCAATGGTGCGCTGATCGTCGAAGAGCACATCGCCGGTGAAGAAGACGCTATGGCCGTCGTGATGGACCTCGAAGCCGCCGGCGCCGGCTACGTGTCCAGCTTGGTGGAGGGTGAGGGTAAGCGTTTGCCCAGCTCTCTCGAAGCTGAGGGTCTGCTCGTATTTCAAAGGCTCGAAACGATTGGCGATTCGCTCCACGTCCTCATGGGTGAAAAGTGGGTATTCCGCGATGCGCAGCTCCGCCTTCTGCCGTTTCATGACGTTGCAGGAATTGTGCAGCATGCGCTCGACCAGCATTTGGCTGGGCAGGCTCATGAGGACTCGAGCTTCGGGATGCTGTTGGAGGAGAATGGGAAGCGAGCCGATGTGGTCGAGGTGGCAGTGGGTCACCATCACGAAGTCGATGTGACGATCCTCGATGTGGGCGAAGTCCGGCATGGCCTGGTTTCCTGCCAGTTTCGGATGCAGACCGGCGTCCACGACGAAGGTGAAGGGGCCAGCCTCCACTAGGAGCGAGTTGGAGCCGATGCCGCCTTCTCTATTCAAATCCGTGATTCGCATACGCAATTGTGAAAGCGGAGGATCGAGCGGCAAAGGGGAGGCGAGGTCAAGGTTTTCGCTTAGCGAGAAGGTTGCGGAATCCCTATCGAACGGGAACGTCGATCGGGCTGGGCCGGCCCCTTCGGCCGGATCGCAGCTAGGTCGCGGGAGTGGCCCGAGGGTCGATCACGGCGGACGGAGCTTTCGCGGCGAGGGCTTTGAGCACCGCGGAGACGGCGAAGAATCCGAATCCTCCCGTGATGTGCGTCGCGGCCCCGTAGCCGCTGGAGCAGTCGAGACGCAGACTGGAGCCGCCGCCGTCTTCCATGTCGCAAGCCTCGGGAAAGCGAGGTTCCTCTGGTGAGAATACGCAGTCGATGTGAAACTTTCGCCGCCGTTCGCGAGGGAATCCATGCTGCTGGCGCAGCAGCTTGCGCACGCGTTGCAGCAGCGGATCGTGGAAGGAGCGACTTAGATCGGCTATTTGGATTTGAGTGGGATCCACCCGGCCGCCCGCTCCGCCAATGGTGAGCACGGGAACCTTGGCTTGGCGGCAGGCCACGATCATCGCCACCTTGTGTTTCGAGCTGTCGATGGCGTCGATCACGTAGTCGAAGCCCGCGGACAGGATTTCCTCGGCGTTGCGCTCGGTGAGAAAGCTATGCACCACGCCGACCTGGATATCCGGGTTGATCGCTCGGCAGCGCTCGGCCATGGTTTCTACTTTGGAGGCCCCGATGGCGCCGTCCAGGGCGTGGATCTGGCGGTTGATGTTGCTTTCGCAGATATCGTCCAGATCGACGAGAGTAAGGTGGCCTACGCCTGAGCGAGCCAGCGCTTCGACGATCCAGGAGCCTACGCCTCCGATGCCCACCACGCAGACGCGAGCCCGGCGAAACGTTTCCAAGGCCTTGACCCCGTAGAGCCGCCCGATGCCGCCAAATCTGAATTCGTAGTTCGCTTTCGTTTCCGCCATGGTGGAAAAAGGCAACGTTAGTGAAAGCAGGACGCTTGCGTGGCAAGCGGTTTTCGCCGGATCGGCTAGCGTCGCCAGCTCCAGTAGAGGCGCAGCTCGCGAGGGGCGTCGAGGGAGATCAGTCCGTCGCTGCTGATTCCGGCCACGTTGCGTTCGTCCAAGGCGTTTTCGATGCTCACGCTGAGGCGCTGGCTCTCGGTGAACTGGTAGCTCGCTCCCAGGTTGAGGGAACCCGTTTCGCCGAGCCGCGAGTCCGGACTGAGCTTTTCGTAGGCCTTGTCGCTCCACTGGTAGCGGCCCCAGAGGGAAAGCTTTTCGTTTGGATCCCAAAACAGAGCGAGATTACCCCGCCACGGCGCTGCTTGGGGAAAGGCGAGCCCTTCGAACTGGCTGAGCTCGTCAGAGAGGATCTCGCTGTCGGAGAACATCAGGCGAGCTTCGGCGCGCAGGCTCTGGCCGAGTGGCGCCAGATAGCTGAGCTCCATGCCTGTGACCTCGCTTTTGTCCAGGTTGGCTCGCACGCTGCCGGATCCGCCCTGCGGGATGAAGCCGAAACGGGGATCGAAGCCGGATTCGGTAGTGATCAGGGCGTTGGCGATGACTTCGGAGATTTCGTAGTGAAAAACGGATACGCTAAGCTGTTGGTCGTTTCGCAGCGCTGCATTCCAATCCGCTTCGATGCTGTTGAAGCGCTCGTTGGCCAGAAGCGGGTCGGCCTCGGTGATGTCGTTCTTCACGCGAAACGGCTTGTAGAGTTCGTTGAGCGTGGGAGCTCGAAAACCGCTGGATAGGCTGAGTCCGATATCGTGCGTATCGGAAATCTGATGACGCCAAGCCAGGTCGCCGGAGATGAAGTCGTCTTCGCGATCGTCGTAGTGGCGATCGATCAACGTGACTTCGTTTTCGGTGTCGATTTCGATGCGGTATCCATCTTTTTGGGATACGCGGTCGAATCGGAGCGAAGCCGCGACGCGGTCGTTTTCGGAGAGGGAAAGGCCATGGGTGAGGAACAGTCCCAGAAAACGCTGCTCTCCGCCCGCCCTGCGAAGGCGGGTGAATCCATCGCCCAGGTTGCGAAAGCGTTCATTGACATCGCCCGAGACCTGCCGAGCGTCCACGCCGATGCTGAAGTCGGTTTGCTCGTCGAATTGGCGACGGTAGACGACCGACGCGCCTGCTGACGAAGCTGGCACGTCGAACTGGTCGAGGGCCGGCCGCTCGCTTGCTCGGTCGTCGGCCACGGATGCGTAGACGTTTTCGAAGCTGCGATCCTGCAGGTAGGCCGAGAGGTTTAGTCGGGACCCCTTGCTATCGAGGGCCCGCTCCGCGAGCAGCGACAGGTTGAGGGCGTCTGTCGAATTCCGAGCGACGGCGGTGCCGTTGCCCCGGTTTTCGCTGAAGGCGCTGGTTTTGAGGTGCATGCGCCAGTCCGGTCCGGCCTCCCAGCGCAGACGGGCGCTGAGGCCTTCGCTTTGCGAATCGGCCTTGCGGTCCACGGGGCCTCGTTGGGGTTCGCTGAGGGTGTGGAAGCCGTCGGTTTCGAAGTAGCGTCCCCCAATGTCCAAGGTGAGCGATTCCGAAAGGGCGATCGCGGTGTCGCCTTCCAGTTCGAATCGCCCGAGGTCGCTTAGGCCAAGCTGAAGCCGCTGCGCCCCGGCAATTGGCTCCTTGGTCGCGAAGGAAATGAGGCCGCTGCTGCCGAAGTTTCCCCAGAGGCCGCCGTTCGCGCCCGGGGCCAGACGCACGCTTTCCAGAGGCTGGGAGTCGATTTCATGCCAGTAGATCCATGCCCCGAACGGATCGTTCTGGGGAACGCCATCGAGCAGAACGAGGCTTCGCGAGGTGGCGTTGGCTCCGATGTTTCTCAGTCGGATCCCCTGCGTCGAGGGGTGGGCGACGAGGCTGCTGGTGCGTCGGTAGGCCCCGTAGCCGGGATAGCTTTCCAAGGCTTCGGTGATATCGCCGTACGCTCCTGAATCAAGGTCTAGGGCGCTGAGTTCCAACGACGGGCTCGACAGGTCACGTTGCAGGGGCAGCAGGCGGTTGGCGTTCACCGAGAGCGCGGGCAGTTCCACCACTTCCTGGGCGAAGAGCGATGCCGTGCCGCACAGGCAAGCGCCGGCGACGCACAGGGTTGGTCGTTTAAGTCGTTGTAGCGTATTCGACATGCAAGTCATCCCATCCAGTTGGAACGGGAGAACAAGGCTTTTGCATGCTGTCGCAAACGAGTGGAGGGGAGCGGGCGCCCTCGACGGATCTTAGCTGGCGAGCAGCATTTCCGCGTGGGACTTGGCTTCGACGAGGCTGTCCTCGAGCTCCACAAGCTCGGTGGGGTCGATGCCGATGCGCTTCCAGACTTCCGGGTACATGACAGGTTTGCAGGGATCCCGGAAAGGCATTTCCTCACGCACGCTATAGGTGTAGTCGGCCACGTAGATGATATCTACCAGCGGGGCGTAAATGCGTCGCTTGAGATCGACCGGGTTGTGGTGGTAGCCGGCGGCCGCCTGCAGAGACTCCGGCAGGTTCCACTTCTTGAAGAGAATGCGACCGATGTCTTGATGGGAGAAACCCCAGCGGTTTCGCTCGGCTACGTAGATCGGCAGATCCTCCGCGACGGCGTAGTCGACAACGGAAACCATTTCGTCGCTGAATCCCTGGATCATGGCGAGGATGCCGACGTCGTGCAGCAAGCCCGCCGTGTAGAGCAGATTCTTCTCGATGCGGGCCTTCAGGAAGTGGGGAATGAGCTCGAAGACGTCCTCGGTGATCTTGGCGATGGTGAGGCTGCGCTTCCAAAAGTTGATAGTATCGAAAACCTCCGGATCGATGGAGATTTCCTTGATCAGTCCGATGGCCAGAGAGCTCTCCACCACGCGTCGCATGCCCAGCTTTTGGGCGGCCTGCTCGATGGTTTCGGTGTGCTCGCCTCGGCTGAAGAGGGAGGAATTCGCCAGCTTGAGCAAACGGGCGGCAAGTTCGACATCCTTTCGGACCACCGCGACCACGTCCTGGATGTCGGAATGGGGATCGTTCGATATCTCCCTCAGCTTCTGGAAGGACTCCGGAAGGTTGGAGAGAGCGAATTCGTGAGTGAGAAAGTCGAGAACCTCTTGTTTGGTCATTTGCAGGAAAGTGATCGCTGTTTGGCTAGGGCGAGGACTTTATTCATCGACCAACGAATCGGATCGCTCGGTGAAACCGAATTTCGTTTTGCGATGGATAGGAAGCATGGTCGTTGCGTGGGATTGGCGAAGGCGCTGGTCGCACCGCCTCGGGCGTAGAAATGTAAGGTCGTCCCTTTCATGTACTTGACGGCTTCCTCGCCGGGAAGGTGTAGCACTATTTCCATGTATATCCGTCATTTCTCGGAATTGAGGTGATGATTGCTTAGATGTATCCAAATGGGGTTAGGTGACTTAGGGTATTGTCCTGGTAGGTGTCTTTGGGTATTGTCGGCCAGTTCGGCGGATCGGAGCGATTTTCAGCACCGTATGCAAAAAAACGCCTCCTTGCAAAAAGGAGGCGCTGATTTATAAGAGAAACTACGATATCCCTATCCAGATTGACTGTTTAACAGTCTGTTGAGAGCGCTGACAACGCCGCGAATCGATGCGTGGGAGATGTTGGTATCGATGCCGGCTCCGAAGGAGGTCGCACCATTGGGGGCCTTCAGCTCGATGTAGGAAACCGCCTTGGACTTGGCGCCCTTGCTAAGCGAATGCTCGCTGTAGGAGAGCAGTTCGTAATCCTTGTAGCCGATGCCTTCCAGGGCGTCCACGAAGGCGGCGATGGGGCCGTTTCCGGTGCCGCGAAGGTTTTTCTCCACTCCGTTGTGCTTCACCACGGCCCAGCCTTCCACGGTGTCGTTGTCGATGCGTTCGGAGCGATACTCCAGAATGTCGAGCGGCTCGCGCACGCGAATGTACTCGTTGAGGAAGCATTCGTAGACGCCTTCTGGAGTGATTTCGTCGCCGGTTTCGTCCGCCACCTTGTTGACCGCCTTGCCCAGCTCCTTGTGCATTTCCTTGGGAAGATTGAAGCCGTATTCCTTTTCCATGACGTAGGCCACGCCGCCTTTGCCGGATTGGGAGTTGATGCGGATGATGGCGCGATAGTTTCTTCCGATATCCTTCGGATCGATGGTCAGGTAGGGCACCTGCCACAGCGCTGCTTCATCGTCCGGCATTTGGGCGAAGCCCTTCTTGATGGCGTCCTGGTGGGAGCCCGAGAATGCGGTGAACACCAAATCGCCGCCGTAGGGCGAACGCGGTGGCACGTCCATCTTGGTCACGCGCTCGTAGACCTCGCGGATTTCGTTGAGGTTGGAGAAGTCGAGATGCGGATCGAGGCCCTGCGTGTACATGTTCAAGGCCACGGTGACGATATCCAGATTTCCAGTACGCTCGCCATTTCCGAAAAGCGTGCCTTCCACTCGATCCGCCCCCGCCATCAAGCCCAGTTCGGTCGCGGCCACGCCGGTGCCGCGGTCGTTGTGGGTGTGCAGGCTGACGATGACGCTGTCACGACGTGAGATCTTGCGGCAAAACCACTCGATCTGGTCCGCGTGCACGTTGGGCATCATGTATTCGACGGTGTTGGGCAGATTCAGGATCATCTTGCGATCCGGCGTGGGTTGCCAGACGTCGCACACCGCTTCGCAGCATTCGAGGGAGAACTCGAGCTCCGTATCGGAGAAGCTTTCCGGAGAGTACTGCAGCACGATGTCAGTATCCGGCAAGGTGGGAACCAGTTCCTTGACCAGTTTCGCTCCGGCGATGGCGATGTTTCGAATGTCCTCTTTTTCCGCTCCGAACACTACGCGGCGCTGCAGCGGGTTGGTGGAGTTGTAAATGTGCACGATGGCCCGCTTGACGCCTTGCAGCGATTCGAAGGTACGGCGGATCAAGTGCTCGCGGCATTGCACGAGGACCTGAATGCTGACGTCGTCGGGGATCAGGTTGTCATCCACGAGTCGACGAAGAAATGCGAATTCCGTATCGGACGCGGAGGGGAAGCCGACTTCGATTTCCTTGAAGCCAATACCCACCAGCGTTTTGAAGAGCTCGACCTTTTCCTCGACGTTCATGGGTATGGCGAGGGCCTGATTGCCGTCTCGTAGGTCTACGCTGCACCAGATGGGGGCCGTGTCGATGGAACGACTTGGCCATTGGCGATCAGGCAGATCGACAACCGGGAAGGGTCGGTACTTTGTTATCGGTGGTTTTTGCATGTCTGTTTCAGGTTTGAAAACGAATGGTCGCGGACAGGCGGGGGCAATCCCAAAAGAAGGGCCGAAACAGGCTGAAAATCGAATCGCGCGCACCAAAAGCGCGATGAAATCGAATACACGTCCCGACGAGCCCCTGCCGCTTACGCGAGTAGGAGACTGTCTAGCTTGCTAAGTCGTAGCGTGATCTGGACGAGGCTGCTCATCGATTGAGCGAGACAAAGAAGCATTCGCCCCAAAGAGTCAAGGTTTGGCATCGAGTAGGGAGCGCGGTCCCTCCCGGCGAGCAGAGTCGGCTTTGCGGGGAGACTGGCTGCATGTGACCGCCGAAGCGCTGGCCGCTACCGAAAGAGTGTCTACTGTTAGAGTAGGTGATGGGTTTACAGATGCCTACGAGGCGCTAGGTTTCGGGTATGCAATACAACGAATTTGGAAAGGACCGCGTGAAGGTTTCCCGAGTGGGACTCGGCTGTTGGCAGCTGGGCAGCGATTGGGGTGAAGTCGATGTGCTGGACGCGAACGCGATTCTCAAGGCATCGGTGGACGCGGGTGTCACCTTTTTCGATACGGCGGACGTCTACGGCAGCGGACGCAGCGAGCAGATCATCGGAAACTTCCTTCAAGAGGTCGGGTTGCAAGACCAGATTTTCGTCGCGACCAAGCTCGGACGCTTCGGCAACTTGTATCCAGATAACTATACGGCGGAATCCGTGCGCGAGCGGGTCGAGGAATCGCTGCTGCGCTTGAAGACCGAGGCCCTCGATCTGGTCCAGCTTCATTGCATCCCTACCGAAGTCATGCGTGGCGACGAGATCTGGCAGATCCTCAACGCCTTGGTCGACGAAGGGAAGATCAAGCGTTTCGGTGCAAGCGTGGAGTCGATGGAGGAAGCGTTGCTTTGCATTGATAAGGCCCCGGAGCTGACGTCGCTGCAGATCATTTTCAACATTTTCCGTCAAAAGCCTATCGCAACGCTTTTCGAAAAGGCCAAGGCGAGCAAGGTAGGCATAATCGCTCGAGTGCCGCTGGCCAGCGGCTTGCTTACGGGTAAGTTCAAATCGGATACGACCTTTTCGGAGTCGGACCATCGCAACTACAACAAGAATGGCGATGCCTTCAACGTGGGCGAAACCTTTGCCGGGCTGCCGTACGAAAAGGGAGTCGAGCTCGCTACGGAACTGAAAGCGATGGCGCCTGAGGGCATGACCATGGCCCAGATGGCTTTGCGTTGGATTCTCGATCACGACGCGGTGTCGGTCGTTATCCCTGGGGCGACAAAGGTCGAGCAGGCCAAGGGCAACGCGGCGATTGCGGACCTGCCTGAACTCGGCGCGGAACTGCACGACAAGCTGAGCGCGTTTTATCAAGAGAAGGTTCGCGATCAGATTCGCGGTCCGTACTGATGGGAGCGGCCGCCGTCCTCGTGGCTAATCTGCGTTTTTAGAATGCCCGCTCGGTTAGGCGGTCTCCGCCCGAAAATCCGATTTGACGAGGGAAGGTTGAGCCTTATTTCTTTCCCTCGTTATGAAGCCGCTTTCGCTCGATACGCGATTGGAGACGGATCGCTTGATTTTGCGTTGTCCGTTGCTCGAGGATATCGATTTCATCTTTGATGCGACTCGGTATCCCAGTTTCAATGATGGCATGCTCTGGGATCCGCCGGAAGCCAAGGAAGCGTGCGTAGAGACCTTTCATAAAACCATAGAAAACTGGAACGCGGGCACGGCCTACGTCTTCACGATGGAGCTCAAGGAGAATGGGACTCCGGTGGGGCGCATCGCTATCGAGGAGCGACCCTGTGGCGATTCGGTTGGCTTCTGGACGCACCCAAAGTATCAAAATTACGGGTACATGAGCGAGGCGCTGCAGCGTCTGCTGGATTTCTGTTTCACCGAGCTAGGCTTGAAAGTGATTGAAGCCTGCCATGCGGATTGGAATTTCGCGAGTCGCCGCGTTCTGGAAAAGAACGGCTTTCGCTTCAAGCGTCACCTTGAAGAAGGTTTCATGAAAAGAGGCGAGTGGGTTGCTGAAGATCAGCTTTCGATCACGCAGAGCCAGTGGCGTTCGTTCTTGGCACAGGATCGAGGACTGGCCAGCTAGGAACCGCACGTGGCGAGGCGGTTTGTGCGTCGCGTTTCGTCATTGATCTGCGGCGTTCTATCAAGATGAAATCCTACGTGATTCCCAAGGTCCCGTGATGGCGAGGGTTTGACCGGGGTTCTTCTGCACGTTCACGAACAAGGTCGTCCCGTCGGGGGAGAAACAGGCGCCTGCGAGCTCGCTTTGCATAGCGATGTGGGCGATATGGTAGAGCTTGCCCTCGGGCGTCACGCCTACGATGGCGCTCTTCTCGCTATCGTCCTCGCAAATGATAACGTCGCCCCACGGCGCCACCGTGAGATTGTCGCAAGCCTGCATCAGCTTGCTGTCGTGCGATTCGATATGAAGCGATAGCGTGCCTGGCTGGGAGCTTTCCTGATTGGTTGCTTCGTAGTTGCTAGGCGAATACTTGAAAATTTGACCGAATTTCCTCGCCCCACCGTTGGTGCAGGCGAAATAGATATGGCCATCGCTGTAGACCATGCCTTCTCCACGGGCGAAACGAGCGGCTCCTCGCTGAAAGCCGCGATAGCGCAGATCGTCTTCTGGGGCTTCAATGTTCTGGAGGTCGATCCACTCCGCTGCGATGGGCGTGTCGATCGGAAAGTCGGGCTGGCCGATTTCCCTCCAGTTTCGCGTGTCGCGGGAAGGCGCATCCTTGATCGCGAGAGCTTGAAGCTTTCCTCCGTCGAGCATCTTGCCCGGAGTTTTCGGCACGTAGCGGTAGAGCAGCCCATCGGGCCGATCCTCGGTGAGATAGACGATGCTGGTGGCCGGGTCCACCGCGACGGCTTCATGATTGAAGCGACCCATGCCTTTGATCGGCGTCGAAGGGGCGAGCCTCATTTCCGCAGTCGCGGGCACCTCGAAACAGTAGCCATGGTCCTTCTCTAGGATGTCGCCAGAGCGGACCACTGTTTCCTCGCAGGTGATCCAAGTTCCCCACGGGGTCGGTCCGCCTGAGCAGTTTCGCATGGTTCCCGCGAGCGAGAAGGAGTGCTGCAGCAGTTTCTTGTTTCGCGTATCGTAAACGAGTGTAGTGGTACCACCGGTACAGGCATGCCTGCCGTGGGCCGTATCATACATGTGGGGACGGGCCCTTTCGAAGAGCTCGTCGCTTGATTGGAACGGGCTAGCATCATCGTTCCCCGGGCTCATCTCGTGGTTGCGTACTAGAAGCGTCGACCCGTCGGGACCTTCGAAGGCTGCCATGCCGTCATGGGCTCCGGGAACATGAAAGCCGTCATCCATGAGCTCGCCCGTCTTGGAAAAGCTTTGGTAGGTGAAACCCTTCGGAAGGCGGATCAGGCCTGCGGGATCGTCAAGAAGCGGTCCGAAGCCCTCGACGGCAGCCGAGGAAGTGGTAGCTGCTCCGCGGGCGCCGATCAATTTGTCGGCAGCTCGCGAATAGCGCTGCAATCCAGTGAAGGCGAGGGCGGCTCCAGCGGTTTTGAGAAAGTTTCTTCGGGAGCGGGAGGGAAGATCGTTGTTCATGGACGGTGGTTGTAATGGGGCTAACGAACGAGTCCACTGATCGATGGTTACGATTCCGCGACGCTCTGCCCTCGCTCCGTGAGGCGAAAGCTTAGCTGCGGCGGACTCGGCGATCCCGCCCTGTCTTTTGGGCCAGAGCCGGAGCCTATTTCTTGATGAATGGTTCGATGATCCCTGAGAGAGCAGGAGGGAATATGCCTTCGATGTAGACGCCTTCGTCCTGCGTTTCCTGATTTCTGATGCCGCCACTGCCGTGCAGCTTGGCAATGACATCGTAGCGATCGTGCGGGATCAGCAGCTCTGTGGAGCGATACTTCGAATTCAGATGGTGGGCGATCGCTTCTTTCAGCTCTGCCACCCCTTCGCCGGTCTTGGCGCTTAGGTAGAGCGCGTCCTTGTGGGTGAAGAGAAAGCGCTCGCGATCGCTCGGGTCCTCCAGCGCGTCGATCTTGTTGAAGACCACCAGCATCGGATTCTTGTCGGCCTCGATTTCCTTGAGGACCTCCATGGTGGTCTCGAAGTGCTTCTCCGCATCGGGATTGGTGACGTCCACCACGTGTATCAGCAAATCGGCGACAACCGCTTCTTCGAGCGTAGCCTTGAAGGCCTCGACCAGACGGTGCGGAAGGCGGCGCACGAATCCGACCGTGTCGGTGACCAAGACGTACTGGCTGTTGTCGAGCTGCAAGCGACGGGTTGTGGGGTCGAGAGTGGCGAAAAGCTTATCTTCCGCTAGAACTTCGGCGTCGGTGAGGGTGTTGAGCAGGGAGGACTTGCCAGCGTTGGTGTAGCCTACGATGGCCACAGTCGGAACCGGTTTGCGCAAGCGCTTGGCCCGCTGCACGTGGCGATGTTGGATGACTTCCTTGAGCTCCTTTTTCACTACCGCGATTCGATCGCGCACCATGCGGGAGTCCGCTTCGAGCTGCGTCTCCCCTTGACCACGCGCTCCGGTTCCGCCGCCCCGCTGTCGACTGAGGTGTGTCCACGCTCGGCGCAAGCGAGGGAGCGAGTATTCCATGCGAGCGAGCTGTACTTGCAGGGCGGCTTCCTTGGTGTGGGCCCGCTCGGAGAAGATATCGATGATGATTTCCTGACGATCGATGACTGCGATATTGGATTCCGCCTCCCAGTTGCGCTGCTGGGCGGGCGTCAATTCGTCGTCGAAGATGATGACGTCCGCTTCCAACTCCTTCACTAGGGCAAGGATCTCGTTTACCTTGCCGGTGCCGAGAAGGAACGCGGGATGGGTCTTTCTCAGCTTCACCACCATTCGTTCGATTACGGGTATGTCCAGGTTGGATACGAGCTCTTCCAGCTCGTCGAGCAATCGCTCCGCGTCCTCGCTGCTCATGCGCGAGTCTTGCACGCCGATCAAAACGGCGCGTTGGACCTTTTTTCTATTTTCCTCGAGATCGAACATTTGGTTGTGGTGATTCTTTCGCCCACCAATCTCACCAATCCTTCTTCCATTTGGGATTCGTGACGATTTGTGAGATTCGTGGGTAGCAATGAAAAGCCCCGCCTCCGGTTTTTCGGAGGCAGGGCAGTGTAATTAGTTATCTGATACGCGAGGAAGCATTACTTCTTCTTGGCCGCCTTCTTAGCTGCCTTCGCTGCCCGCTTCTCGAGGATCGCGGCCTGAGCGGCGGCGAGGCGAGCGACTGGCACGCGGAACGGCGAGCAAGAGACGTAGGACAGACCTGCGTTGTGGCAGAACTTCACGGAAGCGGGATCGCCGCCGTGCTCGCCACAGATGCCGAGCTTGATGTTCGGACGAGTGGCGCGGCCCTTTTCGATCGCGATCTTCACCAGCTGGCCTACGCCAGTCTGATCGATGGAAGCGAACGGGTTGGCGGTGAGGATCTCCTTTTCCTGGTAAGCGCCGAGGAAAGAACCGGTGTCGTCGCGCGACATGCCCAGGGTGGTCTGGGTGAGGTCGTTGGTGCCGAAGGAGAAGAACTCCGCGGTTTCCGCGATCTGGTCCGCGGTCAAGGCGCCGCGAGGTACTTCGATCATGGTGCCTACGGTGTAGTCGAGCTTCACGCCCTTCTTTTCTTCAACCTCAGCTGCTACGCGCTTGATGATGGCGACCTGCTCGTCGAGCTCCTTCTTGAAGCCGACTAGAGGAACCATG
Organism: Pelagicoccus sp. SDUM812003; assembly: GCF_031127815.1. Classification (NCBI taxonomy): domain Bacteria; kingdom Pseudomonadati; phylum Verrucomicrobiota; class Opitutia; order Puniceicoccales; family Pelagicoccaceae; genus Pelagicoccus; species Pelagicoccus sp. SDUM812003. The sequence continues at coordinate 147,821 of NZ_JARXHY010000005.1, read as the reverse complement.
ACTTCCGGCTTGGCTGGGATGCCCTTCTTGGTGACCTGAGCGGCCGCCTCGAAGATGGCGCGAGCCTGCATTTCCGCGATTTCCGGATAGCAGATCGCGAGACGGCAGCCGCGGAAGCCAAGCATCGGATTGAACTCGTGCAGTTCAGCCACGCGCTGCATGATCTTCTCGACCTTGATGTCGAGGGTGCGAGCGAGGTCCATCTGCTGTTCCTTGGTGTGAGGAAGGAACTCGTGCAGCGGCGGGTCGAGCAAACGGATGGTGGCGGGCAGGCCCTTGAGGGCGCGGAAGATGCCCGCGAAGTCCTTGCGCTGGTAGGGAAGAAGCTTCTTGAGGGCCTTCTGGCGATCTTCGAGCGTGTCGGCGAGGATCATCTCGCGCATGGCGTCGATGCGGTCGCCTTCGAAGAACATGTGCTCGGTACGCGTCAGACCGATGCCGGAAGCGCCGAAGGCGATCGCGTTCTTGGTCTGCTCCGGAGTGTCCGCGTTGGTGCGAACGTCCATGCGAGTCGCCTTGGAGCACCACTCCATGAGCTGCATGTAGGATTCGTACTTCTCGGTCTTCTGGGCGGTCTTCTTTCCGTTGATGAGGCCGTCGATGATTTCCGAAGGAGCCGTTTCGATCTTGCCCGCGAAAACGTCGCCCGTGGTGCCGTCGATGGAGAGGAAGTCGCCTTCGTGGAAGACGTTCTTGCCAACGGTGAGGGTCTTGTCGTCGTAGTTGATCTGCAGAGCGGAGGCGCCGCAGACGCAGACCTTGCCCATCTGGCGAGCGACCAGAGCGGCGTGGGAGGAGACGCCACCGCGAGCGGTGAGGATGCCGTCAGCCGCGATCATGCCGCGAAGGTCTTCCGGGGAGGTTTCGACGCGTACCAGGAGAACCTTTTCGTTCTTCTTGGCGGCGTCGACAGCGCGCTCGGCGTTGAAGTAGATCTTGCCGGCGGCGGCGCCAGGGCCTGCGGGGAGGCCGGTGGAAAGCACCTTGGCCTTCTTGACTTCGGCGGTGTCGAAGATCGGAGCGAGCAGCTGGTCGAGCTGGTCAGCCGGGTTGCGCAGGACAGCGGTTTCCCAGGTGATGAGCTTTTCCTTAACCATGTCCACGGCGAACTTCAGAGCGGCGGCGGCGGTGCGCTTGCCGTTGCGAGTCTGCAGCATGTACAGCTTGCCTTCCTGGATGGTGAACTCGACGTCCTGCACATCGCGGAAGTGCTTTTCCAGCTTCTTGCGAACCTTGAGCAGCTCGGCGTAGGACTTCGGCATGACGTCCTTCAGCTTGGCTACTGGCTCTGGAGTGCGCACGCCAGCTACCACGTCTTCGCCCTGAGCGTTGACGAGGAACTCGCCGTAGAACTCGTTGGCGCCGTTGGCCGGGTTGCGAGTGAAGGCCACGCCGGAACCGGAGGTCTCGCCGGTGTTTCCGAATACCATGGCCTGGACGTTGACCGCCGTGCCCCATTCGGAGGGGATGCCGTACTTTTGGCGGTAGACGATGGCGCGGTCGTTCATCCAGGAACCGAATACAGCGCCGGCGGCGCCGCGCAGCTGATCCCAAGGATCTTCGGGGAAGCCTTGACCAGTGCGTTCCTTAACCAGGGCCTTGAAGCGCTTGACGAGCTCCTGCTGGTCTTCGGCGGTGAGGGAGGAGTCGATGATGTCCTCGCCGTAAACTTCGTGCTTGTAGTGTTCGATGACGCCTTCGAACGGCTCGACGTCTTCGCCTTCCGCCTTCTGCACGCCGAGAACGACGTCTCCGTACATCTGGATGAAGCGGCGGTAGCAGTCCCAAGCGAAACGAGGATTGTCGGTGGCCTTGGTCAGTGCTTCGACGGAAGCGTCGTTGAGGCCGAGGTTGAGGATGGTATCCATCATGCCCGGCATGGAGTCGCGAGCGCCTGAGCGAACCGCGACCAGCAAGGGCATGCCGTCAGTGGCGCCAAACTTGGTGCCCATCTGCTTTTCCATCTTGGCCACCGCTTCTTCCATCTCCTTCTGCAAGGTGGTGGGGTAGGTGCGACCGTTTGCGTAGTAGTAGGTGCAAACGTCGGTGGTGATGGTGAAGCCAGGAGGAACGGGCAAGCCGATCTTGGCCATCTCAGCGAGGTTCGCGCCCTTGCCGCCGAGAAGCTCTCTCATTGTTGCGTCACCGTCGGTCTGCTTGCCGAACGAGTAAACGTACTTGACGTTCTTAGCTGCTGCCTTCTTAGGAGCACGCTTCGCTGTTTTACGAGTGGCCTTTTTGGCTGGTTTTGCGCGTTTCGCTGTCTTTTTTGGTGCCATACTGCTATAGCTTGGGTTTGCGATGTTGTGGTTAGGAAGCCGCTTGGGTGCTTCTTCCCGAATAAGAAAAGGGGTTCCTCATAGTGATGGGAGAGTCTGTGTCAACGTGAATGCTACGTGCTGTCACTTGCGCTGTTTGCGGACCGTTCGTTTCGGCATCGCCGAGCATCGTTGGGCAGGTCTCGCGATTTGCGGTTGCGAGCGGAGGAACAGTCGTTCAATAAGCGAGCCTGTTAGCGAAGTCTATGAGCGATATTGTCCCCAAGGATGTTGACAACGATGAAGAGCAAGCCGATTGGGCTGGCGATCCCAAGCAGATGGGATTTCTGGACCACTTGGAGGAGTTGCGGTGGACCCTCATCAAGCCGCTAGCGGTTTTCTTTCTCTCCTTCATCGCGTCGATGATCTTCATCCAGGACGTGAAGGAAATCCTGATGTATCCACTGAATCAAAACTACTCGGTGGACGAGATCAGGGCGTTCGCGGGGCTGGCCACGCGCAACATCACGGGGGTCTACACTGCCATGCTGCACATCGGTCTGATCGTGGGGATCGGCGTTTCGTCTCCATTTTTCCTATACAACATGGCCAAGTTTTTGGCTCCCGCTTTGACGAAGCGGGAAAAACGATTGCTGATCCCCGGTTCGGTCAGCGTGCTGTTCCTCTTTTTGCTGGGCTGCTGCTTCAGCTTTTTCCTGCTGCTTCCGAAGGCCATCCAAATCACCATGCAGTTCAACGAGATGCTGGGCTTCCAGATCATCTGGTCGCCGGAAAGCTACTTCGGGTTCATCACGTGGATCGTGATCGGCATGGGGGTGGCGTTCCAGTTTCCGCTCATCGCGATCGTTCTGGTGTATTTGGATATCCTGACCGTTGAGAAGCTTCGCTCTTTCCGCCGAGTGGCGATCATCTCCTTCTTCATCGCCGCAGCAGTGCTGACGCCTCCCGATCCGGTCACCCAGATCATGATGGCGATCCCGATGATGGTGCTGTACGAAGTCGCTATCTTCGTATCGCGCTTCGTGGTGAAGCGCCGCATCCGAGCTGAGGAGGCCTGGGAGAACGAGGACGTCTAGTCGGAGGCCTAGGCGAGGCGTCTAGAGCTCTCGAAGCGTTTCAGTCAGAATCTCGCAAGCTTGGTCGATCGCTCCTTGCTGGTGAGCGGTCGATATGAAGTTCGCCTCATACTTGGAAGGCGGCAGGTAGACCCCTTTTTCCAAGCAGCGGTGAAAGTACGTGTTGAAGCGCTGCGTGTCGGTGGCCGTCGCGTCGTCGAGCGTTTCCACCGGAGCGTCGCTGAAGTAGACGCAGAACATGGACGCGACCTGGGGGACTTGCAGCGGGAGGCCGATCTCTCGGGCGGTTTCGGCGACGGCTTTGGCGATTTGCTGCCCCATGGTCTCCAATGCCGCGTAGGCGCCGCCTTCGAGCAAGAGCTTCAGGGAGGCGATGCCTGCGGCCATGGCCAGCGGGTTTCCGCTGAGCGTGCCAGCTTGATACACGGGACCGAGCGGAGCGAGGTGATCCATGATCTCCGCTTTCCCGCCAAGGGCGCCTACGGGCAGTCCGCCGCCGATGATTTTCCCAAGCGTGGTCAGGTCCGGCGTGATGCCTTCGCGTTCCTGTACCCCCCCCGCGGATACGCGGAATCCGGTCATGACTTCGTCGAAGATGAGCACTGCTCCATGTTTGGAGCAAAGATCTCGCAGGCCTCGCAAGTAGCCGTCTTTGGGGAAGATCAGGCCGACGTTCGCGGGATAGGGCTCGAGAATGATGCCGGCTATGTCGTCGCCGTAGCTTTCGAAAGCGGCTTCGACCTTGGCGAGATCGTTGAACGGCAGCACGATGGTTTCCTTGGCTAGGCTTTCGGGAACGCCGCCGCTGTCCGGCTTGCCAAGCGTGAGGGCTCCAGAGCCAGCGGAGATGAGAAGGCTGTCCACATGGCCATGGTAGCAGCCGGCGAACTTGATGATCTTGTCGCGTCCGGTGTATCCACGGGCCAGGCGAATGGCGGTCATGGTGGCCTCCGTACCCGAATTGACCATACGCACCTTTTCGACGGAGGGGACCATCTTCACGATGAGCTCCGCCATTTCCACCTCGTAGGGATTGGGCGTTCCGAAGCTGGTGCCCGCCTCGAGCGCCTTGGCGATGGCGTGGCGAATGGTGTCGTTGTTGTGGCCATGGATGGCTGGACCCCAGGTACAGACGAAGTCGATCAGCTCTCGATCGTCGGCGGTGGTGAGCGTGGCGCCGTTTGCTTTCTTGGTGAAAAACGGCGTGCCGCCGACGGAGCGGAAGGCTCTCACAGGCGAGTTGACGCCGCCGGGGATAAGTTTTTTTGCGCGTTCGAAAAGTTCGTTGGAAGTGGACATGTTATAGCGTTGCCAGAGTAGGGAAGGGATTGCGAGCGAGAGTGCGACGATGTGTATGTAGCTCTACGATACGTAGCGTTGCACGATGGGGATGCGACGGCCCACGCCGAAAGCCAGCGGGGTGAGCTTCAGACCAGGGGCGGCCTGCTTGCGTTTATATTCGTTTAGGTCGACCTTGCGTATCATTTCTTTGACTACGATCGGGTCGTAGCCTTTTTCGATGAGATCTTGCGATGAGAGCCCTTGCTCCACGTAGCCTTCCAGAATGCCGTCGAGAATGTCGTAGGGCGGGAGCGAATCTTCGTCCTTCTGATCCGGACGAAGCTCGGCGCTGGGAGGCTTTTCGATGGTGTTGACCGGTATGGTGAGGCGTTCGCGGTTCATGTGGCGAGCCAGATCGAAGACGCGGGTCTTCGGTAGATCGCTGATAACTGCCAAGCCGCCGCACATGTCGCCGTAGAGCGTGCAGTAGCCGACTGCCAGTTCGCTTTTGTTTCCGGTGGTGAGCAGCAAGGCGCCGAGCTTGTTGGAGAGGGCCATCAGCAGGAGCCCGCGGGCTCGAGCTTGTATGTTTTCTTCGGTGACGTCGCGACCGTAGCCAGCGGTGAGCGGTTGCAGGGTGGCTTCCGAAGCGGAAACGATGTCGGCGATGGGCACGGTGTGGAACTCGATGCCCAGAAACGCGGCGAGGTCTCTGGCGTCGTCCTTGCTGTGTTCGCTGGAAATGGCGGAAGGCAGACTGATGCCGATCACGTTTTCCTTGCCGAGGGCTTCTACGGCGATGGCCGCTGTCACCGCGGAATCGATACCGCCGCTCAATCCGACGAGGGCTTTGCGAAAGCCGCTCTTGTGCACATAGTCGCGCAGGCCGAGCACCAAGGCGCTCTCGATGTTCCGCATCAGATCCTGGCGGAAGGTTGCGTGCAACCGTGGAGCCGCCTCGTTTTCCAAGTCGACGATCGCCTGGTCGGCGGCGAACGAGGCGAGTCCAGCGATGATTTCGCCATGGGCGTTAGCCACCATGCTGCGGCCGTCGAAGATCAGCTCGTCGTTTCCGCCCACCGCGTTGACGTAGACGGTCGGGCAAACGCATGCCAAGGAGGCGTTGCTTACCAAGCCTTCGCGCTGCTCCCCTTTGCCGCCGCAATGCCAGGGGCTGGCGGAAAGATTGAGGTGAAGATCGAGGCGTTGCTCCTTGAGGTATTCGACCGGGGCGTGCGGGTAGCGCTCGCGGCTCACGTCGACGTTTCCCCAAATGTCCTCGCAGATGGTGATGCCGACGCGCTTGCCGTTCCATTCGAAGACCAGCGGCAGGTCCGCTGGTTCGAAATAGCGATCCTCGTCGAAAACGTCGTAGGTCGGCAGCAGCGACTTGCGGGCGATTTGCCGGACCTCCCCATCGAAACAGAAAGCCGCGGCGTTGTAGAAGTCGCGGCCCTTGCTGGAAGGATTGGGCTGCACGAAGCCTAGAACGGCGGGGACGGATGCGGTTTGGGCGGCGATATCCTGCAGGCTCTCCAGCTGGTCGGGCACGAAGCGACGCTTGAAAAGCAGATCGCGCGGAGGGTAGCCGCAGACCGCGAGTTCGGGAAAAACCACCAGATCGGCCCCCTCGGCGACCAGCGATTGGTAGGCGTCGAGGATGAGCTTCCGGTTGCCTGGCAAGTCGCCGACAGTGGTATTGATTTGCGCGAGTCCTATCTTCATCTGAGCAAGGCGAGACACTGCAACAAGCTGCCGCCAAAGCGCAAGCGCGCGGTGCAGCGAAGATGCTCCCTCCCCTCCGCCATCCCGATTCGCGCAACTGATTTTTGCAACGTTGCAAAAAACAGTTGCCCCATCCCGCCGCGTGCGGTTTTAACCCCGCATGCGAGTTGGTCCGAAGATGCGTCGTTTGATGGAGATTGCTTACCTGTTGGGAAGCGAAACGCTGGAGGGGCTGGCGAATCCGTATCGCATGCTGGCGGAGGGCGCGGGCTTCGCTTCGCCTCGAGGGATGGACCGAGCGGTTCGGGTTTTGCGCCAGGAGGGCTGGGCCAAGGAGAGTCCGGCTGACGCCAGCGAGAAGGCTTCCTGGGTGTTCGAGCTGAGCGGAAAAGGTCTTGAGGACCTGATGGACGGGATCGATCCCGAGGTGGAGTGGGGACGCGAGTGGAATGGGCTTTGGAGCACGGTATCGTTCGATCTGCCGTCGGAGGCCCGCGTGGAGCGGCGCCAGTTGGAGCTTTGGCTACGGAAACGGCGCTTCGGACATTTGCAGGGCAGCCTGTGGATATCGCCGCGAGCTTACGGGGATTGGGGAGTCGAGCTGTCGGAGCGACACGTCGATCCGAGGCGCCTCGTTTTTCAGGAAAGCCGAGCTGTCGGGATGCTGCGGGACGATGACTATGTGAGAAAGGGGTGGAACTTTGACCGCATCGGGCAATGCTACCGCGACTATATGGATTTTCTGGATACGCGGCCATCGGCAGCGGTCGGTTCTGAGCAGGCGATTTCCTGGTGGTTCGAGCAGGAGTCGCGCTTGTGGAAGCTCGCCTTCGAGTCGGATCCCTTTCTGCCGATCAGTCTCTACCCGAACGGCTACCTCGGCAAGGAGGCCTGGCAGCGGCGCAAGGCGGCGTTTAGGCGGATCGCCGAAGAGATGAGCCAGGCGTGAACCCGAGTCCTCGCGACGCAGAGGCACGATAGGCCTAGACGGTTTGCGCAACTCCTTTTTGCCAGGTTGCGAAAAGGAGTTGCGGACTGCGGGGCATTTCTGGGTTGCGGGGAGTTGGTCGGGGATGGGAGAAGGTGGAGGATATGGGTACGGCTAAGTTCATATTGGCGTCGCAGTCGCCGCGCAGGAAGCAGTTGCTGGAGAGGATCGGAGCGAGTTTCGACATCATGCCGGCGGATGTGGAGGAGTTCGAGGAGGGGCATGGCGATCCGGAAGGCATGGTGCGTCACAACGCTCTTCTCAAGGCCGCTTGGATCGCGGATCGAAACGCGGACCGCTTCGTGCTCGGTTCAGACACCACGGTGCATATCGACGGGCGGGTGCTGGTGAAGCCGGAGGATTTGCCCGACGCGCGCAGGATGCTGAAGCAGCTTGGTGGGCGTACCCATATTGTGTATACCGGATTCGCGTTGGTTTGCCGTTCTCGAGGCGTCGAAGTGGTGGATGGGGCCCGCAGCGAGGTGACGTTCAAGCCTTTGGACGACGCGATCATCGATCGCTATTTCGAGCTGGTGAATCCGCTGGACAAGGCCGGAGCGTATGGGATCCAGGAAGGTACCGGCCTGATCATCGATTCGTTCCGAGGGTCTCACTCCAATATCATGGGGTTGCCATTGGATGAAACAAAGGCCTTGCTAGAGCGTCATAGCTTGCTTTAGCCCCGCTTCGGGCTCGGCTCGGCGCTTCTTCCTCGGCTCCCTCGCACATGTCATTTTCTGAAAACAGCACGCTCCTTGAAAAGGACCCCATGCGCCGCATGCTCCTTGGCAAGCGTCGCGAGGGCGGCGTTTCGATCTTGGTCGGCGTTCTTGGAGCTTTGTTGCTGCATTTGCTAGGCTGGTGGTGGATTCCGCAGGACATGTTTCGCAGCGAGCCCAGCGAAGTGAAGAACCGCTTTCGCGACTTCAGCATCGTGCTGGAGGATCCGGTCGAGGAGGAGGAGTTCGTCTACACGCAAACCAATCCGGACGTGCCGGATAACGAGCCAGACGAAACCAATCGGATCTCGGCTCGCAACCAGCAGGCAGCGAATCCGGAGGAGGTGGAGGAGCTCGATCCGGACGCTCTTCCCGCCTCGGAGAGCGAGCGAAACATCGAGACGCAGCAATTTCTCAGCGGGGAGCTGGAGCCTGAACTGGCGGCCCCGCCGCCGACTGGCGAGCGGCAGGAGGACAACCAGGAGCAAACCGAGAGCAGTCAACCCGCCCCTCTGCTCCAGCTCACGAAGCGGTCCGAAGGGGCGCTGAAGAAGGAGATCCCGATCCAAGGCACGCGCGAGGAGGAGTTGGGCGATGAGGGGATCCTCGACTTTTTGGAGCGCGAGGAGACTCCGACCAACGTGACGGATTTTTTGGAAGGCGAAGCGATGGAAGGCGAGGAAGGCAAGAACGACACGCCTGAGGAGCTGGCAGAGGATTCTCCCATGTCCGCACCGTCGCCAGCTCTGGTGACCTCGGCCGATGGCGTGCCAAGCCCACGGGCTCGTCCCAAACTGCCTCGCGTGCCGTCGGGACCGGTGCGGAATTCCACGGCTGGCGTAGCTGCGACGGGTCAGCTCGCGGCTGACGCCAAGGCCAGCAAGTTCGGAGAGTATATGGAGCGGGTGATCGAAGCGGTGAAGATCAACTGGGACAATCTCGCGAACCGCAGCTCCCACAAGGAGCGCAATTCGATGGTGCGTGTTCGTTTCGTGATCGATCGATATGGATACGTATCCGATATGGAAATACTGGAAGGCACCACCTCCAAGGCCATCGGGATCTACATGTGCCGGGAGGCGATCGAGCGAGGCGCCCCTTACGGCGACTGGCCGGCCGAGCTGATCGAGCTTTTCGGCGACGACGAGGATTTGACGTTTCAGTTTTTCTACCAGTGACGTGTTTCGCTGGGGCCCTGGCCGTTTTGCCTGCAAGGGTGGAAAGCCAGATCAAACGGCTTGAGCTTGCACGGCGGATGGCTTTTATGCTGCGGGTCGATGGACGAGGCAGTGGAGGTCAGGGAAGTTGAATACGCGCAGGAGCGAGACTCCATCATGGCGATTCGCTTTTCCGTCTTCGTCGACGAGCAAGGCGTACCAGCGGATTTGGAGATCGATGAGATGGATCCGGAGAGCCGACATGTGCTGGCTTTCAACGCCGATCAGCCGGTCGCCACAGGACGACTTCTGCCGGACGGGCACATCGGGCGAGTGGCGGTCAGCAAGACCTGGCGTCAAAAGGGAGTCGGCTGCAAGGTGATGCAGCGCCTCATCGAAATGGCCCGGGAAGCGGACCTGCGCTGCGTGGTCATCTCCGCCCAGGTCTCCGCCAAGGGCTTCTACGAGCGATTAGGCTTTCTTGAGAAAGGCGACATCTACTTGGAGGCCGGCATCGACCACATCGAAATGGAGCTGCCCTTTTCCTGACCGAAGCTCTCCAAGCTCTTGGTGTTCACTCTTTTCCGGGGTATTGGGAAACCGTTTCGAGGCGCCTCATTTTGAGACGTTTCATGAAAAATAAAGCAGTGTCCTCACTTTTCGGGTACAAGCCCTAGGGGCGCTTATCCGTTCTCGCAGGGTAGGACGAAGATTCTTTGCCGAATTGCCTCCGGAACGAGTGAAAAAAATTAATAGATAAGCGGGGAAAGCAAGAAAATGCCCACTTGGCATCGCGCCTGCTCTTTCGTGGTCGTCGAGAGCGTTTGCTCAATTTGATACAAAACCCCCGATTCGAGGAATAGCTACATGAGACTTGAAATACCGAGAGAATGCGAACGCGTTGGAGCAGTCCAGATCTACGGCCTACAGAAGGTCTACGAGCTCGATGGTGGCAGTGAATTCGGTTCCAATTCCGTCTCCAAGGATGGCGTGATTCGACGAATCCCATCGGAGGCTCTCTACGAACGGCAACGAAAGATGGCCATCGTGGTGCCGGTCAAGAACGAGCGGCTCAAGCTCATCGAAGGCGTTCTCGTAGGCATCCCGCACCCCTGCCAGATCATCGTAGTTTCCAACAGCCCGCGCGGCCCGGTAGATCGCTTCCAAATCGAAAAGGAAGCGATCACTAATTTCTGCAAGTTCACCAACAAGAAGGTCACGGTGGTGCATCAGAAGGACGCGGGTCTAGCCAAGGCGATCGAGCTCGCCGGCTACACCGAACTGCTGGGCGACGACGGGCTGGTCCGTTCGGGCAAGGCCGAAGGCATGATCATGGGCACGCTGATTGCGAAATGGCTGGACAACAAGTATATTGGCTTCGTCGACAGCGACAACTATTTCCCCGGCGCGGTGCACGAGTACGTGCAGGAATACGCGGCCGGCTTCGAGATGTTCGATTCCGACAACACGTTCGTGCGCATTTCCTGGAACTCCAAGCCGAAGGTCATGGAAAACTCCATCTTCTTCGCCAAGTGGGGGCGCAGTTCGGTGCACTCCAACCGCACGCTCAACCGTCTGCTCACCCACTTCAGCGGCTACGAAACCGAGGTGGTGAAAACCGGCAACGCGGGCGAGCATGCCTTGACTCTGGACCTGGCTCTCAACATCGAATACGCCTCCGGCTACGCGGTGGAAACCCATCACTTCATGAACTTGCTGGAGATGTGGGGCGGCATTCTGCCTGTGGAGCGAGCGGAGGAGCTCAGGGGCAAGGTGACGATTTGCCAGATCGAGAGTCGCAATCCGCACATGCATGAATCGAAGGGAGAGGAGCACGTGGAAGACATGATCGACGCCTCTCTTTCGGTGATCTACAACTCGCCGCTCTGCCCCGAGCTGCTCAAACGCGAGATCGCGGAGGAACGCGCGGTGCGTTTGAAACTGGAAAAGCCGGAGCCGGTGCCGCCGGTGAAAGTCTACAGCAACCTAAGCAATCTGAATTTGAATGTATTCCTAGAGCACTGCGACACGGCGTTCCACAGCGGCACCGAATCGCTCTCGTTGGTCTAGGGAGCTCTGCCTGCGTTACCCTGCTTAATCCAAGCGATGAATACCCAAAAAATAGCCATATTCACTGACCTCGACGGCACGTTGATCGATTTCGACGACTATTCGAGCGAGCTGACGAGACCCTACGTCAGCGAGCTGGTGGCCCGAGGAAATTTGATCGTGTTCTGCTCATCCAAGACATTCGGAGAGCAGCGCGTGCTGCAACGCGATCTCGACATCGAGATGCCCTGCATCGTGGAGAACGGGAGCGCCATCATCGCTCCAAACGGATTTTGGAAACCGGACCTGCCCGGCGTGACCGAGAGCGGTGGCTGGCAGCGTGTGGAGCTCGGCATCCCGTCTTCTGAAGTGCGCCGTCGCCTGGCCCGCGTCGAATCCAAGTTTGGCGAGTCGCTGCGCGGATTCAGCACATTGATGACCGAGGATGTGGCGTCGCTGACAGGGCTCGACCTATCTTCCGCCCGCCGGGCCCAGGATCGCGAGTACAGTGAAACGCTTTCCATCAATCTCGACGAAAACGTCTGGCAATCCCTGGATTCGCTTTTCGAGGACGAAGGACTCAAGTGCCTGCCGGGCGGACGTTTCCACACCGTCATCGACCTAAACGCCGACAAAGGCGCGGCGATTCGCCGCTTCGCGGAGCTATGGAAGATGCAGTCCGACGAAACCCTGATTTCCTTCGGACTGGGCGACAGCGAAAACGATCAGGAGCTTTTGGAAAACGTGGATTGGCCGCACCTCGTGAAGCGACCCAACGGATCGTGGGCGGGCCTCTCCGGAAAGCGCATCGAGCGGGTGAACGGAGTGGGACCGAAGGGCTGGGTCAAGGTCGCCAAAGAGCTCATCGGACCCAACGATACCGTGCCGACGCTCTAGGGCGTTTACGAATCTCAACTAGGATTTCAGAAATAAGAAAAGGGAGGCCATTTGACCTCCCTCGCTTGTTTTATGATAGGGTCCGCTGCCCTGCTTGGGAGGGCCCTGGCTAGGGCGCATTTCGCAGTACCGAGGCATAGCCGACACCCCCACGCAACGCGGGCCACTCCGACTTTGCTCGTTTCTTCGAAACGCAGCTAGCGCTGGCGGTTAAGCTCCTTGGCTCCGATATCGCGACGCAGGTACTTCGACTTGAAGCGGATCTGATCGCAGAGGGCGTAGGCTTTGTCAGCGGCCGTTTTGAGGTCGGCCCCTAGAGCGGTGACGCCGAGGACGCGGCCCCCGTTGGTCACGACATCCCCAGCTTCGTTGAAACGGGTGCCGGCGTGGAAAATGACTTCGTTTTCGCCGACCGCTTTGGGGAAGGTGATGGTTTCGCCCTTGGGATAGGTGCCTGGGTAGCCGTCGCTGGCCAGCACCACCACCATGGCGTACTGGTCCTTGACTGTGACGTCCAGACGGCCCAGTTCGCCCTTGGCCGCGGCGAGCATGATTTCCATGGGGTCGGTTTTCAGCCGCGTGAGCAGGACCTGCGTTTCCGGGTCTCCGAAGCGGGTGTTGTACTCCAGGACTTTTGGTCCTTCCTCGGTGATCATGATGCCGATGAAAAGGGTGCCGCGAAAGTCTATGCCCTCCGCCGCGATGCCTGCCACGCTCGGCTTGACGATCTCCTCTTCGATGCGAGCCATCAGGTCGTCGTCGATCAAGTCGGCAGGCGAGTAGGCCCCCATGCCGCCAGTGTTCGGACCTTTGTCGCCTTCGAAGATCTGCTTGTGGTCCTGGCTGGTGGGAAGGATCACGTAGTCGTTTCCGGATACGATGACATGGATGGACGTTTCTTCGCCGTAGAGGCATTCCTCGATCAGGACTTCCTTGCCCGATTCGCCGAAGGCTGCCCCTTCGATCATGTCGCGCACGGTGGAGACGGCTTCGTCATGGTCCTTGGCGATGATGACGCCTTTTCCCGCTGCGAGTCCGTCCGCCTTGACCACGATGGGGTAGGAAGCGGTCTCCAGGTAGTCGATGGCGGCATCCACCTTGTCGAACGCCGCAGCGGCCCCGGTCGGGATCTTGTGCTTGAGCAGCAGCTTTTTCGTGAAAATCTTGGAGGCTTCCAGTCGGCCGCCGTCCGCCTTCGGCCCGTAGGCGAGGATTCCCTTTTCCTGCAGGGCGTCGACCAGACCGAGGGCCAGCGGCACTTCGGGGCCGACGATGACGAAATCGATCTTTTGCTCGACCGCGAGAGCGACCAGTCCATCGATGTCGTCCGCTGCCACCTTGAAGCAATCGCAATCGGCCGAGATGCCTGGGTTGCCAGGCGCGGCGATGACTCGGGCGGCCAAGGGGCTCTTGACGCATGCGTTTGCGAGGGCGTGCTCGCGTCCACCGGAACCGACGATGAGGACGTTTAGGGGAGTGTTTTCGGACATGAGAAGGGAGTTTGGGAAGGGGGATTCGATGTCAACGATGGAGTTGCGTTTAGCCCGTTCGACCGCGGGCGGTGGACGTCTGATTGCTGAGCGGCTAAAGGATCTGCAGGCTCTTGCGGTAGAAGGCGATGATCTCGTCCGGGTCGCCGGAGAAGAGCAGCTGTTCCTTCATCCAGGTCGGCATGCGCCCGTCGGCTACCAGCTTGTCGAACTGCTTCTCCAGGTTCGCCCAGTAGTCATCGTGGAAGAAGACGAAGGGCACGCGCGGCCGGATGCCCAGTTTCATATTGCACAGCTCGATTCCGATCTCCTCCACGGTGCCAGCTCCGCCGACGTTGAAGATGCAGAAATCCGCCACCTGAAACCACTTTTGGCGATTGTGACGATTGGTTTCCTGGAAGGTGTTGAAGAAGTTGACGCCGAACTTGGGAGGCTGGGCCTCCAGCTCCAGGAAGGCGGCTCCGGTGAGGCATCCCTTTTGCAGGGCCACGTCGGTGGCCAGTCCCATCACGCCTTCGCCTCCGCCGGTGAGGATGCCCACGTTGGTGCCGAAAAAGTCGATCATGCGCACCACCAGTTCGCTGATGTGGCGCTTCTGGGCATCGCTCATCTCCAGGGCCGAGCCGTAGAACGCCAGAATGGTGCAGGCTCGGAACTTGTCGACCTCCTCCTCTCTGATGAAGAATCCATGGTCGTTTTTGTAGGTGTGCAGGTAGAGATCGTTGAGCCGAGCGCTGTGCCAGTAGACCTTTAGGCCGAGCTGGTCGTAGGTCTCCAAATGGCTGTGGGCCTCGTTGGAGAGGAAGAACTCCTGCAGAGGCGTGGCCTTGCGGAAAACCAGGTTCTTGAGCTTGAGCTTCCGTATGTTGGCCAGGATCTCGATGTGTTCCGTGAGGCTGGGGAAGTAGTCGAGCACTAGAGTGTCGGCGTCCGCGTCGCCCTTGCGCAAGGCTTGAGTGACCGTGCGGAAGCCGAAGTTTCCATTTCGGGCCACCCGGGAGATCTCGTCCTTTATGGCGTTGTCCGCTCGAATGAGAATGCTCTGGTTTTCCGTGCGGGCGCTTTGTCCGCGCAAGGAGATTTCGGTGGTCGGTCGCAGGCGGTCGAAGTGCTCCTTGGGCTTGTTGTCCAGCTGGCGGTAGACTTTGTCGAGGTTCGAGAAGAACACCAGACGCTGATCGCGGAGCTCGGCGGTGCGATTCGGATCGTATTGGGGCGCTCGATACACCTCGATGGAAACGACTGGATTGATCACGGGTTGATCGCTGCGGTTGTAGATCTCGAGCACCACGTTGGAGCCGAAGGTCTTGACCGGGTCGAGCAGTACGGCGCCGGAGTGCAGGCCGAAGTTTCCCTCGCCGCGATTGAGTACCACGTAGTGCTCCTTTAGATACATCGAGCAACTGGTGAGCACGCCTGATTGCGGCTCGAGCGAAACGACCGAAAGGTCCTCGCGCACCTGCACCTTGTCTAGGAAGGTTCGTGGCAGGTAGCCTTTCACCAGGCGGAGGTGGTCGAGCTCGGTGACGGTTTTCGGAAGGGTGTAGCGTACCTTGTGCGGGGTCAGGAATACTCTGCCGAAGCGGTCGATGGAAGTGGAGTTGGGTAGCTTTATGCGATTGTCCTGCAAGGCCTGCCAGATCTCGTCCGAGCTGAGCTTCTGGCTTTCCGGAGCGTAGAAAAGCCGGCCTGCGGGGACGCCGGTTTGCACTAGGTTGTGGGCGTAGGCGGAGCAGGGAAACTCGGTGTCGTAGACGAACGCCTCGGCGCTAAGGATGAGCCGGTCCTTGTTGCGACGCGGAGCTTGAGTGGCGTAGATCTCGATGCCGATTCGAGCGAGGGAGCTGCGTTCCGTGAATTGGATCTTCGCCAGTCGAGGCGAGACGAAATCGATTTCGCGAGCGTCTCGTAGTTTGAAAGTGATCGTCAGATCGAGCACCGACGAGCCTTGGCGGGATTTTGCGGTAGTGATGATTCCATCGTCGCTGATCCAGAAAGTTTCCTGCTTCATGAAAGTGGGTTAGGGTGGGTTCGGGAGTGGGTCTAAAAGGATTTTGGTGATTTACAATTGAACCCATTTCTCTAGGACTGCAAGCACAGCCCCGGGGGCAGCGTTCGTTTCCCCTTTATTAATCGATTGATAACAAGTCTCTTATGAAAAAGCTCCTAGCCTTCACCTCTCTGTGCCTCCTTGGCGCGCCGCTCTTTGGCCAATTGGCTGACATGATCGAACTTCCTGAGGGAATGGGGGCGGAGGACCAAATGTCCTACAGCGACGAGGAGCTGCTGAAGACTTGGGGATGGCTTCTGGCCGAGCGCTACAACCTCAAGGCTTTGGAACTCTCGCCGACTGAGATCGATGCGGTGGCGGAAGGAATGATCGACCATGTGCTAGGCGACCAGCCTGCCACGGACATCGGCGAATCGGGTCTGGCGATTCAGGAGTTTTTCGCCAAGCGCGAGCAGCGCTTGATGGAATCCGTGCTGCGCGAAAACCGGGCCAAGGAACAGGCGTTCTTCGATCAGCTGGTGGGATTGTCCGACGTGCAGTCGCTTGTATCCGGCCTGGCCTATCAGATCTTGCGCCCTGGCGACCCTCAAAAGAAGCCCGAGCCCACCGACATGGTGATCGTGCACTACGAAGGGCGGTTTCTGGACAATCAGATTTTCGATTCCACTGCGGGAAGAGATCCGGCAGCCTTCCAGCTCAATCAGGTCATCGATGGTTGGACCCAAGGTCTGCAGCTCATCGGAGAAGGTGGCAAGATCAAGCTCTACGTGCCCGCGAAGCTGGCCTATGGCGACGAGCTTCATGGGTCGGTGCCTCCCGGCTCGACTCTGGTCTTCGAGATCGAACTTTTGAAGGTAGGGCTCCCGGAAGAAGCGGGAGACGTGGATGCTCAGGGAGCTCCTCTGGCGAGCGAGCCGCAGGCCACCACCGCTCCGCAGGAGTAGGCAGGCCGGCTCTGCAGGCGAAGACGGTCGAGATGTGGCAAAGGGGAGTGCGTCGATGAAGCTTGCTCTCGTGACCGAAACGTTTCCCCCCGAAGTCAACGGCGTATCCATGACCTTGGGACGTCTCTGCGAAGGTTTGGCCGCTGAGGGGTGGGAGATCATGGTGGTCCGCCCGGTGCAGGAGCACGAGGAGGTGGATATGCCAAGCGAAGAGAAGCCTTACGAGGAATTCATCGCAGCTGGGGTCCCCCTCCCCGGATACAACGCCCTTCGAATGGGCGAGCCCGCTGGCTTCAGCCTCTATCGCATTTGGAAGCGGTCTCGACCCGATGTGGTACACGTGGCCACGGAAGGCCCGCTCGGCGTGGCGGCCCTGATCGCGGCTCGACTGCTGAAGATCCCGGTAAGCTCCACGTTTCACACCAACTTCGATCAATACAGCGATCACTATCGCATCGGCTTCATCCAGCGTCTCGCCTCGTCCTATCTGCGCTGGGTGCACAATCGCTGCGACGTCACTTTGGCTCCGACGCGCCAAATGGCTGATGAGCTCGCCAAGCTCGGCTACCGCAACACCGGCGTGCTGTCACGTGGAGTGGATACGGAACTGTTTCGCCCTGATCGACGCGATGAGAGTTTGCGACGCGAATGGGGCGTGCCTGAGGATGGAAAGGTGGTGCTCTACGTGGGACGAGTGGCCAAGGAGAAGAACATCGATCTGGCCTTCGCCGCTTTCGAGAGCTTGCGCGAGGACTTTCCCCACGATCGCATGGTGGTGGTAGGCGGCGGCCCGGAGCTGCCTCGCCTGAAGCGCAAGTATCCGGAAGTTCGCTACGCGGGAATGAGGAAAGGGGAGGACTTGGCCAGGCACTACGCCTCGGGCGACCTGTTTCTGTTTCCCAGCGTGACGGAGACCTTCGGAAACGTGGTCACCGAAGCCATGGCTTCCGCTCTGGCGGTCTGCACCTATGACTACGCAGCCGGCCGAGAGTATATCGAATCGGGCCGCAATGGCATGCTCGCTCGATTTGGCGACGCGGAGCATTTCGTCGCCCAAACCCTAGCCCTGCGCTGCCTGCCCGAGCAGGAGCTCGCCTCGGTGAGATCCGCCGCCAGCGAGACGGGAAAGGGCATTAGCTGGAAGCGGGTGGTGGAGAGTTTTCAGCGGTCTTTGCGGGCCGTTGCGAGCGTTCGCTGAGTAGGGAGTTGCAATTTAGCAAGTAAGCCGTTTGAGGAGAAGGGCATGGGCAAGGAACTCGCTATCATCATCAACCCCATCTCGGGGAAACGAGAGAAAGGGGTGGTGCGTCGAGAGCGGGTGGAAGCGTTCTTGGCGAGCCACGGACTCGAAGCCGATGTATGGGAAACGCAATACGCCGGGCACGCACCTGAGCTTACCAAGGCGGCGATCGCAGAGGGCGCCAAGCGCGTGGTTGCGGTAGGAGGCGACGGCACCATCAACGAAGTCGGGCGAGTCGTGGTGGGCACTGGCTGCGAATTTGGATTGGTTCCCATGGGTTCGGGAAATGGTTTGGCTCGCCACCTCGGACTGCCGCTCAACTTTCACAAGGCCCTTCACCTCGCGGCCCTAGGCGCGTCCATCCGCGTGGATACCGGCGAGGCCAACGGTCACCCGTTTTTCAACGTCATGGGCATCGGCTTCGACGCGGAGGTCGGACGCCGTTTCAACGAAACCCAAGCCCGCGGTTTCGTCTCCTATATGAAGGAAGGACTGAGAGCCTTTCGCGACTACCGCTCCTCGCGCTGCGACATCGCCTCAGGCGGTCAGCTGCAAAGCCTGCGGGCCTACATCGTGGCGGTCGCGAATTCCTCGCAATACGGAAGCAACGCCTTCATCGCTCCGGACGCTTCGCTCACCGACGGAAAGCTGAACCTGGTGGCGATCACCGACCCGAACTTTATCAGTTTCTTCGTGCTGATCTGGCGCATGTTTCGCAAGAAACTCTACCTGAGCCCACGCGTCACCCCGATCTGCTCCGACAATTTCGTGCTGACGATGCCGGAGGCGGGATTCTTCCACGTCGATGGGGAAATTTTCGAGTGTCGCGGCGAGATGACCATCAAAGCCTGCCCGAAGTCGCTCAGCATCGTGGCGGTTTCCTGCTGATTTTGGTTGAGTTGGCTGCGGAAATACCCGTAATCCGCGACCGTCCACATCGGCTCGACCTTGGGCTGGTTCTCGCCCGAAAACCATTGTGAATAACTTGAGAGTAACTGAGCGAGCCCCATGGGACTGACACAGTTACGGAGCTGTTACGCCACGTGGCGATCGCTCAGGCTGAAGGCGTTCCTAAGGAACTTTCTTTAGTCTCCATCAGGCGAAAAACGAGGTCGGTCGCCTTTTACATTTTTCTCCGTTCCTGGGCTTGCTTGGTTCCGATTTCGCGTTCTGGGCAAAGGCAGCGGTACGAACACCTATTTGTTTTTGTAAGATAATGATAAACAGCTGCTTAAATGGGTATACGTGTGAACTCGATTTCCTAGAGTTACCTACTGTATAAGGGAAAAGCGCTTAGGTGAGTCGATTTGTAAAAAAAGCCGCTCTTGAAGCGGCCTTGGACTGAGTCCTTTTACGTGTCAATTCAACGAAATCCAACGAATTTCGGTTAGGGAAATAACCTCAGGGATACCGCTAGCGCTTTCTGTTTCCAGCTCGTGCCGAAAGCGGGGAAATAACTTGTGAAGAACGCTGGTTGTTAACCCTGTTTCGAGCTCTCAGGGAATGTCACTATACAGCGCGCTTGCCATCTGAGAGCAGCGCGAGAGGCTCGATCGCATGAAGATAGCGATCGTGGGCTCGGGAGCCATAGGACTATATTACGGAGCGATGCTGCAGCGGGCCGGTCACGAGCTGCATTTCCTTTTCCGCAGCGACTACGAGGCCGCTCGGCGGGATGGGGTGCGCATCGTGACGCCTAGCGAGGAGTTTCAGCTGGAGGTGAACGCCCATCGGGACACTGGCAGCATCGGGATTTGCGATCTCGTGGTGATCGCTCTGAAGGCGACTTCGAACTACGCCCTGGCGGATCTGCTGCCGCCGTTGGTGGGCGAGAAGACGCAGCTGCTGACCTTGCAGAACGGATTGGGAAACGACCGGCTGCTCGGCGAGCTGTTTCCCCGCAATTCGGTCTTCGGAGGCCTTTGCTTCGTGTGCCTCAATCGCATCGCCCCTGCCGCTGCTCAGAATTTCATGCCCGGCTCGGTCAGCATCGGAGCCTACCGGCAACGCGGCGACGGCGAGGTGGAAGCTTTGGGGAAAGCGTTCGAGGCCGCTGGCGTGAAGACGCGGGTGGAGGCCAATCTCGCTTTGGTGCAGTGGAAGAAGCTGGTTTGGAACGTGCCCTTCAACGGTCTCACCGTGGCCGCAGGCGGAGTCACGACCGATGTGATCGTGCAGTCGAAGGAGCTTTTGGAGGAGGCTCGGGCGTTGATGCTGGAGGTCATTTCCGCTGCGGGAGCGCTTGGTTTGGAGATCGATTCGAGCTTCGCCAACAAGCAGATCGACGTGACGATCCCCATGAAAGCCTACAAGCCTTCCAGCATGATCGACTTCGTGGAAGGACGAGCGGTCGAGGTGGAGGCCATTTGGGGCGAGCCCTTGCGGCGCGGCCAGGAGGCGGGCGTTTCGATGCCCAAGCTGGAGCTGCTGCACGGCCTGCTGGCCTGCATTTGCAAGTGAGGCGGCGGATGCGGCCACGATCTGAGCGGGGCCCCGGCAGGCAGAGTCGCCTAGACGTTTAGCGCAGCGGTCAGGTCGATGACATGCCTCGGTACAGATCGACTACGCGTTGGCTCTGCTCGCGGCGGGCGATGTCCAAGGTGGCTTTGGAAATCTTGAACTGCTGAGAGTCGCCCGGCGTGTTGCGGCAGTGCTCGAGCAGCACCGCATAGAGCAGCTTGAAGGCGTCTCGGGGCTGGTGCATCTGGTCCAGCGCGTCGATCAGGTCGTGGCTGTCCACGTCGTCCTCGAAGAGTTCGTCGAGCGGACGGGCCTCGCTCGGGCTGCAGCGCTGGCAGTTTTTGAAGCGCCAGTTGCAGAGGTCGTAGAGGGAGGTGCCGGTCCACTTCAGCGGGTTGACGAGATTCTGCTTATCGAGCCGGGCCTGTCGTTTGAATTCCGAATCTTCGGCCAGGAGCATTTGACTGAGTTCGATGGGGAGCAGCATCTTGATGCCGATGCGTTCCTGCTGAAGAAATTTGTTGTTTAGCATAGGCCAAACCAGCTGCTTGATGCGCTTGGCGTCTCCGCTGACCAGCACCGGCTCGTCGACGCGATCGACCAGAGCGATGAAGCTGGTGTATCCGAAGTCGGCCAAGATGCCCAGCAGCCGGCCGGTCAGGTCGTAGCGGCTGTCCTGGTCGTCCTTTTTCGGGATCGGCTGGGAGGCCAGCTCGTTGTCGCCCATGTCCCAGAGCTGGCGCGTGGCGCTGTCGGGTTCACGAGCCACGGTACGGATCTCCCTCTCGATCTGCTTGCCGCGTTTGCGGTTTCGCCAAGCTCGTTTCAGCCAGAGAAAGCCGAGCAGGATGCCGCCGGCTCCGCCGCCGATGGCCGCTAGGAGCCAACCCCAGTGGGGGGATTCCAGGAAACGCCAGCCGAGGGCTCCGACCACTCCGGCGCCCAGAAGGAGCACGGTGACAAAGCTGTGCCCTCCGCGGTCCAGACCCGAGCCCACCCGCAGCAAGCGGAGCAGGCTGCTCCAGCGGTCCAGCGCTCTGCCATGCTGAGGCTGATCGTAGAGCAGCGCCAGGGTCGCTAGATCGATCTTTCGCTGGGGCGTCATCTTCTTGATGGCCTTCTTGCGGCGCTTCAGCTCGGCCTTGTCCTTTGATGCGAGAATGCTGTCGATCAAGCGGGTGACGGAGAGCGAGAGGATGGCGTCCTGATGGTCGGAGAGGCGGATTTCGGCTAGCGTCTTTTCGCCCGGTCCCGTCTTCAGGTTGCTTGCCAACCGGTCGAGCATGGGATTGAGCTCGTCGTAGGCGACCACCCAAACCTTGTCGGACTCGCGGCCCTCGTTGAAGGCGGCCAGCCTTTGCTGGATCATCAGACGCATGGCGGTTTTTCCGCTGCCTTTTTCGCCGAACACGATGGTGGTGCTGGGATTGGCCGGGTTTCCGTAGATCTTCGTGAAGTCCGGATGGGTGATGGCCGCGTCCAGCTTCTGCGTGTAGACGGTATCGTTTCGGGCCTCTTCCGCTTGGAAAGGGTGCTCGCTGAGATTCCAGTGTTCGAAAAATTGTTGCAGGTCCATGAGTTTGTGGCGACGCGTCTGAAGGAGACTCTGGCGGACTTGTTCTGGAATGCAAACGAGCAGTTGAGCGAAGGTGTCTGTCTTCGCTCTCTGATTCGCCGACGGCTAGCGGCTCGCCTTAGTCGAGCGGCTTGTCGAGGGCGAGAAGCTCCCTGGTCTGCGGGATGTCGCGAATGATCTGGGACGGCATCGGGCCCACGCCCACGTAGCGCAGGTTGGGCAGTTGCTCGGGCCATTCGCCGCCGTGGTAGGCGGAATCGAGCAAGGAGCGCATCATGCCGGCGATGTACGCCTGGGCGTTTTCCGGAAGGTCTGCGAAGCTGCGAGCTTTTGAGATGTCCTCCTTCCAGCCTGCGTATTCCTGGTAGACTGGCTTGAGCGACTTGCGGAGGGTTTCGCTGCGCGGGACGCGGTAGTAGCGCTTTCCGTCCTGATCTTCGTAGGCGATGCAGATCTTGAGGTTGCCCGCCCAGTCGTCGCCCTGGGTGAGGGCGTCGATCTTGTTGATCATGAGATCGTCGAAACCGCCGTAGCGAAGGGTGTCGCCTTTTTCCACCGCGTCGTACCAGCCGACCATGCGCTGGCGTCCGGTGGAGACGCCGAACTCCAGCTTGCGCAGGCGTTGGAAGAGCGGATGATCCTGCTCGCCTTCGGTGATGAAGACGTGTGTGCCGACCTTGGTGTCGTAGGCCTTGCCCACGCCGAACACGTGCAGCGGCTGCACCGGCTGGCATGCGGAGTTGAAGAATTCCGGGGCGTAGGTGTGAGAGGCGGAAACGTTGGGAGAAAAGCCTTGGCGCTTGTCCAGCCAGTAGGCTTGGCCGTACTCGCCGATGGTGTAGCGACCGGAGGCTTGGGCCTCGCGGATGACCTCGCGCACGTCGCCGATGCGGCCGGCCAGCTGCTGTCCGGTTTCCCAATAGACTTCGATGAGCTTTTCGATGTTGAGGGCGAAAGGCTCGCTTCCCTTGAAGACGCTGAAATCGAACTCGTCCTGCGAAAAGATGCCTTCCTTGAGGGCTTCTTCGTTGGCCCGCAGTTCCGCTTGGGTAAGGGTGTCGAAAAAGCTGTCCCAGACTTCGGGCGTGACTTGGCAAACGTGCTGGATGACGCGGCAGGCCCGCTGGGCCTTTTGGCTAAGCTTGCGGGCGAAGATTTCCTTGGGAGCGAGAAAGTCGGAGTAGAAGATCTGAAACTGGCCGACTTCGTCCTGATAGGACGGGGTGATTCCGCGGCCGGTGCTGCCGCGCGGCTCCTCGCCGATGATGTTCACTCGGTACCACTCCCAAGCGAGGTCCAGCAAGCGGTGGCTCAGGTCGGACACCATGGTGCGCTCGTCGATGAGCAAGCGCTCGGTGACGTGGTAGCTTTTGGCGTCGACCGGGAGGAGCTCCCAGCGAAACTTTCGTGGATCGGCCACCACGCCAGCCCCGATGGCGAGGGTTTCCACGCTTTGGTCGACCACGCCGGCCGGAAGCAGGTTGAGCTTCAAGCCGCCTGCGGTGTGCCCGGAGTTGGCCCCGCCGTTCACCTTTAGCACGACCTGCACTGGGCTGGCGCTGCCGGTCTTCTCCCGCAGCTCTTCGATGATCTCGGAGATGAGGCGGCCTTTGCCTTCGTCTCCCATGCTGATGCCGCAGTCGGCGATGAATGTGCTTTTGTATTCGTTGAGGGCCATTTGTGATGTTGCTTTGGCGGTTGGACCAAAACCGCGGGAAAATGGAGGGGAATCGCCCAGAGTTCCAGCAAAACTTGCAAGCTTTTGGCAGGAGGGCGTTTGGAACGAGATTTGGTAAATGAACTGTGAAAACCGGGGGCGCGGCACCGGGCGTGCTTCGCGCAAGGATACGACTCCGCATGCGACCTTTTTTGCCTACCTTCCTCCCGCGTCCTTCCGCTCTGCTATTTCTCATAGCAGGGGCGCTTTCGGCCGTTTGCGGCTGGGCTCAGGATGCTGGCGACGAGGCTTCCGAAACGGTGGTGTTCAAGCAGCTCGTCTTCATCGAGCAGCACCGCGCCAGCGATTTCCTATCGTCCGGAATCGAGGAGCCCTACGATGTGGTGGTCTCTCCCGATGGAGCCCACCTCTATGCGGCTTTGCAGAAGTACGGCAACTCCGCTGTGGCTTGGTTCTCCCGCGACCTCGAGACGGGCACGCTGGGCTATCAGGGAGCCTTGGACAAGTCGCAGCTCGGAGCGGGCGTGCTGAGCGGTCTTCGCTCCTTGGCCCTGAGCCCCGATGGCAAGCACCTGTACGGCGCCTCCATGTTTTCCGACAGCTTGCTGGGATTCGCTCGCGACGCGGTTTCGGGGCAATTGACGCTGCAGGACGCGATCTACGACGGAATGGCGGGGGTGGATGGGCTGGACGGGCCATGGTCGATAGTGGTTTCTCCAGATGGAAAACACCTCTACGTGGCGGCCTTCGACGATGACAAGGTCAGCGTATTCAGTCGCAACGCCACCACCGGCAGAATCAGTTTTCAAGGCGTCTACGAGGAGGGCGACCAAGGGGTGGAGGAGCTTAGCGAGCCCTCGGAGATCGCGATAAGCCCAGACGGACAGCACCTCTACGTCGCTCTCTACAGCAACCAGATCGTGACCTTCGATCGGGACGACGCCAGCGGTCTGTTGACCTATTCGGGAAAGCTCAGCTACCTCGTGAACGAAGGCAGCAAGACCGATTCGCCCCGGGCTTTGGCCTTCAGCGGAGACGGGAGATTCCTCTACGTGGCCTCAGCGAACAACGATGCCTTGAGCGTCTTCTCTCGCGATTCCGAAAACGGGGAGCTCGTTCATTTGGAGGACTTCAAGGACGGGTCGAAAGGCATTTCGGATCTCGATGGTCCCTTTGACTTGGTCATCAGCGCCGATGGCGACTACCTCTACGCCGCTTCCTACGCCGACGACGCCATCGTGTGCTTGGAGCGCGATGGAGAGACCGGCTTGCTCAGCTTTTCTCAGAGCATTCGAGCCGGGGCGGAGGACGACTGGATTCTCAACGGCCCGCGCTCCATCGGAGCCAGTCCCGACGGTGAGCACGTGTACATGGGATCCGTCGCCACTCCTGACGCCATTTCCGTCTTCCGGCGAGAGGTGCTTGTGGACCCTCCGGTTCTGGTGGTCGCGCCGGTGTCCAAATCTATCGAAGCCGGGGAAACGGTAGCTTTCCACGCCCTCGGCGAGGGGGCGGATATAGGCTATCAGTGGTTGAAGGACGGGACTGAAATCGCCGGGGCTACGCTGCCGGTGCTGGCCTTGGAAAACGTATCCAGCGGCGACGACGGCTCGCAGTTTCAAGTGAAGGTCAGCAACCCCGGAGGCTACGTCGAGAGCGACCAGGTAGCTCTCACCGTGCTGCCGCCTATCGTAGTGCATGGACCTGTCGATCTGACGGCGCTCGATGTCTCCAGCGTTTCGGCGCGATTGCAATGGACGGATCGCAGCGACAACGAAACGAGCTTCGAGATTCAGCGTCGGATTTCCGGGGAGGCGTTCGAGACGGTCGGCACGGCATTGGCGAATCAGACGAGCTACGAAGACGCGACCATCGTAGCCTCCACCAGCTATCGCTACCGCGTGCGGGCCAAACGCAATGACACCGTTTCGCTTTGGTCAAACGATGCGGTGGTCGAGTCGCTCGACGACGTGCCGCAGCCGCCGGTGAACCTCGTGGTCACGGAACAGAGCTACAATCGAGTGAGCCTGCGGTGGTCGGATCGGTCCGCCGTGGAAGACGGTTTTCGCATCATGCGCCGCGATGATCAGATCGGCTCGCAATGGGCTGCGATCGGCTTCGCGGACAAGGACGCGACCACCTACCAGGATAGAAGCGCCTCCGCTCTGACCACCTACGCCTATCGCGTGCAAGCCTACAACGAATCGGGCTACTCCGCGTTCTCGAATTCCGTGGTCGCCATCACCAGCGAGATCCCGGTCGACTCGATAGAACCGATATCGAGGGAAGTCGAGGAGATCGCCAAATCGGGTTTTCCGATCGCCGTCTCCTCGAGCAAGGCCTGGGAGGCGATTTCGGATTCCGGTTGGATCGTGGTGACCAGCCCGCCTCAGGGTGTGGGATTTGGCAACGAGCAGGTGAGCTATCGCGTCAAGGTGAACGAATCTCAGGAGGAGCGCATCGGCAAGGTGATCGTAGGCGGGATCGAGCATACGGTCATTCAGAAAGGATCCGATCCGTTCCTTCGCATGCCGAATCAGTCAACCGAAGTTGGGGGCGGCGGAGGTTCCAAGGCGTTCGCCATCGAATCGAATGTGGATTGGAGCGTTTCCGTGGATAGCGATTGGATCAACATCACCTCAGACAGCTCCGATAGCGGCCATGGCACGGTGATCGTGAGCGTAGCCGCCAACGATTCCTTTGCCACGAGAAGCGCCAAGGTGGTGGTATCGAGCGACTCTTCCGAGCTTCAGCCGATCGAGCATACGATCAATCAAGCCGGGAAAACCGCTTACACCACCGTCGATTCATCGCATGGTACGTTTGCGGCGGAGGGTGGAGATGGAACGCTGCGGATCGAAAGCAACGTCGACTGGTCCGCCTCCGTATCCGTTTCTTGGATAAGCTTCGCGGGCGAAGCGAGCGGGTCGGGAGATGCCAGTTTGAGTTTCACTGTGGAAGCGAACGCCGGTGAGCAGCGCAGCGCGCAGATTTTGGTAAACGACGTTCCGTTTTCCGTGACCCAAGCCGCGCCGGAGGACGTGGTTTCCGAGGTAGAGGCTCCTTCGTTCCTGGCGGTCGACGTGGACTACCTGGGAGCCAGCGTGAGCTGGCAGGACAACGCGGAGAGCGAGCTCGGTTTCATTTTGCTTCGAACCGTAGCCGGCAAAGACGACTGGAGCAAGGTCGCGACCTTGCCGGCGGACGCGACGGTCTATCGGGATCGCGAAGCTCCGCGTGGCGTCGCGGTCGAGTATCGGCTTTCCGCCTACGATGCGTTTGGCGAGTCGGAGCCAGCGGACGTTTTGAGCGAAGTCCTTCCCGCAAGCGGGATCGTCGCTTTGCAGACTCGGGCGGTGATGGGAGAGGAGGGAGAGCTGTTTTACGTTCGCGCTCCGCTGGGTGGAGTGGGCTCTTGGATACAGGAGATGAAGCCCTTTGGCGATGAATTGGAAGGGATTGGCTTTGGCCGAGAATCGGTATCGACTCGCTACCAGCTCGATGAGTTTGCCGGGAGACAGCTGTTGCGGGCCGCGGCCACGCCGAGCCCTCTCCTTCACGATTTTGGCTTGGAGGAACGCTGGTCCTCAACCGATTCGCTAAACGGATTGATGGTCTCGGGCGCTAGGGAAAGCGGAGCGAGCGCCCGCTCCCTTGGTGCATCGGTTCGAAGCCATCTCGCCGACTCGGACTCCGTCATAGCGATCGGTTTCGAGATCGAAGGGGACGTTCCCTTGCCCGTGCTGCTGCAGGGACTTGGACCGAGTTTGCCCGATGCCAGCAGGGTCGCGAGCGATCCGCGAATCGAGCTCCTCGCGCTTTCGGATTCGGGAGAAACCGCTTTGGTCGCGGAAAACGATTCTTGGGGAGCATGGGCAGACGACGCGGAGGTGTCGTTGTCCGAGGCTCGAGCGAAAGCGAGGGGATTGGTTCCAGCATCGAGCAAGGAAGCGGCGATGCTTCTTATGCTGGAGCAAGGCCGCTATGTGGCGGTGCTCACGGTGGCGAGCGGAAGCGTGGGCGCCGCAGCGCTCGAGGTGCTGGACGCTCGATAACGAGTGATGTCGCTCGAGAGCCTATTCAAGCAGCGGCTCGAGCGTGTGCCACACCGTTTCGGCGACGATCTGATGTCCTTCGGGATTGGGGTGGATCCCGTCGGCGATGTTCAAGTTCGGATTTCCCGCCACCCCTTCGAGCAGGAAGGGGATGAGCTCCACGTCGTTTTCCTCCGCTAGGTCCGGATACAGTTTGCGGAACTCGGCAGTATAGTCGGGCCCGAGGTTTGGCGGCATCTGCATGCCAGCGAGCACGATTTTCACGCCAGGATACTTTTTTCGAGCCAGGTCGATGATGCCCTGCAGGTTTTTCTTTGTATCTGACAAATCGATACCGCGAAGTCCGTCGTTGGCCCCGAGGGCGATGACCAGAATGGAGACCGGTTTCTGCAGCACCCAATTGGCTCTGCGCAGCCCGCCGGCGCTGGTTTCGCCGCTCAAACCCGAGGGCGTGACGGTGTAGTCTAGGCCGAGCGATTCGATGCGATCGGCGATCAAGGCCGGGTAGGCTTGAGACGGTTCGATGCCGTAGCCGGCCGTAAGACTGTCGCCGAGAAATAGGATTCGTTTCGACGTCTCAGCGGAGCTGTGGGCGGCGCTGAGCAGAAAGGAGGCAATCAAGAGGGCTATAAGACGCGTTAGCATTCCGGAAGATGGTCGCTGGGCATGAGTCGCAGTGGCGCGGTGAGTGGGGAGACAGTTCTCCAGAGATCAGGTTGCATGTTACAAGAAACGAATCATCAGTCAGTTCGAATGAGCGAAAGCAAGGAAGGCGCAGGCGTTTTAAGTCTCAAGGAAGTACGCAAGCTCTATTCGAGCGGCCAATCGGAACTGGAGGTTCTCAAGGGAATCAGCTTCGAAGTCCGGCAGGGCGAAACGGTGTCCATCATCGGTCCCTCTGGGAGCGGGAAAACCACGTTGTTGGGGATTTGCGCGGGTCTGGATCAGCCGAGCTCCGGGAGCGTCACTCTTTGCGGCCAGTCGGTGGGCGATCTGGACGAGGACGCCCGGGCCGCGGTGCGAAACGAAAGCGTGGGCTTCGTTTTTCAGAACTTTCAGCTGTTGCCGACCTTGACCGCTTTGGAGAATGTGATGGTCCCGCTGGAGTTGCGGGGTGAGCGCGGAGTGCAGCAGAAGGCCACGGCGCTCCTGCAGGAGGTAGGATTAGGCGACCGAGTGGACCACTATCCGATCCAGTTGTCTGGCGGGGAGCAGCAGCGCGTCGCCTTGGCTCGCGCCTTCATCAATCAGCCGCAGATTCTTTTCGCCGACGAGCCAACGGGTAATTTGGATTCGGATACGAGCGAGCCCATCGTGAAATTGCTTTTCGACCTGAACCGAAACGCCGGCACCACGCTGGTGCTCGTCACTCACGATCTGGAGCTTGCTCGGACCACGGACCGTCTGCTTCGCATCGACCACGGCAGATTGCAGGAGGTCGCTAAGTGATGGCATATGGTGTTTGCCTTTCGAAGAAACTGCACTCCTCACAGATAAAAGCGAACCAGCTATGAAGAAAGCGGATTTCGGTTGGATTCTAACCATGGCTTGGCGCGACATGCGACGGGCCAAGCGCAAGTTGGGCCTTTTCGCCCTGGCTGTGGTGGCAGGAGTGGCGGCGCTTGTCGCCATCAATTCCTTCCGCGACAATCTGGAGGATGAGATGGACAGCCAATCTCGCAGCCTTCTAGGCGCGGACGTCGAGTACGATAGCGATCAGCCGTTTAGCGAACAGGCGGAAGCGCTTTTTAGGGAGGTGCCTTCGGAGGATTCGGCGCGAGAGATCAAATTCGCGACCATGGCCTATTTCCCCAAGCAGGACGACACGCGCATCGTACGAGCTCACGCCATGGAAGGGGCTTTCCCTTGGTATGGAGAAATGGATACGAGACCAGCCGGCTTGACGGTTGCGGACCGAGAGGATGCGGTTGCTCTGCTGGAGGACAGCTTGATGCTGCAGTTCGATCTCGAAGTGGGGGATCCGATCAAGATCGGCGATGTGACCTTCGAGATCATCGGCGAGATTCTACGCGTGCCGGGCGAGGGCTCGTTCACGGGTTCTTTCGCTCCACGAGTGCTCATCCCAATGTCCCAGTTTCAAAAGACGGGGTTGAACCAGTTTGGCAGTCGCCTCGATTTTTATCTGTATCAAAAATTTGACGACGAACGCCTTGAGGAGTCGCTCCTCGCCCTTGAGGGCGTACGAGAACAGCTAGAGGAAATGGACGTGGACGTCGATACGGTAGACGATCAGCGACGTCGCATCGGCAGGACCTTGGAAAGCATGAACAGCTTTCTTAGCATGGTTGGCTTTGTCGCCCTGCTGCTGGGAGGCGTGGCGATTGGTGGCGCGGTGCAGGTCTACTTAAAAGCGAAGACGGATAGTGTGGCCACCTTGCGATGTCTCGGGGCGAGCTCGTCGCAGGCGATGTGGATCTTTTGTATCCAAATTTCTTTGATTGGGTTGCTTGGCTGTTTGATGGGAGCGGCGCTAGGCGTGTCGATCCAGTCGGTGATTCCCAAGCTGATGGAGAGCTTTCTCCCTCTGAAATTCGAACCTAGCCTTTCTTGGGGCAGCATTGGGTCGAGCTTGCTGTTCGGCTGGCTCTTCACCTCGCTCTTCGCCTTTCTGCCGCTGCTTCCCTTGTGCCATGTTTCTCCTCTGCGAGCGATTCGGGCTTCGGTAGAATCGGGAACCAACAGTTGGAAGGACATGGCGTTCATCGCGACGCTTTCCGGGTTGCTGGCGTTGTCGGCAATTTTCACCATTACCCAAACGCGTTCACTGGCTCAGGCTGCCGGGTTTTTCGGAGGCATATTGGTGGCATTGCTCCTCTTGGCGGGAGTCGGTCGTTTGATGCGGATGGGCCTGAAGCGGGTCTCCGGGAAAGGGCTGCCCTATGTCTGGCGTCAGGGTCTATCGAATCTTCACCGGCCCAACAACCGAACCACCATGCTTGTGGTGACGCTCGGGATGGGGGCTTTTTTGATCTACACCATTTATGTCAGCGAGCAAAGCATGCTGCGTCAGGGAGACTTGGCGGATGAAGATGGTCAGCCAAACGTGATTCTTTTCGATATTCAGCCGGATCAGCTGGAGGGCGTGAAAGAGGAAATCGAAAAGCTAGGCGTCGATCAAATGCGTCCGGAGCCCATCGTCACCATGCGCTTGCAGAGCCTGAACGGATTGACGCCAGAGGAATTGGACAGTGATCAATTTCGGGAGGTCGAAGGCTGGGCGGTGTATCGCGAATACCGCTCGACCTACCGGGACTATCTGCGGGAGGACGAAGAGTTGGTCGAAGGTACGTTCACGGCGGAAGCGAGCCTCGGAGATGAGGCGCCGATTCCGATATCAGTGGAGGAACGAATCGTCGAAGCGCTCAAGCTGGAGATCGGGGATGAAATCGTCTGGGACGTGCAAGGGCTTCCTGTTTCCACGAGGGTCGCCAGTATCCGAAAAGTGGATTGGCGTCAGATGAAGCCGAACTTTTTCGTCGTCTTCCCGGCAGGGGTTCTGGAAGCGGCGCCAGCGTTTTACGTGACCGCGGCCCACGCGCCCGACAAGGAATCCTTAGTGACGCTTCAAAGCAACGTGGTGAAGCGCTATGCCAACGTGTCCGCGGTGAACCTGAGCATGCTGCTGGAGAGTCTGCAGGAAATCTTCGATAAAATCAGTTTCGTCATCCGATTTATGGCATCCTTTACCATCGTGACGGGTTTGGTGGCGCTCGCGGCCTCGGTGATGACCAGTCGCTACCAGCGCAGCAAGGAAAGCGCGTTGCTTCGCACCATTGGCGCATCCGCAAAACAAATACGCGGCATCATGAGCGTGGAGTTCGTTCTGGTGGGACTGATCGCCGGACTGGCGGGAGTTACGCTTTCCTTAATCGCCGCTTGGGCGCTGACGGAGTTCGTTTTCGAGGTCGAACTGTACATTCCCTGGGGAGTGACGCTTGCAACTGTATTCGCCGTAGCACTGCTCACTCTGCTCACCGGGCTCGCAAACAGCCTCGGCATCGCCAGCAAGTCCCCCATGGAATCGATCCGCAACGAAGGCGGGTGACGCTCGCTCTAGCCCGAATCGGAAAAAAGGCGCCTCCCGGGATGGGGAAGCGCCTGTAAATGGGTTTTCTTGCGGTGGAACTAGTTCAGATCGCTGGCGTGCAGGCTTTGCTCTGGGCCGAGGTAGCTGGGCTGAAGTCCGCCGGTGTTGATGATGATCTTTTGCAAGGTTTTCGCCGGATCGATCATGTAGATGCGCAGCGTGTGCGGACCAGCGTCTTCGACGGTGTGGGCGGTGACGGCCGGGCGAACGTTTCCGTTTCGTACGGACTCCTGCCACAGATGGTGGCCACGGTCGGCGTGAAGGTCTACGATTTGCGGCTGCTCGTCGTCCAGGGCGATGGCGAAACGGAGGCCGCGACCCGGAGCGATTGGCCAGGTGGCGGACCAAAGCGTTTCGATGGAGATTTCGCCCTCGGTGAAAAGGGTGAGATCGTATTCGAGGTAGGGCGCTTCGGAGGGGTCCTCGAAGCTTTCGTCGCCCACCGGGAAGACGGCTACCGAAGAGTCGGTGCGGCCAAGGTCCGGAATGATTTCCCAGCTGAGTCCTTGAGCGTCGACCTTATCGCTGAAGTTCGCGGCGTCGATCGAGACGTAACCATTGGCCTCGATGAACCCGGTCAGAGTGGCCGCTTCCGGCTTGGTAGCGGAAACGCCGATACGAGCGCCTCCCCAGCCGGTGCCACGGACTAGAATGCTGCCGGTTGACGTGCCTTCGGGGACTTGTTCCCAGTCGATGGATACGGATACCTTCACGGTATCCTTCACGCTTCCTCCGTCTTTGCTGAGTTGTATCCATGGCTCGCTCGCTTCAGCGGTGTACATGAAGGGCTGAGTGCCCTTGTTGAAAACTTCAATGAAGCGATTCTGGTCGCCGTAGCGGTGAAACTCAGGCAGCCGGTAGAAGACGCCTTCCTGTGGCCACGCTTCGGCGGTACCCTCCACTGCGACGCCCATATCTGCTACCGGAGCTGGCCGGTTTCGCATGACGGGAGGCAGGGTATCAGCGGGCGGATTGTTCCAGTGAGTGTATCCAATGCGTGGTTGCGACATCATGTGATTCCATTTTCCGTCTGCGATGTCCTTGTGATACATCTCCGCCAGTTCCGTATTTAGGTCGAAGAGCTCTTCCACCTTGTCCGCCATTTCGTTGGTGGAAGCCCGTCCTTGCTGGGCGTAGAGATGATTGAGACCTTGGGCGACGTACATACGGGTGATGACGCCGCTGGCCTTGGTTGGATACAGCACGAGTTGAAAGAACGCGTCGCGATACTTCGGATCGATCTTTTCGTAGAGGCTTTCCGCCTGCTGAGTCATCGCCTCGACTTCCGCGAGGATGCGATCCGCCTCCTTGTGGTGAAGCAGGTTGTAGGTATCCGAGCTTTGCAGTTCCGGCTTGCGACGGGCGTTGTGCTTGCTGTAGCCGCTGAGCAGCTCTCCGATTTCCTGAGCGTATTTGGGACCGAAGTTCCGCTCGGCGAAGAGGGTTGGATACTCGGTGATGCGTTCCTTCGGCCAATCGTCGATGTCCCAGGCGAGGTCGAGAAAGTAGGTGATGGGGTATTCCATCGGTTTCAGATCGCCCACGTTGGTGAGCCAGATCTGGTTGGCTTCGTACTTGTCGGCCAGATTCATCTGCTCCCAAACCTTGGCTAGTTGGGTGACGTTTATCCAGCGATAGGATCTCGGTCCGCCCACGTAGTCGAAATGATAATACACGCCGGCGCCGCCGACGCGTTCGCGTTCCTCAGGGGTAGGAAGGCGGCGAATGTTGCCCCAATTGTCGTCGCACCAGAGCAGGATGACATCGTCAGGCACGCGCATGCCGCTCTCGTAGTAGCCCTGGACTTCCTTGTACAGAGCCCAGACCTGCGGTACTTCGGTGACGTCGCGATCGTCGAACACTTCGGTCAGGATCTCTCTCTGCGCGTCGACGATTTTCTCCAGCAAATCGATGTCCTCGGTTTCCGACATCGGAGTGTCGGCCTGTCCGCGCATGCCGATGGTGTAGATGCTGTCGTAGGGCTTGTTGCGCTCGGCTCCCTCTCTCCAGAATTCGTCCAAACGATCTGGATTTCGGGCGTAGTCCCAAGGCCCTTCGCCATAGCGATCCCATTCCTTGTCAGCGCGCATCATGGGCTCGTGATGGGAGGTGCTCATGACGATGCCGTACTCATGGGCGAGGATCATGTTTTGAGGATCGTCGTCGGCGAAGGCGTTGTTCCACATGGCCGGCCAGAGGAAATTCGATTTCAGGCGTAGCAGCAGTTCGAATACATGAACATAGAACTCGTGCGGGAAGTTGCCGTAGTTTTCATGCACCCAGCCAGACAGGGCCGGGGCTTCGTCGTTGAGGAAGATGCCGCGATACTTGACCTTTGGGGCGTCCTGTATGCGGGTGCCTGGCTTGATGAAGAGCGTATCCGATTCCTTTGCAGGCACGTCTGCCCACCAGTACCAGGGGGAAACGCCGATTTGTTCCGACAAGTCGTAGACTCCGAAGATGGCCCCGCGCTTGTCGCTGCCCGCGATGACCAAGGCCTGCTTGACTCCATCGATCGGCTTCTCCACCAGCTCGATGTGGTACCCCTCCCAAGTGTCGGCGATGCCGCTTGGGTCGATCTTTCCGTCGGCGACCAGCTGGTCGATCAGCTGAGACTTGCCCAAAGTGCCTACGATGACCGCGTTGGGGCCGATGCCTTTGGGAGTTCTGAGCAACCTCGGTTCGACGCCGGTCACGCG
This sequence comes from Pelagicoccus sp. SDUM812003, assembly GCF_031127815.1. NCBI lineage: Bacteria > Pseudomonadati > Verrucomicrobiota > Opitutia > Puniceicoccales > Pelagicoccaceae > Pelagicoccus > Pelagicoccus sp. SDUM812003. Next base: position 113,389 of record NZ_JARXHY010000005.1, on the reverse strand, counting down.
GCCGAAGTCGGCCTGAAGATCCTCTACCGCTCGCGCCAGGCCCCAGTGATCGTTTTCGTCCACGTAGAGCGTCGCGAGTTTGCCATCGGATGCCAGAGCGAGGGCCCCGGGCGAATCGTTCGTTTCCACGTAGGCTTCCTCTCCGAGGGAGTATCCTGTGAAAGTGGATACAAGCGCGATCATCAGGGCGCTCGCTCCCCGGATCCAACGACGGAAGGGTGAAAGGCGATTTGGTTTGGTCATAGCATGTGCGATTGTGAAAATGAGGTCTGGGGTGAGGGAGCGAACCTCGAGGGGTTCGCGAGGTCTCAACGGTTTGCGACCGAGAGATTAGGATGCGCTTTGAAATCGAGCTCAGACAGGGTTAAGGATGTAAACGTTTACCCGTTCCGGTCGCTGCATCTTTCCGAATAGGCTGTATGGGTAGAGGTTTACGCAGTCCGCGATTTCATCAAGCGGTAGAAACCGAATTTTCGTATCACCATCATGTTCGCTCCAAAGAGTTCTCTCGCACTGATCGCGGGACTTGCTTTTGCAGGTTCCGCTTATTCCGCCCCAGACCCGGTCGCTTTCGACTGGTTCAGCTATCAAGGAAACGACGCCATTTTCGAGGCGGAGGTGCCGCCAGGGCACTTCCAGAACCCGATCCTTGCCGGATTCTACCCGGATCCAAGCTCCTGCCGAGTCGGCAACGATTTCTATCTCGTCACCTCGACCTTCGGCTTTTTCCCCGGTTTGCCGATCTTTCACAGCGTCGACCTCGTGAACTGGACCCAAATCGGGCATGCTCTGGATCGCCCCAGCCAGCTCGACGCGAGCGGTCTTCGGGCGTCGCGAAACATTTTCGCTCCAACCATCCGCCATCACGACGGGAACTTCTACCTGATCGTGACCGACGTCGACGGGATCAACAACTTCTATCTGACCGCGACGGATCCTGCCGGGCCCTGGTCGGAGCCCAAGCTGCTCCCCTGGATCAACGGAATCGACCCGTCGTTCTTTTTCGACGACGATGGCCGGGTCTACATCACCCACAACGGTCCTCCGCCGGAAAACAAGAGCCTCTACGAGGGACACCGAGCGGTGTGGCTTTGGGAGATCGATCTGGAAACCAATCAGCCGATAGGCGAGGGGGAGATCATCATCAATGGAGGCGTGGATCTCTCCGAGCAGCCGGTTTGGATCGAAGCGCCGCACGTTTTCAAGAAGGACGGTTGGTACTACCTGACCTGCGCCGAGGGCGGCACCAGCGTGAACCACTCCCAGGTCATCTTCCGGGCCGAGAGCATGGATGGGGAATGGATTCCCTGGGAAAACAATCCTATCCTCACGCAGCGCGATCTTCCCGCGGATCGCGAAAATCCCATCGTGGCGGCGGGACACGCCGATTTTCTGGAGCTGCCCAATGGCGACTGGTGGGCCACGTTCCTGGCCATCCGTCCCTATGAAGGCGGTTTCTACAACACTGGACGCGAGACCTATCTGCTGCCCATCGAGTGGACGGACGATGGCTGGCCCATTTTCCTGGAGCAGGGAGAGGAGATTCCTTGGACCTTGCCGAAACCCGATCTTCCCGCTTCGGACGAAGCTTCGCAACCCACCACCGGAAATTTCGCCTGGAAAGACGATTTTCTGAATCCAACCCTTGGATACGAATGGGTTTTCCTTCGCACGCCGAAAGGCAATTGGGCCAGCGTCGACAACGAGAAAGGCGAGCTGCTCATCCAGCCGCAGGTGCATAGCTTGAGCGAGTTGGAAAACCCGTCGTTCCTCTCGCGGCGGCAGCAGCATAGCAGCTACGATGCGCAGACCCGTCTCAGCGTTCCGGACGCTGACGTTTCCGCTGGCATCGGCGCGTTCATCCGCGAGGACTACTATTTCTACTTCGGGGTGAAAACCGTGGGCGACGAGCTGGTGGCGTTTTTGGAAAAGGCCGACGGAGGAGCGGCGCAAGTGGTCGCAGAAACCGTTTTGAGCGGTCTGGAGTCGGAGCGATGGGTGACCCTCGGCATGTCGGCCGAGACTTCGGAGGTCGATTTCTATGTGGTTCTTCCAAACGGCGAGCGACGTGTGATCGTCGAGAACGAAGACGCGACCGTCCTCACCACAACCAGAGCCTGGGGCTTCATCGGGGCCATGTTCGGACCCTACGCCCGACTGGAGCTCTAGGAGGCGCCGGAGAGCCACGCCCATCGATAAGCACTTATCGTCTTGTAGCTTACGCTGAGGCGATTAAGTAGTTCGATGCAATGTCGACCTACCTGATCGTTTCCATTTGTATCGGATTGCTGCTGGACTTCCTCCTGGGAGATCCGCGCGGGATGCCCCACATCGTGCGCTTGGTCGGCTGGCTGAGCGAAGTCTTCGAGAAGCTGGCGACGCGCCTTCTTGGCCGCAGCGTCCTAGGCGGCTTGCTGCTGTGGCTCCTGGTGGCGGCGGTGGTGGTAAACGTGTACTGGTTCGTGGCGAGCTGGCTCGGTTCGTGGAGCGCGTGGGCGCGCATCGCGTTCGATGGACTGATCGTTTTCCAATGCGTCGCCTATCGCGATCTGGTGAGGCATGTGCTGGCGGTCAAGGACGCCTTGGGACGCAGTTTGGAGGAGGGACGATCCCGCGTTTCTTGGATAGTGGGCCGGGATACGGACCGCATGCAGGAGGACGACGTTTGCCGTGCCGCAGTGGAAAGCGGTGCGGAAAACCTCAGCGACGCGGTGATCGCTCCATTGTTCTGGGGAGCTTTGCTGGGGCCGCTCGGTTTCCTGATCTACCGGATTTCGAATACCATGGACGCCATCGTAGGGCACCGAACGGAGCGCTACGAAAAGGTCGGCAAGGTTTCGGCCCGTATCGACGACGCCCTGAATTTTATCCCCGCCCGGCTCTGTTGCCTGGCCATCCTGCCGTTCAAGCTGATTGCCCAGGCCCCTCGATTGCGAGAGGACGCCAACCTGCACCCGAGCTTCAACGCCGGCTGGCCGGAGGCTGCTATGGCCAAAACCCTCGGGGTGGTCATCGGAGGGCGCATGTACGAAGGCGGCAAACTGGTGCAGACTAAGGAGATGAATAAAGGCGCTCGCCAGCCCAACCGGGACGACATCCGCCGGCTCACAGAGGTGATGGGGCGGGCCTACCTGAAGGTGCTCGCTCTGGCGGCGCTCTATTGGGGAGCTATGGCCCTGTTTTCAGCCTAGCTCTTCGCAGACGGAGGCGACGTGTCCCTTGAACCAATTCAAATCGAATACTAAACTGTACGTAATTGACTTGCTAAGCCTCGAAGAATCGGCCTTATCGGGGCTGTTCTTTTTAGATCGAAACTGATTCGCAGACAGGAAACGCCGTGAGAACCGGCGACAGTCGCGCTACGGTATCAAGTAACGACCCCGTTCGAGAAAGATGGTAAATTCTCGAGTCTCGGCACGCCGAGATAGGGTGAGGTTTCTCCTCCGATGGAGATGAAAACTTGGAGTCCGACCGCTGCCTACGAATCTTGCCCGGCCGAAACGCACAGCGCGTGGAGGCGCTTCCCTTGTCGCTCGAACAAGAAGGCAAAGAGAGACCAGCGTTTGCGAAACCTGTCCTACGGCTCGAAGTCACTTCGATCGCCGTTTGTAGTCGGTTTTACATTACGGTGCGATGTCGGCCCTTTCTTGAGAGAGGGACGTCTTAGACATCGTACTCAATGAAACCACTATCTAACTACATAAACCGAAAGAATAGCCACGCCGCTTTGGCGCTGGGTATTGGCGTTGCCAGCTTCGTTGCTCCTGCGCGTTCTCAGGAAGAAGCGGATCTCGGCTATCACGAGCTCGACGCCGTGGTAGCGGTGGCCAGCCGCATGGAACTGCCCATTCAACAAGTCGGAAGCTCCGTCATCGTGCTAGACGACTTTGAGCTCGGAGCGAATGAGGCCACTTTCCTCTCCGATAGCCTGCGCGCGATCCCAGGCTTCTATCTCCGCAACAACGGCGGCCCCGGCGGCTCCTTCGGCATGACCACGCGCGGCTTGAGCGGGAATCGCCCGACGGTGCTGCTCAACGGCATCGAAGTCAGCAATCCCGCTTCCGGTCAAATGATCAATCTTGGCAACCTTTTCACCGGGGCGACCTCCCGCGTGGAAATCCTAAAGGGGGCTCAAAGCTCGCTTTACGGGGCGGATGCCTTGGCAGGGGTGATCGCTATCGATACGCTGAGTCCTGATATGCGCGGCGCACGCGCTGGTATCGCCTATGGATCGTATGATACCTATGAATACAGCCTTGGTCACAGCGGCTCGTCCGGACCGTTGAAGTGGTCGGTGGATGGCATGATCTACGAATCTGAAGGCTTCTCTGCCCAAGATCCCGCCTACGGACCGGCTTGGGCGGATGAAGACTCCTACGACAACAAGGCGCTGTCCTCCGCCTTGGAGTACAACCTGCCGAATGACGCTCGCGTTTTCTTTTCCGCATACTACTCCGACGCCTATTCCGAATTCGATCCAGGGGATCCGTCATGGGTCTGGGGTGAACCCAAGAGCGACAACTACGCCATAAACGAGACGACCTTCGCCAAGGCGGGGACCGATTTTCGCGTCAACGATAACTGGACGAGCGTGGCCAGCGTTGCGTACTCAAATGTCAACTACATGTCGGTTTCCGACGACAACAACGCGGCCACCGACGACCGCTATTTCTCCAATGGAGATCGCTATCAGATCGAGTGGCAGAACACTGTACAGATGAGCGAGAACTGGCGATTCGTCGCTGGAGCCGAGCATGAGATCGAAGACAATCGCAGCGACGTTGGCGATCGCGACGACACCTCGGTCTTCATGGAAAACGTCATTTCGGCGAGCGAAGATCTCGACGTGACGCTGGGCGCCCGCTACGATGACAACAGCGCCTACGGTACGGAAACGACCTATCGCGCGACGTTCAGCTATCGTATCGATCCGGTGGATGCGCGGCTTCGCGGCTCGTATGGCACCTCCTTTCAAGCCCCGTCGTTCTATCAGCTGTACAACGGGTTTTATGGAAATCCGGACTTGAACCCGGAGACGGGTGAAGGCTGGGATCTCGGTATCGAGAAGACCTTCGTAGACGGACGCGTTTTCCTTTCGAGCTCCATCTTCGGATACGACATCACGGACAAGATCAATTGGAACGGCGTGTATCAGAATGTAGGAGAATACCAAAGCAAGGGCATCGAGACCAGCGCTCGCTACCACGTATCCGAAGACCTGAGAGTGCATGCGTCCCATACCTACAGCGATGCGGAAGAAGGCGGAGTGGAAGCCTTGCGAGTACCGCGAAACATCGTGTCCTTGGGAGGACATTGGATCGGCATGGATGGCAAGTTGAGCATCAACGCGGACGCGTTGTTCGTCTCCAGCCAGTACTCTAGCAGCGGCGGTCGCGCCACGGGGCAAAAGAACGTGGGATACAACGTAGTGAATCTGGCGGCCCGCTATGAGCTCAACGAGCAGAGCGAACTCTGGATGCGCATTGGCAATCTCTTCGACGAGGAGTACCAGGAGATCGCGGGCTACCAAACCGCAGGCGCCAACTACAAGGCTGGCGTTCGTTTCAAGTTTTAGGTTAATCAAAGCGAGCGGGACGCCGTCTGGCGTCTCGCTTGCGACTTTTCACCATGTTTCGTCTTTTCATTCTCGTTCTCGTTTCCTCGGCCTGTTTCGCCCTGCGAGCAGATGTCGAACTGCGCTACGCCAACAACTTCGCCATCGAAATCTTCCCCACGCACAAGCAGCTGACCGTGCGCAATACTTGGGTCGGAGCGGGCGATAGCGAGCAGGTCTACGCTCTCGTGCCACGCTCGGCGGACAAGCTGCCCACACTGCCGGATGGGGCCATCGTCATCCGCACTCCTGTCGAGCGGTTGGCTATCATGGCCACTGTATTTCTCGGCCCGATACGCGATTTGGATCTCTACGATTCTCTCGTTGGAATCGCCTATCTCGATTGGGCCAACGACGAGCGAGCTCACCAGCGCGTCGCGAAGGGGCTCGCGAAGCCGATCCAGTCCGGCGCCGCTATGGACGTCGAATCCATGCTGATGATGCGGCCGGACCTCATCTTGACCAGCACCACGGGAAATCCGAATTTCGACACCAATCCGCAGATGCTCCGCGCGGGGCTTCCGGTTGTAGTGACCGCTGGATACATGGAGGACCATCCTTTGGGACGGACCGAGTGGATAAAGTTCATCGCCGCGTTCTACGACAAGGAAGAGGAGGCCAAAGCGGTTTTCGATCGGGTCGCCGATCGCTATGAGGAGCTGACAGCGTTGGCAGCGACCGCGAAGACGCGCCCAACGGTCTTCTCCAACGCTCCTTATGGCGGCGTCTGGCATGTGCCTGGAGGGGATAGCTACACCGCCAAGGCGTTCGCGAGCGCTGGGGCCAAGTACCTTTGGGCGGACAACGATTCGCGCGGAGGGGTGCCCACCGATTTCGAGGTCATCCTGCAACGAGCGGGTGACGCGGACTATTGGCTTCACCCGAGCCACTACGAATCGCTAGCGGAACTGATAAGCGCCGACGAGCGCTTCATAAACTTCGAAGCGGTGCAGGAAGGGCGTGTATTCAACAACACCCTACGGGTAAACGATCATGGCGGCAACGATATCTACGAGCGAGGCGTGTCGAGGCCTGACGAAGTGCTGGCGGATTTGATAAAGATTTTCCATCCGGAGTTGCTTCCGCAGCATCAGTTCGTGTTCTACGAGCAGTTGAAGTAGATGAGGGAAACGAAACATGCAACTGTCTCCAAGCGGAATCCCGCATCGCTGTTCGCTCTATTGGGCTGCGCGTTGCTGGCGATTTTCGTAGCGAACGTATGTCTCGGATCGGCTGTGATTCCCCTAGGCGACGTTTGGAGGGCTCTGATCGGAAGCGATGGTGGGAATCTGATCATGGAGAAGATCGTAGTCGATATCCGTCTTCCGCGGGCCACCACCGCCCTCTTCGCTGGAGCTGCTCTTTCCGTATCCGGTTTGCTGATGCAAACGATCTTTCGGAATCCGCTCGCTGATCCATTCGTGCTCGGGGTGAATTCCGGGGCCAGCTTGGGCGTTGCGATCGTGCTGCTGGTGCTGGCGCCTGGCGGCGTCGCCTTGACGCAAAACCTCGCTTTTTCCGGACATGTGCTAGTGGTCTTCGCCTCATCGGCTGGGGCCGCCGCGGTGCTGCTGGTGGTGATGCTTTTCGCTCAGCGCGTGGATGTCATGTCATTGCTGATACTCGGTTTGATGATGAGCTACGCGGTCGGTTCCGTGGTCAGCATACTCATGTTCTATAGCATGGCGGAGCGGGTGCAGTCGTTTTTTTCATGGTCCTATGGTTCGTTCGCCAACGTGACCTGGACGCAGATGAAGATATTCGCGAGCTGTTTGCTCAGTGGGATGGCGTCCGTATTCTTCTTGTCCAAGCCGCTTGATGCTATGTTGCTGGGAGAAGGCTTTGCGGCCAGTCTTGGGACCCGAGTCAAAAGCACCCGCGTCCTGACGCTGGGATTGGCATCTCTTCTCGCCGGAACAGTCACCGGATTTTGCGGGCCGATCGGGTTCCTGGGAATCGCCGCCCCGCACCTATGCCGCTACCTGTTTCGCACATCGGAGCACCGGATCTTGATTCCGGCGTCCCTCATGGCTGGTTCGATCATCGCTCTGGCTGCCGATTTGGCGGCCAAGGGACCGGGATTCGACGGTTCGCTGCCGCTCAACGCGGTCACGGCTCTGATCGGTTCACCCGTCATCATCGTGGCTTTGCTGCGGCAAAGAAACCTCAAAAAGGCGTTCGGCTAATGAGGGACGAGCTGAGAGGAAATCTGTCGGCCCGAGAGCTCACGGTAGGGTATGCGAAAAAAGGAGGCGGCTCTCACGTGGTGAGCCAGCCGCTCAACCTGGAGCTCAGGCAAGGCGAATTCGTGTGCCTGCTAGGGCCGAATGGCGTGGGGAAGTCGACTCTCATTCGAACCTTGGCGGGGATTCAGTCACCCATTTCAGGATGTATTGAAATCGCTGGTACGAACACGCGAGACCTGAGTCCGCGTCAACGAGCCCGATCGATCAGCGTTGTTTTGACCGACAACGCCCCATCGGGCATGTTCACCGCTTACTCGGTCGTGGCCCTCGGTCGCCATCCGCACACGAGCTGGACGGGCAGTTTGAGCCAGGGCGATCGCGACCGCATCGAGTGGGCCTTGAAGGCGGTCGACGCGGAATCGCTCGCCGATCGGCAGGTCGGAGAGCTCAGCGACGGAGAGCGCCAGAAAGTGATGATCGCCCGAGCCCTCGCCCAGGAAGCGTCCGTGATGCTGCTTGACGAGCCGACCGCGTTTCTCGATCTTCCGCGCCGGGTCGATCTAATGCGGACGTTGCGCGATCTGGCCCGTCGGGAAAATCTAAGCATCCTGCTCTCGACGCACGATTTGGACCTAGCCCTTCGCAGCGCCGACAAGCTCTGGCTGCTAACCAAGGAAGGTGACATTCAGACGGGGGAGCCCGAGCAGCTGGCCATGGATGGTCGCATGGCGACGGTGTTCGCCTCCGACGAGCTGGACTGGGATGCGGATCATGGATCCTTTCGCATGCACCGCCACGCCTGCTCCGCAATTTCCCTGAAAGGCGAGGGCATGGCCACGATTTGGACGAGGCGGGCCTTGACGCGCATCGGCTACGAGGTCGTGGAACTCGACTCTTGCCAAGGTCTGCAGGTTGAGGTCGTCGGGGATGCCGACGCTGCGAGCTGGATCGTGCGCCGCGGCAAATCGGAAAAACACTGTTTTGACCTAGCAGCTTTGATCAGCTATCTGAAAACGCTTCCCCACGCAGCGGGTTCCGACAAGAAGGTTTTGAATACATGAAAATTGGCAATTTCTACGGAGCGGTAGACTTCTATCGGAAGGAAAAGATCGCGTACGCGCAGTTCCTGGTCCCGCATCGCGTCCTCTCGACATGCCGGCTCAACGGCGGGCTGCGCGAGGATCTGGAGTACCTGTACAATCACCAGTCGTGCGAGCCGGCCAATCACACGGGCACCGATCTTTGCCATGTGGCGGTCAAGCACCCGGCTCGGTATCAGGAGCGCATCACCAGCAAGGCGGGGATCCCCTATGAAAAGTCCGCTTCGCTCGGTACCGCGGCCAACATGCACAATGCCGCCATCGCTCGCGAGCAGTTCCTGGACCTGGAGGTTGTGGCCGTCACCACGGCTGGAGTCGGGGGAAACGGAGGCCGCGCTGGCGACCCAGCGTCGTACTATCAATCTGAAGATGGGGCCAAACCGATTTCCGCTTTGCCGCCGCAAGCCGGTACCATCAATTCATTGCTGTTCGTTAGCGAGGAACTGAGCCCAGGGGCGCTGGTGGTGGCGTCCACCGTGATGGCTGAGGCAAAAGCCAGCGTCCTGCAGGAGCTCTCGACTCCGTCTCGCTATTCAGAGGGCATCGCCACCGGCACCGGTACGGACCAGATCGGCATCGCTTCGCGCATCGGTACCCGTATCCGTCATACGGATGCGAACAAGCACAGCAAGTTGGGAGAGCTTATAGGGACCGTTCTGCGTCGCTCGCTCTTCGAAGCGCTGAACTTGCAAGCGGGCATGACCCCTGATTCGCGGCGATCCAGCATCGTCGCCCTGCAGCGTCTGGGGGAAACTCAGGAGCGCTTCATCGCTGGCGTGAAGAGCGGGCTTTCGGAGTCGGATGCGGGGTTGTTCGAGCGGAATTTTCTCGCTGCCAATCACGATCCCGTGACCGTTTCCTGCATTCAGGCCCTGGTTCATCTGCGGGATCAATTCGTTTGGGGCGTGCTCCCTCTCAGCTGCCTGAGGGAAATCATGGTGCCGCACCTGGTCCGCATCGCATCCGTGGTCAGCGGAAAGGAGCTCGTGAGCGAAATCGTGTTAGAGGCCATCGGAGAGCAAGCCATCGGAATCGAAAGGAACGTATTTTTGGAGCTGATACATTGCTGCTTCTCCATAGGATTTTCTGAAAAGTGGCGCGGACGATTCGAAGATCCGCAGCCAGTCGACATGCAACCGCAACCCCAGTGATACCGTTATGCCAAGAGGAGTGATTTCAACCCGAGGAGGAGACAAGGGCCGAACCGGAACCGGCGGCCCAGACCGTGTGTTCAAGGACGACCCGCGCATCGAAGCGCTAGGCGATCTCGACGAAGCCAACTGTGTGCTGGGCTTGCTGCGCAGCAAGCTCCCGCCCGAGCACGATTGGGAGGCCGGTCTGAAGCGAATCCAGACCGAAATGATGAATCTGATGGGGCACGTGGCGACGCCTTCCAATTCCCCGAGGCAGCCTAGCGTGCCGTTGCCAGAGGAATCGTCCCTTTGGCTGGAGCAGTGGATGGCTGACATCGAGGAGGAGATGACCGATGCCACGGAGTTCTTTCTCCTCCCAGGGGGAAACGAGGTCTCCGCTCTATGCCATTTGGCTCGTACCACGGTACGACGGGCGGAGCGCCGTCTGGTCACGCTGAATCAGATCGATCCGGTGGCCCCGAGCATTCTCCAGTTCATCAATCGCCTGTCCGATCTTTGCTTTAAGCTGTCCCGCCAGGAGCTGCATCGAAATGGCATCGTCGAAGATCGTTGGCGTTTGTTTCGTCCCGAGCGCAAGAAATCCTGAATTCAGAGCGAGTGTATCCAATGAGTGGTGACCCGATCGCGATATCCTGGTCCTCTGGAAAAGATAGCATGCTCGCCCTGGCTCGGGCCCGTGAGCTGGGCTACGAGGTCGTGTCGCTGGTCACCGTGGTCCGAGATGACCGGCGCGTCAGCGTTCACGGAGTGAGGCGAGAGCTGTTGCGTCGACAGGCCGATGCCCTTGGCCTTCCGTTGCGGGAGGTGTTGGTCAACGCATCGAACCCTTACGAGAAGGCGGTCAGCGCCGCGCTCGCCGATGAGCGGTCGAACGGCGTCGCGAAGGTCTGCTACGGTGACCTCTTTCTCGGGGATATCAAAAAGTGGCGCGATGAGCTGCATCGAAAAATCGGTCTCGAGTGCATCTATCCGCTTTGGGAAAGGGATACCCAGTCGTTAGCTGAAGAGTTTATATCCAGCGGTCGCAAAGCCATCTTGACCTGCGTGAATACCAAGCAGCTCGACATGGGCTACGCGGGCCGAGCTTACGATTCTCGGCTTTTGTCGGAGCTTCCCGAGGGCGTCGATCCGTGCGGCGAGAATGGAGAGTTTCACACATTTGTCCATGACGGACCGGAGTTTCGGTTCCCGGTTTCATTCGAAGTATCCAAACCTGTGATACGTGAGTTTGACGATCCGGGGCATCGGTTTACTTTCGGGTTCTGCGACCTGCGTCCCGCAGTCGAGGCGGCCAAGGGATGAAAGCGATTTCGGTCTTGGGGACTTCGTCCAACGCCGGCAAGAGTTGGGTCTCGACCGCCCTGTGCGCTTGGCTGCGTCGACAAGGGGTCAAGGTGGCTCCCTTCAAGGCTCAAAATATGGCGAACAACGCCTTCGCCACTTGGGATGGGGGCGAGATCGGCACGGCGCAAGCGGTGCAGGCGGAGGCTTGCGGGTTGCAGCCGCAGGTGGAGATGAACCCCATCTTGCTCAAGCCCAACGGCCCTGACGGGTCTCAGATCGTGCGGCTTGGCAAGGCTGGGGAAACCATCGCGGCGCGAAACTATTATCAAAGCATCGAGGCGTCGTGGGAGATCGTGCGGCAAACTTTGGACGGCTGGAGGGATCGATGCGAGGCGCTGGTGATGGAAGGGGCGGGCAGTCCGGTCGAGCTGAACCTGATGCAGCGCGATATCGTCAATCTTCGCCCCATCGAATACGTCGGTGGAAAATGGATACTGACAGCGAATATTGAATTCGGCGGCGTGTTCGCCCAAACCATTGGTACCTGGCAATTGCTCCCCAAACAGATGCAAGCTCGCGGGCTCGGGTTTCTTGTGAACCGATTCCGCGGCGATCTGAGCTTGTTCGACGAGGCTGGAGAAGCGTTTGAGAAGCGCCTGGCGTTGCCGTATCTCGGCGTGATGCCTTTCGATGGGTCGCTCCGTATCGACGACGAAGACAGCTTGAACGCCGTATCCGAGAGGCCGAAGTCCGGATCGCCTTACATCGCGTGGATCAAGTATCCTCGTGTATCGAATTCTCATGACATCGGGCCGTGGAAAGAGGACGAAGGGATTGATGCAGTTTGGACCGACGAAAAGGATGACTTGTCGGATGCGAGAGCGATCGTCTTACCCGGATCCAAGAATACGCTGGAAGACTTGCGCTGGCTGAAGGCGACAGGGTTGTTCGCAGCGATACGAGAGCGGGCGGCCAAAGGCTTGCCGGTGGTAGGGATATGTGGTGGATTTCAGATGCTGGGCGAAGCCTTGCTGGACCCCGTTTGGGGTGAAGAGGAGTCCGGCTTAGGGCTTTTGATGCTGCGAACCGTGTTTCAAACGGAAAAACGTGTGGAGCGGAGAATAGCCCGCTTCGCGAACGAAGAGTGGGAGACCTACGAAATTCACACCGGAATGACGATACCGAGTCGTGATTCTGTGGATACCGAACCGCTGATTAAGACCAAACCCCTCGCAGGCGGCTCGTTCGAACCTGAAGGGATTCGGTGCGGATCCGTTTGGGGCAGCTACCAACATGGTTTGTTCGATTCGCCAGCGATGCGCGAGCGCCTAGTGGCGGAGCTCGCGGGAGTCGAGGCGGGCATTTGCCAGCGAAACTGGCGCGAGCGTCGGCTCGGCGTTTATGACGCGATGGCGGATGCGCTGGAACGCCATATCGACCTGAGGCCGATCCAGCGCTACCTAGGTTTGTAGGCCTGTCGCGGAAGCCGGTATCGGTTTCGCAAACTGGAGTGCGTCAGGAAAATTCGGAATCGATTTCCGGATCCTCGCGGGAGCGTCTCTTGGCGGCATCCCTCCAGTAGAGCATAAGCAGAAATCCGATCAGGGCCCCGCCGATGTGGGCCATGTGGGCGATGCCGCCACCGAAGAGCGAAAAGCCAGTGAATTCGGAAAAGAGGTCCAGCAGGAGCATGGCAGGTACGAAGAATTTCGCCGCGATGGGAACCGGAAGGAAGATGAGAGCCAGCTTAGCGTTTGGAAAGAGAATGGCGAAGGCCACCAGCACCCCGTAGATGGCGCCGGATGCTCCGACCACGCTGCCGTGGTAGATCTGCAGGAAGTGAAGGGCTTTATCCTGATCGAGCGTTTTAGCGATGTCGCGATTCGAGATAGCGGTATCGAGGAAGTTCTGTATAGATCCTGTGGATACGCCATTGCTGAGGAGAGTGTCGTAGATGCTGCTGAACTGATAGAGGTTTACGGCGGTGAAGATGATGCCTGCGCCGACGCCTGCGACGAAGTAGAACACGAGAAAGCGCCGCGCTCCCCAGATTCGCTCGAGCACCCCGCCGAAGGTGTAGAGGCCGAACATGTTGAACAGGATGTGCGTAGGGCTTCCGTGCATGAACATGTGGGTGACCAGCTGCCAGGCGCGAAAGTCGTCGGATTGCGGAAAATGCAGGGCTAAGAGCGAGAGCAAGCGCTCCTGATTGTCGCCTACGATGTAGGTCGCCACGAATAGCAAAGCGTTCACGACAATCAGGGAAACGACGGTAGGAGATGGATGTTTTAGAAAGTTGATGGCTTCTACCTGTCGAATCGCCGCCGAGGTTTAAAGACTGAAATGCGGCAGGCGCCCATCGGATTTCGAGAAAGACCCAAAACCGCCTTGCGTTACCCGGATGTAGTCAGCGAGGCGATGCGCGAGGGAATCTCTACGCCAGGCGGCAGATCGTCCGCTGGTATCGGCTTTCCGATGACGGTCTGTATGGGCAGAACGCCTGCCCAGAATGGACCGGAAAGGTCGGATTCTATGTCGTTGGGACCGCCGCTTCTTTGTTTCAGAGTGGCCTCTTCGATCATCAAGGCAGCGATCGCGGTGGCTTTGGCTTCCGCTTCGTTCGGTTGGCGGCAGGTTTCCCAGCGGCCTGGAAGCAGCTTTTCCGTCGTCAGCCTGAAGGCTTGTTGCCGCAGAGCTTCGTCCTCGAGCAGGCGCCCCGTGCCGAAGGCCACCACTGAGCGATAGTTCATGGAATGGTGCATGGCGGATCGAGCCGCCACGATGCCATCGAGCAAGGTGAAGACGCAGCAGATCGGCCGTCCCGAGGCGATGGCTTGCAGGAGGCGGCTTTGGGTGGAGCCGTGAAACAGAAGCGTATCGCCCGACCTGGCGTGCAGGGTGGGGATGACGAAGGGCTGCTCCTGCTGGGTGAAACCGACGTGGCAGAGGGGAGCAGCGTCGATGACTTCGTAGATGGAATCGCGTTCGGAGGAGGAGCGCTTGGGAATGCGGTTTGGGGTGGAGCGGGGGGATTGGGCGAAGGGACAGGACATGTTGCGAATGGCGAAGCGTTAAGGGTGAATGGTGAATGGGAGGGAGGGTTGTGGGTTTTGAAACCGCGGATGTTAGGATCGGGACGTTTGGCAATGCCAAACGTGGATGGGAAACGGCTCATGCCGGTTGTCGTTTCTGTTGAATTTGAGGCTGGAGGATAGTGGGTAAGTGGTTTTATCGATAGAGCCACTTTTATGGAAATTGATAGAGCCACTTATGTGCCGGAATTGAGGGGAGGTCGGGAGGCTGGGTATCGGCGGGTGTATGAGGCGTTTCGGGAGGCGATCCGGCTGGGGCAGTTGTCTGGGGGGCGGAAGGTGCCGTCGAGTCGGGAGCTGGCGGCGCGGTATGGGGTGGCTCGGATTACGGTGACGCAGGCGTATGAGCAGCTGGTGGCGGAAGGGTATTTGGAGACGCGGCGGGGGGCGGGGACCTTTGTGGCGAAGGCCCTGCCGGAAGGGTTTTTTCGAGCGGGTGGAGATGAAAACGGAGCGAGGGTGCGGATTCGAGAGGGGACGAGCCGGTACGTCGAGCAGCCGGCGTTTTTGTCGGGGTGTCCGGCGCTGGATGCCTTTCCGGTGGAGCGGTGGTTGAAGTGTTACGCGAAGTATTTGCGGGGATCGACGTATTCGCTGAACACCTACGGTCATGGGGATGGCGGGTACGGGCGACTGCGGGAGGCGATCGCGGGACACTTGCGGACGCAGCGCGGGGTGCGTTGCGAGGCGGGGCAGATTTTGATTTTGAGCGGCAGCCAGCCGGGAATCGAGCTAGTGGCTCGGGCCTTGGTGAAGCCGGGAGATCGGGTGGGGACGGAGAATCCTTGTTTTCGGGGGATCGTGGATTCGTTTCGGCTAAACGGGGCGGAGGTGTGTGGGGTGCCGGTGGATGAGCTGGGGATGCGGGTGGGGGAATTGAAACGGATGCGAAAGGCGTTGCGGGTGGTGGTGACGACGCCGGCTCGACAGTTTCCGCTTGGGTATGCGATGCCAGTGGGGCGTCAGGCGGAGTTGCTGGAGTGGGCTCGGGAGAAGGAGGCGTGGATTCTGGAGGACGACTACGACAGCGAGTTTCGTTTTCGGGGGAAGCCCTTGCCAGCGATGCAGGGGATAACGCCGAACGAGCGTATTCTGTATTTGGGCACGTTTTCTCGATCCATGTTTCCGGATGTTCGGATTGGCTACCTTGTAGTGCCTAAGTCTGTGTATCCGGATTTTCTGACGC
This sequence comes from Pelagicoccus sp. SDUM812003, assembly GCF_031127815.1. Taxonomy (NCBI): domain Bacteria; kingdom Pseudomonadati; phylum Verrucomicrobiota; class Opitutia; order Puniceicoccales; family Pelagicoccaceae; genus Pelagicoccus; species Pelagicoccus sp. SDUM812003. Next base: position 97,773 of record NZ_JARXHY010000005.1, on the reverse strand, counting down.
TATGGAAGGCGGGGGCGATGAATCCGCCGGTGTCGATGCAGGCGGCTTTAGCGGAGTTTATCGAGGCGGGGGATTTTGAGCGGCATTTGAGGAAGATGCGTTTGCTCTACGCGAGGCGGTGCAGGTGGCTGGCGGAGCTGGTGGAACGAGAATTGGGAGAGTGGCTGGAACTAGGGGTGGCGGATGGAGGACTGCATTTCGTTGGGTATTTTCGGAGCGAGGTGGATGGGGAGCTCGTGGCGAGGTTGGCGGGCGAGAAGGGAGTGGTGGTGTATCCGATAAGTCGGTACGGGGTGGCGGACGCGCAGCTGGAAAGGAATGGGTTGATGTTTGGGTTCTCGTCGTTTGGGGAGGAGGCGATGGAGAGGGGGGTTAGGGTGTTGAGGGAGGTGTTGGGGTTGCCCACAAATGCTTGAATTAGAAGGTTCGCTGAATGGGCAAACCTAGTGTGAGCCGTCTGATGACGGCTGGAGGACTTGAGTTGGTTAGCGGCGGGTGTCTATGGCGAGTTTGGTGGCGAGGGCGGTGAGGGTGGTGGCCATGAACCAGCGTTGGATGCGGGGCCAAAGGCGGCCGCGGCCAAGGTAAGCGTAAACCGCAGAGGCAGAAAGGACGATAGTGGCGTTTACGGCAGCGCTGATGGTTATTTGGGTGATCCCGAGCTCGATGCTTTGGCGGAGGAGGGAGCCGTGGGTGGGGTCGAGGAACTGGGTGAAGATGGAGAGGTAGAAGACGGCGATCTTGGGATTGAGGGCGTTGGTGAGGAAGCCCATGCTGATAAGGCGGTGCGTGGAGTCGCTTTTGAGATTTTGGGGTGATGGGATAAAGTCGCTGCCGGGGCGGATGGCTTTCCAGGCGAGCCACAGCAAGTAACAGGCTCCGGCGAGGCGGAGGGCGTCGTAGGCGGCGGGGATGGCGAGGAAGAATGCTGAGAGGCCAAAGGCAGCCATGAACATGTGTAACAGAAACCCAATGACAACGCCGACGAGGGAGATGAGACCAGCTTTGTGGCCTTGGCAGAGGGAGCGAGAAATGAGGTAGAGCATGTTGGGTCCTGGAGTGAGGACCATGATGAGTGAGGCGAGAGCGAAGAGGCTGAGTTTGTCAGGTGGGACTAGCATGGTCTGTAGGTTGGGCGATAGGTATTCAAAAAAAGCGGACCTGAATTAGGTCCGCTTTGGAAAGTTGTAATGATCGTAAGCTCTTAGTCTTGGCCGACGGTGTATTTGGTTGGTGGAGTCACTACGCCAGTGCGAACGCAGAAGTCTCCGAAGCCTTCGCCTTCTTGCCGCTCCTTGGCGTAGGCCTTCAGGTGCGGTTCGACAGCGGGAATGATTTCGTCGGCTTTGATGCTTTCCTTGTAGATCGTGTTGAGGCGCATGCCGTTGTATTTGGCTCCTAGATACAGGTTGTATTTTCCTGGAGCCTTGCCGATGAGGCCGATTTCCGCGAGGTACGGGCGAGCGCAGCCATTCGGGCAACCGGTCATGCGAATGCTGATGGCGTCGTCGCTGAGGCCGGCTTCGTCGAGCACCTTCTCGAATCCGTCTAGGAGTTCCGGGATGAAGCGTTCGGATTCGGAGAGGGCTAGGCCGCAGGTCGGAAGAGCCGGGCAAGCCATGGCGTTTTTGCGCAGGCCGGTGAGCTTTTCAGGACCGGCGACGCCGTTTTGATCGAGAATCGCTTGGATGGCTGCCTTGTCTTTCTCCGCGATGCCGCAGAAAGCGAGGTTTTGGGAAGGAGTGAGACGAATGTCGCCCTTGTGGATTTTGGCGATTTCTCGGAAGGCGGTGCGCAGGTTCACGCCGTCCTTGTCGACGATGCGACCGGACTGGATGAACTGCACGTAGTACCAGTTTCCTTCGATATCCTGATTCCAGCCGTAGTCGTCCTCGATGGTGGTGAACTCGAAGTCCTTGGCTTCGCCGAGGGCGAATCCGGTTCGTTTTTCCACCTCGGCCTTGAAGGCGGCGAGGCCCATGCGGTCGATGGTGTACTTGAGGCGTGCGTTCTTGCGATCGACGCGGTTTCCGTTGTCGCGTTGAGCAAGCACCACCGCTTCCGCGACCTGGTTCACCTGGTCCGGCGCGCAGAAGCCCATGATGTCGGCGACGCGCGGGTAGGTCTTGTCGTTTCCGTGAGTGGTGCCAAGTCCGCCGCCGACGGTGACGTTGAAGCCGAGAAGCTCTTCGCCGTCGAAAATGGCGATGAAGCCGAGATCCTGGGAGAAGACGTCGATGTCGTTGGTGGGCGGGATGGCAACGCCTATCTTGAACTTACGAGGCAGATAGGTGGTGCCGTAGATGGGTTCTTCTTCCACCTCGCCAGAGAACTTTTCGCCGTCGATGAAGATTTCGCGGTAGGCCTTGCCCTTGGGCAGGAGGTGGAGCGAAACGTTTTTGGCCACTTCGTAGACCTTGGCGTGCGCGTGGCTCTTCTTGAAATCCGGCTGGCACATCACGTTGCGGTTGATATCGCCGCAGGCCCCGATGGAGTCCATGAGCACGCTGTCCATCTTGCGGATCACGTTGCGCAGGTTGCCCTTGAGCAGACCGTGCAGCTGGTAGGTCTGGCGCGTGGTCAGGCGAATGGTGTTGTTTCCGTAATCGCTGGAGAGCTGGTCCATCACCAGGTACTGGTCAGGCGTGCAGACGCCGCCAGGCAGGCGAACGCGAAGCATGAAGGAGTAAGCCTTCTCCAGCTTCTTGACGCGTCGCTCGCCACGCACATCGCGATCGTCCTGAACGTACATGCCGTGAAACTTGGTGAGCTGGGCAGCGTCGTCGGTGATGCCGGCAGTGCTGCTGTCGGCCAATTCCTCCATAAGGTTGCCGCGGAGATTGTTGCTCTCCTCTTTTAGATACTCGTTCTTGGCGAGCTTTTTGGTGGCGTCAGCGGAACTCATGATTCGGGCGTTTTTAGATAGGCGAAGTTTGAATGCAAGTAAATTGCCTTAGTAATATAAGATTAGTAGCGAAGGTGATGGCGGTGGCGTTTGCCGGTCTGGTCGGAAACGGCGGAGCGAGGGAGCAGGCTTGGTCTGCCGCTCACTTCTTTGCAAGCTCTTGGGTATCTGCCAGCTGGTACTCCTCGAGCAGCATGCGGGCGGTGCCGAAGCTGGTTTTCACGTCCACGCGCACGGGGATGCGCTCCGCGTCGTCGGTGATCCAGATCGCCATTTTGCCGCCTTCGCGGAAGGTCTTGCTCTGGGGGAAGACCCGCACTGGTTCGATGCGAAAGCAGTCGCGGGCCCCGAATTCGGTGCGGATGCGGTCCTTTTCCACTGCTTCCAGCTCTACGAAGTAGAATTTGCCCTTGGAGTTGACGCACATTTGATAGCGGGAGCCGACGGCCAGATCCCAGCTGCGCAGCTGGAGGATGCAGCTGGCGTAGTCGAGGGTGACGTCGTAGGGCAGCTTTTTGATCTTGTTGCGTTCCGGTTCGAGCTCGTCGGTGTAGACGACCTTTCCTTCGTCGTAGTCGAAGAGGGCGACGGTGCGGCTCTCTTTGGATCGCACGATCCCGTCGACTTCGTCGCGCACGACGCGAAACTCGCGTGGATCGAGGCTGGTTCTCGATTCCAGATCCATAGGATAGAAGGAGCGGATGACGCCGGCGGAAGCGGTTTCCATGATCACCTGCAGGCTTTCCTCTTCCTGGTCGGAGTGGCTGGCGCTTTCCACGGTGATCGCGATGGAGCCCGCTTTGCGAAAGATGCCCCATTGGGCTCGGAAGAGAAACTCGTTTCCTGGCTGGAAGGCCCGTCCGCGTTCCATGGGATCGGCGAAACGGGCTTCCGGCCACTCGATCTCGTCCGGCACGTCGGGCTCGGTTGATTCGTCGAACTCGTCGCCATTGATGCCGGCGCTAGCGGACGCGCATCCGAGGAGCAGGAGCGCTGCGATGGTCCAGCGGGCGAAAAGTCGTCTGTCTGGGATCGTTGAAGTCATGTTCGATAAAGGGAAATTTGGTTCAGAGCTAGGAGACAATTAGGATGAGCGCAACGGGTAAGAGTTCCCCAGAGGCTTTAGATAGGAGCTTTGCGCGAAGTTTTACCGTTTCGGCACGCTGCGATGACCGAGTTTGAATGCGTTTAGGGGGAAGAGTACTCAGGGAAATTGCTGATTTGGAACGCTGGAGTTTGCCGTCTCGGCGCGGCGACCTGCAGATTTTGTTAAAAAGCGTCGCCTCGTGGCCGAGGGGCGGTGCTCCGACAGCCTTCCCAACGGTTATTCGGGGCGATGGACTGCGTCGGCTTGCTGCCCGGCTTCCAGCAGGCGGCGACATTGAGCGAGGGTGTCGATTTGTTCGACGGTTTTGTCGGTCCGGATGCGTTTGATGCGAGGGAAGCGCAGGGCGAGGCCGGAATCGTGCCGCTTGCTTTCGCGAATGCTGTCGAAGGCGATTTCCAGCACGGTGTCCGGGACCACGCGTTTGAGGCGTCCCTCGTCTTCGATGGTGTTGGCCAGAAAGCGTTCGGTGAGGGAGTCGATCTGGGCGTTGGTGAGACCGGTGTAGGCCTTGCCGATGGTTTTCAGCGAGCCGTCGGACTCGTCACGTACCGCGAAGGTGTAGTCTGACAGCACGTCCTTGCGCTTGCCGTGGCCGTATTCCGCCGCCACCACCACGACATCGATGGTGGCGTAGGCCTTCTTCAGCTTCAGCCAGGAGAGGCCGCGTCTGCCGGGAAGGTAGGCGCTGGAAGGGTCCTTGAGCATCAGTCCTTCGTTTCCGCGGGCTCGGGCGGCTGCGAATTCAGCTTCGATGTCCTGGGGCGATGACAGGATGCTGACTGGAGCGATGCGGGCTTTGGGGTTCACGGAAAAGGTGTCCAGCTTCCTGCGGCGGTTTTCCAAGGGCGCGTCGAGCAAGTCCTCGTTTTCGAACCAAAGCAGGTCGTAAAGCCAGAGAATCACCGGAATTTCCTCCCCGAGGAATAGGTCTTCGCCCTTGCGTCCGAGGCGTTTTTGAAGCTCGGAAAACGGCAGCGGCCGCTCGTAGCCCCAAGCGACCACCTCGCCGTCCGCGATGAAGTCCTGCGGGATCTGGCGGGCCGCTTCGGCGAGCTCGGGAAACTGGTGGGTGATGCGATTAAGATCGCGGCTGTAGAGCTCCGCCCGCTCGCCGACCTTGTGGATCTGGCATCGGATGCCGTCGTATTTATCCTCGGTCCAGACCGCGTCGCCCAGTCGAGCCACGATCGCCTCCGCGTTGGCCTCCGGGCTGGCCAGCATGAACTGCAGCGGGTGGAAGGGCGTGAGGCGAATCTCCTGCAGGGCGTCGCGGGCTGCGTGTCGCGCCACGGTCAGCAGGTTGCCGCTGCGCAGGTTGGCCTTGCGGAGCTCCTCCTTGTCGAGCCCGTAGGTGGCTGCAAGAGCTTCTTCCACTAGGCCCTCCTTCAGTCCGATGCGCAGGTCGCCGCTGATGATCTTCATGAGCAGCTTGCCTTCTTCCGGGGTCAGTTTGCGAAACTCCTCGCTGAGCAGGGACTGGCGAAAGGCCGGGCTGGGGGCGGCGGCGAGCCCGTCGAAGAAGGAGGCGATCTGGGTCAGCGTGCGGGTGGGCTTGACCTGGAGTTTGGCGAGCAGGCGAGCCGCGACCTCGGAGCTGTCTCTTAGGCTGTCGTAGAGCGTTTTGAAGTCGGCTTCGCTGGAGCCGCTCGCGAGCAGGATGGATTGTCGCACCAGGGACCAGCCGATGTTGAGGCGTTGGCTGGAAGCTTGGGGAAAGGGGCGTCCGGTGAGGAAAAGCGAGGCCAAGGCGGCGGAGTCGACATCCAGTTTCGAAAGGTAGCCGCTGAGGATTTCCACCTTCCTGTTCTTGCTGTCGGTTTCTCCGAGCGTGGCGGCGGTGGCGGCGAGTCTGGCGAAGCTGTCCAGCGGTAGGGAATCGGGATCCAGCGGGTCGCTGTTGGGAAAGGCGTCGCTGAGGTCGGGCTTTTCTTCGGGGATGTCGAGGCTGAGCTGGTTTTCCTTTCCCAAGGCCCAGGCTTCGTAGCCTTGTTCGCGCAACGTGGCGGCGAACTCTTGGGCGAACCCGTGCACGGTGAAGACGGTTTTTGGGGCGACCTGGGCGACGAAGCTTTGCAGATCGAGGTAGTCGGCGTGGTCGGAGAGCGGAAAGGCCTTGTCGCATTGGTAGCGGTAGACTGCGGAGGGATCGATGGCCCAGCCGGAAATGATGGCGGTTTTCGGTTTGCGCACCTTTTTCAGCCATGAGGCGTTGCGAGCCATCGGCGGGCAGATGAGCACCTTGCCTTCATGGTCGGATGGGTCGAAGGGCTGGAAATCGGGAAACTCCCAGCCGAGGGTGGCGCAGCTTTCGGTGAGCTTGTAGCTCTGCGGATGCAGCATGGCCTGGAGGTCGCTATCGGCGAGGGCCCGCAGGATCTCCTGGCTTTTGCCCAAACTGTAGCCGAACAGCACCGGCGTCTCCCCGTTTTCGATGGATTCGCGGGCGAAGCGAATGATGTCGGCGATGACCTCGCTTTCCGGAGGAAAGGTGTAGCGCGGCACGCCGTAGGTAGTCTCCACGATCAACGTGTCGGCAGCGACGGGCTGGCACGCTTCGGCGGAGATGCCAGCGGTGAGCTTGAAGTCGCCCGAATAGAGCAAGGATTGGCCGTCGCGTTCCAGGCGCAGCATTGCCGAGCCGATGATGTGCCCCGCCGGGTGGAGGGTACCGGTGACGCCGGGAGCGAATTCGAAGGCTTCGCCGAACGCGTGGACTTGCCACTGGCGCTCGCCTGGCAGACGGTCGCGGATCAACTGGGCGGTAGGGGCGCTGCAAAGAATGGTTTCGTGATCGCCCATGTGGTCGAAATGGGCGTGGGAGACGAAGGAGCGAGCGACCGGCTTGCGAGCGTCGAGATGCCAGTCGAGGTCTGGCAGGTAGATTCCGTTCTGTTGCTCGAGTTTCCAGGTCATGACGTTTTCTGGCAATGGCGCCGCGCTCTAGCGCGCGTCAGCCTCCTTGGGCGTTTCTTCGAGGTTGAGCAGGTCCTCCTCGGTGAGGAGGGTGGCGATGACCGGATAGCGTTTCTGAAGGAAATCAGTTCTCGAGTACTGGCTTTGGGAGGTATTGCTGCAGCCGTCGTATTTCCGTCTCTCGAAGATCTGAAAGAAGGGGATCGATCGATTCGGATCGTCTCTCGGCACGAGCTCGGGTCGCCTGACGATGGTTTCGTCCGATTGCTTCACGCCGAAGTACTCGAAACTCTCCTCGATCGTCGCGTCGCTGATCGAGAGCGGACGCTCATGCTGCTGTTGCATGAGGGCAAACCCCAAGCCAAGGCACACCGCAAGCAGAAGATAGAATCCGATCCGGTAGACGCGGTCCATGCGGGGCTTTTTTTTGGGGGGGCAAGGGAGGGGCGAACTAGATGCCCTTGCGATCCAGGCTGAAGCGTCCTGGCCCGATGAATAGCAGACCGAAAAAAAGAAGCGTCACCTGCAGGTGAGCGAAAAAGGTGAGGTGGAAGTCGCCGCTCTGAATCACGTTTGCCAGGGCGAAGGCTGAGACGATGGTGAGGAAGAGGGCCGCTCCACGCGTGAAAAGCCCTAGCGCTAGCAGGAGGCCGCCGAAGACTTGGATGATGCAGGCGGCCAGTCCCGCTACGAGGAAAAGGCTTTCTGGAAGGCGAGCGATGGCTGCTCCGCTGCCGACTTCGGTCCACGCGTCCGCTCCGCCCAGTAGCATGGGAAAGCCGTGAAAGGCGACGAGAGCGCCTGCTCCGAGGCGGAGGACGAGGACTCCGAAAAAGTCGAATTTGCTGAGGCTGGCGAGTGAGAGTTTCATGCGATGGGATTTCTTGATTGGTTGACTGAAGTAAACGGAGCGAGCGGCAAAGGGCAATGGGGGAGTTTAGGGTTTTCGACCTCTCATACATGGAAAGAGTGGCGTGACGGCTTGCGCGATTTGCAAAGAGTCTTTAGATACTTGCGCGTATTCGACGTGCGAAATCACACCCCTCTCGTTTATTGATGAAAAGCTTGTTCGCCCATTTTAGCCGGAGCATCAGCGCCCGCATGTTCGGTGGCTTGTCGGTCATGCTGGCCTTGTTCGTGGCCACGGTGGCCATCGTGCTGGTGATGAACTCGACCCAGAATTCCAGCTCGGCGGCTATCAACGACTGCGGAAAGCTGCGCATGCTCAGCCAGCGCGTGGCCAAGGCGAGTCTGCTCATCGCGGATGGAGACGAGTTCGCCCGCGGCGAGCTCATGGAATCCGTGAACGAGTACGAGTCGCTGCTCAATGGCTTGGTGTACGGCGATCCGAACCGGGGCCTCGATCGAGCGGAGGGTCGCCTCGCCGAGCAGCTGGAGCGTTTGCGCGAGACATGGAGGGACTATCGGCAGCGGGCCGAAGAACTCGTGTCGAACGATGCGGACGCGATGCGCTTCGTTCGAGCGAAGGAAGCGATCGTGCAGTCCAACACGGATTTGCTGGAGCAGGCGAACGCCATCGTGAGCTCGCTCGAAGCGGAGGCCACCTCAAAGGTGGACGCCCTGCTGGCGGTTCTCTACGGTTTGTTGGTTTGCGGCGCCGTTCTCTTTTCCGGGCTCGTTTGGGCGTTGCATCGGTCGTTGAAGCCGCTCAAGCGCTTGACCTCGGTTTCTGAAAAGGTGGCCCAAGGAGACTTTTCCACCCGCGCCAGCATTCGAGCGAATGACGAGGTGGGAGTGCTGGGATTGGCCTTCGATACCATGATCGAGAAGATCGGGCGTCAGATAAGCTTGCTGGAGCTGACCGTTTCCCAACTGGAGGAGGCCAAGGATCATGCCGAAGCCAGCATGGAGAAAAAAAGCGAAATGCTGGCGGTGATGAGCCACGAGATCAGGGCCCCGCTCAACGGGATCATCGGCATGACGAACCTGCTGAACCAAAAGGTCTCCAACGAAGAGCAGAAACGCTATACGGAGATCGTGAACGTCTCTGGCAAGGCCTTGCTGGAAATCATCGACGACGTGCTGGACTTTTCCAAGATCGAAGCTGGCAAGCTGGAGCTGAACTATGGTCCTTTCGATCTGAGGACCTGCGTGCAGGAGGCGGTGGATATCGCCTCGTACTCGGCGAGCTCGAAAGGCCTGATGATGGAAACGCGCATCGCGGAATCGGTTTCCCCAATCGTTTACGGGGATCAGACGCGCTTGCGCCAGGTGCTGATAAATCTGCTCTCCAACGCGGTGAAGTTCACGCGTCGGGGCTGGGTGAACGTCGTGGTGAAGGAGGCGGCCAGCGCGGACGGCAGGTCCTCCAACCTGATGTTTTCCGTGGAAGACACGGGCGTGGGCTTCGACGAGGACGAGGCGGAGCGGCTTTTCAAGTTCTACAGTCAAGCCAATGCCAGTACCAGTCGATCGTACGGAGGCACCGGACTAGGGCTAGCGATTTCCAAGATGCTGGTGGAGGCCATGGGCGGTACTATCTGGGTCACCAGCAAGCCGGGCAAGGGCACCACCTTCAACTTCACGATTCAAGCGGATCGAAAGGAACAGGCGGAATTGTGACCGGAGATAGACCACCGGCTTAGGCGGAGGCAGCCAGCGTCTCTGCGTCGCTTCGTTGAGTGGGGAAGCGTTGTTGGTTTTGGGGTCGGATTCGCCGCCGCTTGCCGACGGGATCCTATTTTGCCGGCAGGATGCCGCTTTGGATGGCGTTCTGGATCAGGCCTTGGGCATAGGTCCATAAGCTGGCGCTGCCGCGTTCGATCTTCTGGTTGATCTCCCGTACTTGAGTGGCCACTACGCCGTGCTCAAGCCAGGTCTTCCCGTCCGCCAGGTAGTTGAGCAGCATCGGATGGAGTCGATCGATCGCCTTGGCGAAACGCGCTTCCGCGCTTTCCCCGAGCTCGAATTCGTCCCAGAGCGCTCTGAACTCTATCGCCTGATCCTCTGGCAGAAGACCGAAGAGGCGATCGGCCGCCAGGCGCTCGCGCCGCTCCTGATCCTTTTTGTGCTCCTCGTCGTAGATGTAGGTATCTCCGGCATCGATCTCCACGATGTCGTGGATGATCACCATGCGCAGGATTTTCAGGAGATCGAGCTGCGGATCGTTCGCGTGCTCGAACAATGTGATGGCCATCAGGGCCAGATGCCAGGAATGCTCCGCATCGTTTTCTCGCCGCGTCTTGTCGCTGATATAGGATTGTCGGAATATGGACTTCAGCTTGTCGGCTTCGATGATGAAGGCCATTTGCTGGGCGAGGCGCTCAGGAGTGTTTACCATGGAGGCTCAGAAAATGCATCGGGCCGAGCGTGGCAAAGGGAATTTCCGGACTGTTCCGCTTACCTCAGTTCAGTCCACTTGGGTTCCCTAGTTGGCTCTGGGACGTTTTCCCTATAAAAACTGGTTAAGTTGTCCATTAGTCCGACGAATTATTAAGAGCGAGGAAACGAGCCAACCGGCTTGGGTCTTCGATTCGCGGCGGCGCCCAGCGAAAGAATCCAACAGGTCTTCATCCGGACCGCTTGTTTCACTCGGCGCGGAGTCCGTCTCTTTAGAACAACTGAATGCATCGGGGCGAGATCCCGATTCTGTTCCCAGAAATGGGAGAGGATCGGGGTCTCGTCCTTGGGCGTTCGGGAAGCGAGGCGGCCAGCTCCCGTTCGGGCTAGGAGAACGACTTTCCGCAGCCGCAGGTGCTTTGAGCGTTCGGGTTCTTGATTTCGAAACCCTTGCCCTGCAGGCCGTCGTCGAAGTCGATGGTGCTGCCCTCCATGTAGGCCAGGCTGGATTCGTCCATCAGAAAGCAGATGCCAGCGCTTTCGAGTTGCTGGTCGGACTCCTTCTTCTCGTCGAAGGACATGCCATACTGAAAGCCAGAGCAGCCGCCGGATTCCACGAAGACGCGGAGAAGTTTTCCCTCTCCCGCATCGGATTGCAGCTCTTGGATCTTAGAAGCAGCCTTTGGTGTAAGCGTTATCATAGCTTCAGCTTCTACACGCGCCGCGGCGCCTGTCAATAGGCGGTCGCCAATCAGAGGCGGCCGGATGGTTCAAGGGTAAAGCATAAATCGTGCTAAGAACGCTCAAGGGTCTTGCATTTACCAAAAAAAATGCTTTCACTGGTGCATATTCAGGCCGATTGGCTAAGGCGAGCCAACCTGTTTTCCTCTTAAAACCCTTTTATTGATACAAACGACACCCATGGCAGCGCAAGGATTCAATCAGGAGTTGCGGTTAAAGCAGACGCAGTCGCTCGTACTGGCCCCTCAGCTTCGGCAATCCCTAAAGATTCTTCAGGTGGCTCAGATGGATTTGAGAGCGACCATCCAGGAGGAGCTGCAGACCAATCCCTCGCTGGAGGAGCTCTCCATGGACACGCCCAGCCTCGACGAACCCGCTCCCGAGTCGGAGAGCAGTTCCGAGGATTCCAATTCCAATGCCGAAGAGCTGGAGTTCGGGGAGAACTTCGAGGTGTTGAACAAGCTCGACGAAGACTGGCGCGACTACATGTCCCAGGCGGGCGGGGCTCAGACCTATACTAGCGAGGACGCTGAGAAGCGTGAGCATTTTTTCAATTCGCTTGTATCCGAAACCTCGCTACAGGAGCATCTGCTCGAGCAGGCGTCGCTGTCGGATATCGAGCCGGTGCAGCGGGAAGCCATCGAATACTTGGTGGGCAGCATCGACAACAACGGCTTTTTGTCCACCTCGCTTTCCGATCTAGCCCTGCTCTCAGGACTTTCGCTCGGTCAAATGCAGGAGGCCCACCAGATCCTGCGCAGTTTCGATCCGGCGGGAATCGCCGCTTTCGACCTGCAGGATTGCCTCTCCATGCAGCTCGAAGCCAAGGGCCGCTCACGATCCTACGCTTACGAAATCGTGCAGAAGCACTTCAAGCTGCTCTCTCGCCGTCGCATCCCCGATATCGCTCGTCGTCTTGGGGTCGATGTGGAGGAGGTGCAGGAGGCGATCGCGGAAATCGCTTTGCTGGATCCGGCCCCGGGCCGTCGCTTCGCGGAGGACAACAACCGTTCCGTCATGCCCGACGTGATCGTGGAGTGGGATGATGACAAGTGGAAGGTGACGTTGAATTCCGACTACATTCCGCGTCTGCGCATCAGCCCGATCTACAAGGAGATGATCGCCAAAGGGGCGATCACCAAGAAGGAAAAGGAATACATCCAGGAGAAGATGCGCTCCGGCAAGTTCCTGATCAACTCCATCGAGCAGCGCCAGCAGACCATCGAGCGCATCGCTAACGAGATCGTTAAGATCCAGGCCGACTTTCTGGAGGAAGGCGTCTCCAAGCTTCGTCCTTGCACCATGACGCAGATCGCGGAGATCGTTGGGGTGCACGAGACGACGGTGAGTCGCGCCATCGCCAACAAGTACATCCAAACGCCTCACGGATTGTTCGAGCTGAAGTTCTTCTTCACCCCGGGATATCAAGGCACTGACGGCGAATCGATTTCCAACACAAGTGTTAAGGACATGATCCAGAATCTCATTTCGGGAGAGGATCCAGCCAAACCGCTGAGCGATCAGGAAATCGTTTCTCGCCTGCAAGCGAAGGATATAAAAATCGCTCGCAGAACCGTGGCGAAATACCGTGAAGAGCTGGGCATTTTGCCTAGCAACCTTCGTCGCCAGTACTAATCCGGGCAAAATCGGCCAGAACCTCATGATGGCGCGAGGCTCGCTCGGCGATAGCGTGTCCATTGGCGTAGCAAGGCGATGAAGATTATTCGATATTTGGATACGGAAGGGAAATCCGGACTCGCGGCAAAATCCGGGTCTGGCCCGTTCCGAAAGCTGCAAGGCGACCTCTTCGGCGGGTTTTCCATCACGGAGGAAGAGGTTGATGCTCAGCGATCGCTGCTGCCCTTTCGACCGACTCAGATTTTCGGCGTAGGCCTGAACTACCGCAAGCATGCGGAGGAAACAGGAACCCCGCTGCCGCAGTACCCGCTCATCTTCATGAAGAACGTCACTGCTGCATGCTGGCATGGAGATCCGATCCGTTTGCCATCAGCGAACTACAGCTCGGAAGTCGACTACGAGGGCGAGCTCGCGGTCGTTATCGGACGCGACTGCAGCGATGCGAGCGAGCAGGACGCCCTCGACTATATCCTTGGATACACTTGCGCCAACGACGTTTCCGCTCGCGATTGGCAGAAGAAGTGGGGCGGCGGCCAGTTTTGTCGCGGGAAGAGCTTCAATGGGTTTTGTCCCTTGGGACCATGGATCGTCACGGCAGACGAAGTGCCGGACCCCTCCGTCTTGCAGCTTTCCACGCGGGTGAACGGGGAGTTGCGCCAACAGGGAGATGCCAGCGACTTGATTTTCAGCATCCCGCGCATCGTGTCCTTCCTCAGTCGCAGCGCGACCCTAGCTGCTGGTACAGTCATCCTCACAGGCACGCCAGGGGGCGTGGGAGCGGCTATGAGTCCGCCGTCGTATCTAAAGGATGGAGACGTAGTCGAGGTCTCTATTTCGCAAATTGGCGAACTGAGCAATCCGGTTCGCGGAGACTGATCCAGCCTCGCTTTCTATGGCCTCAATTTCGCGTAGGCGTTTTGGATGCAATGCGCGATGTTTTCATCGGTCGCGAAAAGAATGCCGCGGTGATTCATGAAAATGCTATCGCGACGGTTCAGGTCGAGAGGATCGCCATGAATATCGGTTGCCACGCGATTTGCTTCGTGAAAAAGGCATGCGGTGGCGGCGAAGTCCCAAGGGCTGCCGCCGCCCGGCTGTTCCTTGGGAAACTTGAAGTAGCACGCCGGGGCGTTTTCCATGACGTGGCAGGCGCTCATGACGCCGCCTGACTGGAAATCCTTTTCGAACGAGGTGTAGCCAAGTTGGGAGAGTTCGTTGGCTACGGTATCCAGAATCCGCGTCGAATCAGGCTGATCGATAAAGCTGCAGTCTCCGTAAAAGTGAAACGAGGAGCCCGAAGCGGTCGGCGGGTTCCATGGCTTCGCGTCGCGTCGAATTCCCATCCCGGAGATCGCTTGATAGCGTTTCCCGGTGAGCGGTTCTAGGACGAGGCCATAGAGCGGGGTTCCGTCGCGACGCACGATGGCGATGGATACAGCGAATCCTCCCGTCCCTTTGATGTAGGGCAAGGTGCCGTCGAGCGGATCGATGCAGAGAAAGGCATCCTTGCTGAAACGGCTGCCGTCGTCGGAGCTCTCCTCTGCCAGCAGCCCGAGGTCGAGCTCTTTCAAACAAGGCCTGAGCGTATCCAGAATCGCTGACTGAGCGAGACGATCGACTTCGGTGACGACTTGGGACGCTAGGGTGTCGCCTCCTTCCTTGGAGAGCACCTGCAGTTCGTTGCTTCGTTTCTCGACGATGATCTTTGCCGCTTTTTTGGCTGCCTCGACTGCGTAGTCGTCGAAGGCGTAGAGGTGTTTTTCCGAAAGGTTCATTTGTTCAGTTTCTTGAGCGCTGCCCTCGCAAGTCGCTCGCTATAAGTATTCAGTTTCCAATGACCAGGGCTCCAGCCTTTGAGAAAACGGTGAAAGTCGGTCCAGGCAAAGGGAAACAAGGCGCGCCAGTTCGCCTCCAGCTCGTCGGCGTTCACCTCGCTTTGCTGTCGGCTCAGGGCGGAACGCAAGACGCTAAAGTAGCGTCCGAGCAGCTGCTCTTCCAATCGTTCGCACTCCGATTCGCTCAGGCAGCTTCCGATGAAGTACGCGAGGTCCTTCATGCCGCATCCCCCGCCCACGTATTGAAAGTCGACCGCGGCGACGCAGCGTTCGTCCGCGGAAAAGCAGAAGTTGGCGATTTTGGCGTCGCCGTGCACGATGGTCTGAAAAGGGCTCGAGCTTAGCAGCGCGTCTATCTTCGCGGCGGCGCGTTTCAGTTCGATATCCTCGAGCGCTTCCAGTTCGTCGGGTCTTGTATCCAGATGCCAATACGTTCCTTTGGGCCAAAGGCCCTCGGGCTTCATGCCCATGAACCGGGCGTGAAAGCTAGCGAGCCAATCGATGCACGCATCCCTGGCCTCAGGGGACGCCTGCTGCCGACGCTCGGTGAATCCGGCAGCATCGAGGTCCTCCAGAACGATCAGGGTTTCTTCCCCATGCGAATCGACCGCGTAGCATTTCGGGGTGCGGCAACTGGCGTCGCACCGGTTGTTCGCGTTGCGATACCAAGCCGTTTCGACTTCGTAGGAGCGAACCTTGCGCTGGTGCGAACGATCGGTGTTCCACCCCCTCGGGTGGAGCGTGCGGGTGGGGAGTTTGATTCGTTTCACGATGACGGAGTCGAGCTCGCAATCCTCGAGGGCGTAGCGAGCGATCTTTCCATAGCCGCTCCAGAGGGTTTGCAGGGTTTCGATCTCATGCGCTGCCCGTGCTCCGGTGGATCGGATCAAGGTATCCATGAATTTCTGGCAGAGTGTGTCGTGTGGGGGGTCGCCGCTCATTTCGCAGGGCGGTTTGAAAGGCAAACGATCTCGTATGGCAAGAGCGAGCGTCCCGACGTGTAGCGTTTCCTGCGTTTGAGCTGGAATAAATACAAAAGGGTAAGTATTTGCGGCCTTATGAAATCCGTCAGCCAAGCCAGTCCTGAAGCGAAAGCCCTATGGGATCGCTTTCATGGGAAACCCTATCGCGGATACGGGCGCTACCTTCGCGAGCGTTTCGGGGCCAAGGTTTTCAAGGTGGTTGTGGACGCGGGATTTACCTGTCCCAACCGCGACGGCAGCGCTGGGTACGGCGGCTGCGCCTATTGCAACGTGGAATCCTTCACGCCGAGGCACACGCGCAGTCTGCCGACCGTGCGGGAGCAGGTGGTCGAAGGGATCGAGCGCTCTCGCCGAAGCTACGGGGCGCGGCGGTTCATGATCTATTTTCAGCCGAATACGAATACCTACGCTCCGGTGGGGGATCTGGAGCGCATCTATCGCGAGGCCGTAGAGTCGGTGGATGCGGATATCGTGGGCCTGACCATCGGCACCCGTCCGGATTGCATCGACCGCGAGAAGCTGAGCATGCTGAAGCGAGCGTTCGGCGACTTGTACGTATCTATCGAATACGGCATGGAATCGGTAAACGATGACACCTTGAGCTGCATCAATCGCGGGACCACGCATGCCCAGTTCGAGGCGGCGGTGAAAATGACCGCGGACTTCGGTTTCGATGTGTGCGCCCATACGATCTTCGGTTTGCCGGGAGAGTTCGACGATGACGGAGCGGCGGTAGCCGAAACGTTGAATCGCCTGCCGATCGCATTCGTAAAGCTGCACCACCTGCATGTGGTGCGGGGCTCCATCTTAGCGAAACGATACCGAGAGAAGCCGTTTCCGTTGCACAGCCTCGAGAGCTACATCGACACGTTAAGTTGCTTTTTGCCTCGACTCGACCCGAGCATTGTGGTGCAGCGACTCTTTGGCATCGCCGATTTCGACGATCTTATCGCCCCCAACTGGGACCTGCCTAAGACCGCCATCCAGTATCGCATCGAGAGCGCGTTGCTGGACAGGGGAGTGGCCCAGGGAATGGAATTCGACCGGTAGGAAAGCAGAACTCGCCCCCAGCGAATGCCGAATTTTCTTTCACGAATCGAATGAATCGGCATGGTCGCGGTTTGGGCCGGGCGCCATTTCAATCCTCGGCGCCCTCGCCAATCCCTTACGCATGATACGATTTAGCTTATTTGGAATTCCCATTTCGATTCACTGGATGTTTTGGGTGCTGAGCGCCTTTCTCGGTGGGGCTCTGGACGCCCGCGGGCAGGAGGAGTGGATCCTGGTTTTCACTTTCATGCTCGCCGCCACCTTTTCGATTCTGGTGCACGAGTTTGGCCACGCCTTGGCCGGCTTGCGACTGGGCGCCCCCCGGGTGCAGATCATGTTGCACAGCTTGGGCGGCCTGGCTCGCTTCGAAGGGGCGCATTTCGGACGCAAGGGCAGGATCCTCATGACGGCAGCTGGTCCAGCGGCGAGCATTGGGCTTGCGGTACTGTTTTACTTCATCGGGCAGTTCGTGCTCGTGGGCGGTGGGGAAGGCCGCACCTACTTCCAGCTCGTCCTCCAGTACTTCGTCGGCGTGGTGGTGATGATCAACATTTTCTGGTCGATCATCAACCTAATGCCCATCATGCCGTTGGATGGCGGTCAGATCCTCCTGGCTGCCTTGGGACCTTCTCGATTGAAGCTGAGCTGCATCATCAGCTTCGTCACCATCGGCTTCTTAGCGGTTGCTCTCTGGTTGTCGACTCGCTCTTTCTTCAACATCCTGGTGATGCTCTTTTTGGCCAGTCACACTTGGCAAGTGTTCAAGGCCGCAGACGAATCGCGGTAGCTCTGCTTGGCAATTACATAAATCCGGAAAGGCGCCTGCTTCGTATCTCTGTTAAGGACACTATGAATCTTAGCAAAACGACAGGGCTTTTCCGTAACGGACTACTACTGGCAGGCGTCAGTTTTCTTTTATCCGCTTGCTCCACTCTCGGAGAGAAGGAGGAGCCGCGCTTCATCTATCTCGACACGGCGGATACGCTGCAGATCAAGTTTCACTACAACGAGGACCCGAGCTTGCAGTTCTCCATGCCCACCGTGGCGGACCAGATGCGCGACGCTCGTTATCGCGATTACATGGAAACCATTACGCCTTACGTGGCGGCCATCAATCTGCCGATGGACTATCGCATTCTCAAGGAGCACGAGCAACCGGAGCGGGGTCACCCCGTGCTGGAAATCTTCGCCCTGCGCTGGGAGCACACTCAGATGGGAGAGATCGAAGGCGTTTTCCATGCGACCCTCACCTCGTATGGCGAACGCAACAAGCTGGGCGTGTTCACGGAACGCGAAACGCTGCGCCTCGGGTATTCGCGTGACGACTACGACCAGACGCACCGCGAAGTGTTGTCCAAGTGCCTGGGGCAGATCTTCGTCAAGCTGGACCAGCATTTCGAGCTGCCAGGCGAAAACGGTCCGGGCAGCCCGATGGGCGAGGAAAGCAGCGCGTTTCTAGAATGAGTAACCGATGCCAAGCACGTACTCGCCGTTCCAGTCTGAGGAGGTGCCGGCTCGCTTGCTCTGATACATCAAGTAGTAGGTGCCCTTGATCCCGTCGCCGTGCTTCGCGGTGAGAATCGCCGGGTAGAAGCGGTTCATGGTGATCTTGCCTTTGTCTTCCTCGAAGAAAATTTCGTCGCCGATCGAGAAGGAGCTGAAAGGGCCGTTCTCCAGCTTCCACGTGACCTTGCTGCGGTGTCTGAGACGATGAAAGATCTCGCTGCCCTTGTCTTCCTTCCACCGCAACTCCCAGCGGTTGCGCATGCTCAGGTCCGGACCGTTCTGACCGAGCGAAATCTTGCTGGGATTCAGTTCCAGCTCGAGCCGGATGGTGTGGTTCCAGTCGCTGGCCTTCTTGCTGTTTTCGAACGAGAGGTGAGACCCAAGCTGCCAGTCGGAGTTGAGCGAGGTGTAAAACTGCTGTCCGATGCGGTAGTAGGTGAGCTCGGAAGCGTCGGGAAGCCTGAGCTCGACCGCCGTTTTCGTTTTGGTCTTGTCGGTCAGTTCGTAGCTGGGAGCGCTAGCGCTCAGCCAAACGGCAGTGCCTTCGCTGGCATGTGAGAGAAGACCGCCGAAGCAGCCGATTGCGACGAGCGCAAGTCGTGATATTTTGGATACCATGATAGTCTAGGTGTGTTTTTTAGTCGTTGAGAATATGGGCTCGCTAGAACTGCTCCCAGTCGAGGTCGTCGTCGCTGGAGCTCGCGCTGGAGACAGCTGCCGCTTGACGTTTCGGGGCGTTCCAGCTGGAGTCTGCCGCTTTTTCGGATTGGAAGCTGCTTGCCGATGACGATTTCGGCGCGGAAAAATCCTCCGAGGTCGCGGCGCTTTTGGCCCGGTGGCGGGTGATCTCATGGTTTTCCACTCCCAGCACGCGCGAGAGATCCAGCACCATCGAGCGCAGCTGATTGGCCTGTGTGTCCAGCTCGTTCGCGGCGCTCGCTGTCTCTTCGGATGCGGCGGCGTTGCTCTGCGTGAATCGGTCCATTTCGGCGATGGCGGAATTGAGCTGGGTAATGCCGCTTGACTGTTCTTGAGCGGAGCTGGCCATTTCTGCGAGCAATTGATCCATCTCCGTCGCCTTGTCGAGGATGCTGCTCAGTTTATTGGATACGCGTTCGGTCGCCTCGATCCCCATGGCGCTGCGCGCGGTGGACTCCTCGATGCGGTTCGAGGTATCTCTCGCTGCCGTGGCGCAGCGTTGAGCCAGCGCCCGCACCTCGTCCGCCACCACGGCGAAGCCAGCGCCCGCTTCGCCTGCTCGAGCCGCTTCCACGGCCGCGTTGAGGGCAAGAATGTTGGTTTGGAAAGCGATCTCGTCGATGGTCTTCAAGGTCGTAGCGATATTGGCGCTGGATTCCTCGATCAGACGCATGGTCTGAATCATCTCCGCTGCTTCCTTGTGCCCTTGTTTCGCTGCTTCGTTGGTCGCTTCTGAAACGCGCTTGATGCGGTGGGCCGACTCGGCGCCTGACTGGATCTTTGCGGCGCTTTCCTCCAGCGAGGCGCTGGTTTCCTCCAAAGTGGCTGCTTGGCGCGAAGCCCCGTCGGCGACGCTTTGACTGCTGCTGTGGATCTGGTTCGCCGAGTTCGCGGTCTGGTTCGCGTTGAGGGCGAGGTCCTTGGACAGGCGGGTCAGCTTTCGGCCGATACGAATGCCGATAGACCAGGTTGTGAAGAAGCCCCAGAGAATGCTGAGCGCCACGAAAGATACTAGGAGAACGGTGGCCGTTTTCGAAGTGGAGCTTGCTTGCTGACTGATCTTTTCCGATTCGATTTCGAGGATCTCGGTCAGCTTGTCGACGCGGTCCCGCGCGGCGTCGAAGGCGGCGATGGTCTCACCATTCACCAGCTCCAGCCCTGCCTCTCGTTGCGATGGCTGATCGCTTGTCAGAAGGGCGAGCGAGCGTTCGCTGAGCCGCTTCCATTCCTCGTACAAGTCCACGAACTCGGTTTGCAGCTGTTCCACTTGTGGCGTTGCGTACTTGCTGACCGCGCTGCTGAACAGAGCGAAGCGCTCGCTCACCTGAGCGATGTTCTCGTTCGCCGAGTCGATCTGCTCCGCGTAGCCTTCGGGTGTTGCGTCTCCAAGTTTCAACTGCGCGACCAAGGCCTGATGCATGTCCCGGTCGAGCTGCAGCAGATAGTCGGTGGCAGGCAGAATGTTGCTCGAAAAGAGCTCCAGTCGATCGAGGATGCTCCTGCTGGCGGAGATGCCGACTGTCCCGAGAGCGACGCATAAGACGGTGAGGGCGGTGAAAGCGAGGGTGGTTTTCTTGGTGTAGGTGAGGTGCATAGCGTGGCGATTGGTCGTTGCGATTTTCTCCAAGCGGTTGAGGAGCTCGTTTCGCTTGATCGCTCACTATACCTGTATCTTGATGATGTAGGACAACATTGGATACCTTTTGTATTCCATTTACGCGAATTCCCAGGAACGCCTCAGCTCCGGACCGGTACATCGCTTCGGGCCGTCTGGTGTGGTTTCCTCAGTTCTCTCGTTTCTCATTGGTCCGAAAGAGTCTTTTTGCATTTTGCGCGGCAATTTACTGTCAAGCGGATCGGGTGGCTTGAAACCCGTTGAATGGGGAGGACTACGTATGCTTTGGCATGAAGGCAGCTGAGGCGGTTTCAGTTTCAAACTGAAAAGAGGGAAATGAAAATACGAAGCAAGATGACTAAGGGACTTCTTGCCCTAGGCATGTCGTGCCTGATGGCAGGGGGCTCCAGCGACACGAACGCGCGAGCCGATGCGGAGTCGGCTTCACAGAAGGCGATTGAGGTGAAGGCCCAACCGATGCCGACGTTTCCGAGCAAGCTGCTCTCGAAAGGGATCCATACGGGCAGCGTTGTGGTGGCCTTGAGCGTCGATGAACTCGGCTACCTGACCGATTGGCTGGTGCTGGAGGCAACGGATCGGGAGTTCGCTCTAGCGGTGGCCGAAGTGATTGACTATTGGACGTTCGAGCCTGCGAAGCGCGGCGGGATCCCTTTCTATACGGAGCAGATGCTGCCGATCTACTTTAGCGATGCTGGGGGACAAGGCCGGAAACGAACTAAAGGACGTTTCTCGATATCGGACTTCTTCCAGGACGTTCCCAGCATGAGTCCGGCCATGCGCTATCGGTTAAACCCGATCGTATTCGCGAACGCGAGCGAGCTCGACGAAGCGCCGACTCTTCTTTTCGGGGTCGAGCCGCGAATACCGGCGGCCGAGCAGGCCTCTTGCTCGGGCGAGGAGGCTGTGTTCGAATTCTACGTCGATCAGGAGGGAAACGTTCGCATGCCGACCTTGCTCGAAAAGGGAGAGGGCGTGTCTCCGCTGGTCACTTCCGCCGCGCAGTACGCGCTTGAGCAATGGAGATTCGAACCGCTTACCAAGGCAGGGCAGCCTGTAGTGACGAAGCTGAGACAGCGTTTTATCTTCAATCCAAGCTACGCTCAGTTCGGGCGATAGGGGCGAGTCGTTTCGTCTAACTCGCCTTGCTTGCCCAACGTCGCTCGCGCTGCTTCACTTTGACCGGTTCGGTTTGAACGATGCAGCCCACGACCGCCGGATTCTTGCGAAGCTTCACCCAGTCCTTCGTGTTCACTCGCCAGCCGAGGCTGTTTGCGGTTGGCGCGGAGGCGATGCAGGTGTCGCTGATGCGGAAGGCGAGATCGCTCGTGGTGTTGCCTCTGGAGCTGTCCAAGGTTTCTCGATACGCGTAGAGGAAACTGTCCGTGTCCTTGTCCGGATCGAGCACCCAGGTGACGTGCTTGATCTGACCCGGCATGTAGGCTTCCAGCGGGTGAATCTCGAGCACATTGAGGCGCACTTCGCCGTCGCGGCGAATGACGGTGCCTTTGATCAGCACCAGAGCGTCGTTGTCCAGGTTGTGGCCGTATTCCTCGAAGGCGTCCGCATAGCAATTGACTTGCAGTGAGGTCTTGCGCGTTCCCAGCGAGAAAAATGCCCATGGGCGGTTGTCGCGTCGCGAGAGCTTTTTGACCACGCCACCGGCGACGCCGCAGGCCTGGAATTCGACGCGGTCGCCAAGCTCGTCGACCTTGTCCAAGTCGAAATTGGTCAGGGCTTCGGCGATGCCTTTGTATTCATCAAGCGGATGCCCGGAAACGTAAAATCCGAGCAGCTCCTTCTCGTACTGCAGCATTTCGCCTTTCGGAAAGCGCTTTCGAGGATCCCACTGAGGAGCGGTGGGACGCGAGGCATCCCCCGAAGCTGACGATGGCTCTTCCGCCAGCATGTCGAAGAATGAGTTCTGCCCTGCTTCGCGATCGCGCTGCTGAGCGGCAGCGAAATTCATCGCCTCCTCCAATCGACTGAAGAGGCAGCCGCGCGGCTCGCCGGTGAAGTCGAAACCGCCAGTCTTGATCAGGCACTCTAGGACGCGGCGATTGACCGCTTTGGTATCGATGCGCTCCAGCAGATCGTCGAGTCCCTCGTAGGGCCCGTTTTGCTCGCGCTCCGCGATGATGGTTTTTGCGGCGGAGTCCCCCACGCCCTTGATCGCGGCGAGACCGAAGAGAATGGAGCCGGGGCTGTCGTCGTCGGCTTCCTCGACGGATGGCGTGAAGAATTCGTTAGACTGATTCACGTCCGGACTGAGTACGCGGATGCCCATGTTGTTGGCTTCGTCGATAAAGTGGGAAACCTTGTCCGCGTTGCCGAGCTCGGCGGAAAGCAGCGCCGCCATGAACTCCACCGGGTAGTTGGCTTTCAAATACGCCGTGCGATAGGAGAGCATGGCGTACGCGGCGGAGTGGGATTTGTTGAATCCGTACTGGGCGAACTTTTCCAGGATGGCGAAGATCTCCAATGCCTGCTTTTTCCCCATGCCATGCGTTTTTGCAGCGCCTTCCACGAAGACCTCCTTCTGGGCGTCCATGACGGATTTGATCTTCTTGCCCATGGCGCGACGCAGCATGTCCGCTCCCCCAAGCGTGTAGCCGGCGATGATGCGGGCGGACTCCATGACCTGCTCCTGATAGACCAGCACGCCGTAGGTTTCGGATACAAGCTCCTCGAGCAAGGGGTGCGGAATCTGGATCTTTTTCGGATCGCGCTTTCCTTCGATGAATTGCGGGATGAACTGCATCGGTCCCGGACGGTACAGGGCGATCAACGCGATGATCTCCTCGAAGACGGAGAGGCCGATCTGCTTGCAGAGGTTTTGCATGCCGCCGGATTCGAGCTGGAAGACGCCGACAGTGTTGCCGGCATTGAGCAGGGCGTAGGTGTTCGGGTCTTCGAGCGAGATTTTCTCGATATCGAAATCCGGCAGCTCCCGCGTCCGTCGGATGTTGTCCTGGGCGTCGGAGATGACGGTGAGGGTCTTCAAACCCAGGAAGTCCATCTTGAGCAAGCCCAGATCCTCGGACGGACCCTTTGGATATTGGGTGGTCAAGTCGCCTTCCTGGAGGGTGACTGGGACGAGGTTGTGAATCGGCTGGTCGCCAATGATGATGCCGCAGGCGTGCTTGCCGGTGTTGCGCACCATGCCCTCGATGACCTTTCCGTGCTCTATGATGGTTTTGGCCACTGGGTTGCGGCCGATTTCGCCGCGTAGATCCGCGGATTTCTCGACCGAGTCATCCAGCGAGATGTTGAGCTCGTCCGGGATCATCTTGGCGATCTTGTCCGCTTCCGCGAAAGGAAGATCGTTCACCCGAGCCAGGTCGCGCACGATCATCTTCGCCCCGAAGGTACCGAAAGTGATGATGTTGGCCACGGAGTCATGACCGTATTTTTCGCGTACGTAGTTTACCACTACATCGCGTCTGCGCATGCAGAAGTCGATATCGAAGTCGGGAGGCGAAACGCGCTCCAGGTTGAGCATTCGCTCGAAGAGCAAGCCGAAGCGCAACGGGTCGATATCGGTGATCTTCAACACGTAGGCGATGATGCAGCCAGCGCCGGAACCGCGACCTGGCCCGACGGGGATGCCCTTGCTGCGAGCGAAGTTGATGAAGTCCCAGACGATGAGAAAGTAGTCCACGAAGCCGGTGCCGGTGATGATGGCCAGCTGGAAATCCATCTGGTCGCAGACGAACTGGGCGAAATCCTCGCGCTCGTCCTCTTTTGGCGTGTAAGCGGTAGGATTGTCGTAGTCCACGCCGTAGCGTTCCTTGAGACCCTTTTTGCAAAGGTCGAGCAGGATGTATCCGTTTTTCTTATGCGCGGCGCGTTCTTCGGGCGTGAGCTTGCAGATCGTGTCGTCTCCGTTCTGCTTGTTCACCTTGGTTTTCTCACGCTCGTAGATATCGAGAATCCGGTCGAATGCGTCGTCGTCCTTCTTGTATCCAAGTTCTGGAGGACATTCGAAGATCGGGTAGTGGTTTTCTCCAAATGGAATTTCCAGGTCCACCATCTCGGCGACGTGCACGGTATTGTCGAGGGACTCCGGGACTTCCTTGAAGATTTCGTACATTTCCTGGCGGCTCTTGAGGTAGAACTCCTGGGAAGGGTACTTCATGCGGCTTTCGTCAGAGATGATCTTGCCGGTTTGGATGCAGAGCAAGGCGTCGTGCGGCTGAGCGTCCTCCTTGTAAACGTAGTGGGAATCGTTGGCGCAGATTACCTTCAGGCCGAACTCCTTCGCGAGATCGAGCTGTCCCGGGATGATGCGACGCTGAACCGGCATGCCGTGGTCCTGAATTTCGATGAAGTAGTTTTCCTTGCCGAAGATGTCCACGAAGGTGGCGGTGGCCTTGCGTGCGTTTTCGTAGTCGCCGTAGATGAGGTACTGGGAGGCGACTCCGTTGATGCAGCCGGAGAGCCCGATAAGTCCCTTTGAGTATTGAGCGAGGGTTTCCACATCGACGCGTGGCTTGTAGTAGACGCCTTCGGTGTGGGCTTTGGAGATGAGCTTCGATAGGTTCTGGTAGCCTTCGAAATCCTTGGCGATGACTCCCTTGTGGTGGATTTGGAACTTAGGGAAGTCTTCCTTTGGCGGCACGTAGTCCTCCGGAATGTCGCCGATGTCATCGGTGCGCTTTCGCTCCCGGCGGGGCCGCTCCGACATCTTGTGATCGTAAACGAGGTAGAGCTCGCAGCCGATGAGCGGCTTGATGCCGGCCTTCTTGCAGGAACGGTAGAAGTCGATGGCTCCGAAGAGGTTGCCGTGGTCGGTCATGGCCAGCGCCGGCATGCCCAGTTCCACGCAGCGCTGGGCGGCTCGAGAGGGCTTGGCGCATCCGTCGAGCAGCGAGTAGTGCGTGTGGTTGTGAAGGTGGACGAAGGGTCCTTCGGCGGGATTTGGCATGGCGGGAAAGCAAAGCCCGTTTGGCAGCTTTTTCAAAGGAAAGAAGCTAGCGATTATTCACAGGGTTGTTCCACGGTTATTAACGGGTTGTTCAGACCGCCCCGGTCTCGGGTCGGGTCGCCCTAATGCGCCATCGGGAATGACGAGCTCTGAGAAAGGGCGCAGTCGAAGCGCCCGGTTCCTTCGCTGTAGAAAGGGTAATCAAAAAACAAATAACATCTGAACGCCAAGCGATTGGCGAAGAAGGGAGAAGGAGGGAATATGAAAACGATAAGAGGGATCGCCATGGCCCTAGCGGCTTTGGCCGCGGTGGCAGCGAGCGAAGGAGGCCAAGTTTCTTCGGAACGGGGGGACGGGCCGAAGGCGAGGGAGAGGTTGGCTGAGAAGCAGTCAAGCGCCCACGTTGGAGGAAGCGAAAAGGCGCTGCGCTACAGGCAGGCTTCGGAGCGAACTGCCGTGAGCTATAGTCTTGCGAAGGGAGATGATCCGATGGAGAGTCGGTCGGAGACCGTGGTGGAAAGGCGGGGGTCGGTTGGCGTTTCGCGAGACAACGGCAAGTCGTCGTATCCGAAAACCGGTTATACGCAATAGACGGTCGTCTTTCGATTCGGACCGCTCGCGTTTCAAACGCCCGAGCCGTCTTTTTTTAAGTGGGGTAGAGGGGTTCGCAGGCCGACCTCGTGTTGATCGATAGCCGACGGCTCGTTTCGTTGCGAACTTGTCGCAATACTGTAACCACTGGAAGCTGGATTGGCGAGAGCGCTTGGTCGATGTTTTGGGGAGACTATGGATCCTGTTATTCGAATTCAAAGCGCGATCGATGAGATCGACTTGAGGACAATGCTTTCCCCTTTGCCGGCATTGAAAGCCTCCATGCTCATCGAAGATGCGTTCACTTTTCTCAATCGCGCCGAATGTCGCTACGCAGCGGTGGAATCGGAGCGTGGAGTGATCGGGCTTTGCAGCCAGCGGCGCATCGGCACGGTGCTCGGCACTCGGTTCGGCTATGCCCTCAACGCTCGATCCACCCTTCGCGACTTTCTCGTGCCGGAGTCGCTGGTGGTGCGGGTGGATGACTCGCTGGTGGACATCCTGAATCGCGCCTTCGACCGCGACGAGGAGCAGTTTTGGCATGATGTGGTCGTGACTGATCGCTCCGGGGCGTATCTAGGGCTGCTGAAGACGCGAACGCTGGTGAAGCTGCAAAGCCGGTTGCTGGGCGAAAAAGTGCAGGACTTGGAGGAAAGGCAGGTGGCTCTGGAGCGGACCACGAATCAGCTTATTCGCTCCAATCAGGAGCTGGAGATCGCGCGCGACCGCGGATTGCAAGCGGCTCGGGCGAAGTCGGAGTTTCTCGCTGTCATGAGTCATGAAATACGCACTCCACTCAATGGCGTGCTCGGCATGATCACTCTGCTGGCGGATTCCAAGCTGGATCGCGACCAGAAGGAGCTGCTTCACGCCGCTAGCGATAGCGCGGAGGCCTTGTTGCTGATCTTAAACGACATACTCGATTTTTCGCGTCTCGAGGCGGGACGCATCGAACTGGATCCTCGGCGCTTCGACGTGCGGGCCCTTGCCGAGTCGGTGCTGACCTTGATGGCGGAGTCCGCCCAGGAGTCCGGGCTCGAGGTCGTTTGCGAGATCGGGGTGGATGTCCCGCAGACCATCGTGGCTGATAGCGGGCGGATCCGTCAGATTCTGGCGAATCTGCTGGGAAACGCGGTGAAGTTTACCGAGCGAGGCGAAATCGTGCTGACGCTGAGCAGGGATTGCCGCGACGGGAAGTGCGTGGGACTTCGCTTTTCAGTGCAGGATTCAGGGATCGGGATTTCGCCGGAGGCCCAGAAACGCATCTTCAAACCCTTCGCCCAGGCGGATTCGTCCACGACCCGTCGGTTTGGCGGAACGGGCTTGGGGTTGGCGATCTGCGCCCAGCTGGTCGAAGCGATGGGCGGGGAGATCGGCGTGGAAAGCGAGCAGGGGGTGGGCTCGCGTTTCTGGTTCACCGTTCAGTGTTCCGAATGCGAAAAAACCTGCGAGCCCTACCTGGCGCGAAATCGCGGAGAGGGCAAACGGGTGCTGCTCCGAGCGGAGAATTCCAAGGTGGCCAAGGTGCTTGCCGACGAGTTCGCCTACCGCGGCTATGATGTCTCCTACAGCCGTTCGCTCGAAGCCTGTCGGCAGGACTACGATCTCGCGGTGGTGGACGAGCGTTATTTGAAGACTTTAGAGGAAGGGGAACTGGAAGGCCGGCCGGCCATCGTGCTGCATTCCTCTCACGGGAGCGAGTTGAAGGATGAGAGCGGCAAGCGGGCTCATCTCTGCAAGCCAGTGAAGCCCAGCCAGATCGATCGCTGTCTGGATGCGCTGATGGGCTCCGCGGGCGATGGAGACTCTGATGAAGAATCGTTTTCGGATATGGATGCGGCGCCGGGTTGCGAGCCGCCTCGAGCCCGAGTGCTGGTGGTGGAGGACAACGCGGTGAACCGCCGGCTGGTCACTCACATCATCGGCAAGCTCGGCTACGATTGCCATCAGGCCGAGGATGGCCTCGAAGCCCTGGAGAAGTGCGTCGACAACGAATACGACGTCATCTTGCTCGATTGTCGCATGCCGCGCATGGACGGATACGAGTTTGCCCGTAAGCTGCGTCAAGCGGAGGAGGAGTCCGGCACGGGGGCTCGAATGCCTCTGATCGCCCTGACCGCCAACGCCATGCAAGGGGATAGAGAGCTGTGCTTCGCCGCCGGAATGGATGCCTACCTGACCAAGCCGATCAAGAAGAAGCTCCTGGCGGAAATGCTGGAGCGAGCGCTTGAAGGTCGTTTGCAGGAGGTTGAGGACGAAAGCTGCTGCATCTAGAGTGACCCTATTCTTAGAAAAGGGTTGACGACCAGAGGCAAAGGGTCCTTGTTACGCCTCTTTCACTTTCCCGTTATGGCAATCGAAGTAAAAATCCGCAAAAACGAACCAGTAGAACGTGCTCTCCGCCGCCTGAAGAAGAAGCTCGATCGCGAAGGCGTCATCAAGGACGTGCGCGCGAATCGCTACTTCGAAAAGCCTTCCCAAGCGAAGCGCCGTCAGAAGAAGGTCGCAGCCTTCAACAACATGATCCGCTGCAAGTACGACAACTAGTCGACTCCTGCCTTCTCAGTATCACCTTTCGTAAGACCCTCCGGAAACGGCGGGTCTTTTTTTTCGCGGTTCCGATTCCGAGCAGGTAGGGAAAGGCGCAACTCTTTTTTGCCACGTTGCGAATATCGGTTGCGCAGGCGGCGAGCAGGTCGGTCTTTGTGCGGCGCGTTCAGTCGAGCTTCATCAGCTCTTCGATCCAACGGCGGTGCGGGCCTGAGAATGGAAGCTTCTGGACCTGCTCGGGGCTGGCCCAGAGGTAGTTGACGGGCAGCTGATCAGGCAGCTGCTCGGGAGCGAACCTGTGGAAGCGTTCGGTGATGCGGTAGCGGGTGATGCCGCGTTTGCGCTCGAGCAGCGCTTTGTCGCGGGTCGGCTCGAGCCCGAGCTCGCCTAGCTCCGGAAGCTCGTGCAAGCCTCTCATGCGCTTGGCGGAGTCGGGGATGCGATGCAGCAGAATGCCGGCGGGACCGTTCACCCAGGCGCGCTCGACGGTCTTCGACTCGAAGCTCGTTTTCGCGAGCGCGGGCAGCCGTTCCGCGATCCCTCGGGCGTAGCCTTGGCAGAGCTCGCGCACTGGGCAGAGCAGGCAGTTCGGCTTCTTCTTCAAGCAGACGGTGGCTCCGAGCTCCATCATGGCTTGGTTGTGGTCGCCCGGACGTTGACGATTCAACAACGCGTCCGCCAGGCCCCGGTAGGATTTGGCGGCGTCGGTGGAGTTTTTGTACGCCTGCTCGTCTGCAGTGAGGCGAGCGAGGATGCGCACCACGTTGCCATCGATGACGGCGGACGGGGCGTTGAAGGCGATGCTGCAGATGGCGGCTGCGGCGTAGGGGCCCACACCTGGAAACGAGAGCCAGCTCTTCGCGTCGGTCGGCAGGTCGGGGGCCGGGATTTCCGCTATCTCGCGAGCCAGTTTATGTAGGTTTCGGGCTCGTGAATAGTAGCCCAGTCCCTCCCAGCTTTTCAGGACCTGTTCTTCGCTCGCGGCTGCGAGGGTGGCGAAGTCCGGATAGGCTTCCAGCCAGGCGGCGAAGTAGGGCAGCGCGGTCTTGACCTGGGTCTGCTGCAGCATGAATTCGGAAACGACTGTCTTGTATAGACTTGGGGAGCGTCGCCAGGGCAGGTCGCGGGCGTTCGCGTCGTACCAGTGGATGAGCGTTTTCCGAAAGGAGGTCTTTTTGTCGGTCAGGGGCTTGGGCATTGGTTGGGCAAGGGCATAAGCCATTGGTCGCGCGACACAAGCGCGCAGGAGGATTTTGTGCGATGGAGCGGAGTCGAGCGATGGTCTTGGCGATGGTGTTACTTTTTCGTTTCCAAACGCTTGCGGCTCTGCCTTGCTGTGGGAGAAACGATTTTTTGATGGCCCGAGGAAAAAAGAAACCAGTTGTCGATCCTGACGCGCCCAAGAAGAAGAGCATGTACACCAACAAGCTCACTGCGGATCAGCTGCAGAAGCTGCGGCACATCTTGGAGATGAAGATGTGGGAGCCTTACGAGGTCGATCACGCAAGCTTCGCTTTCAAGGGAAACAAGGTGAACGTGGTCGGCTACAAAAGTGGCAAGCTGGTGGTGCAGGGCAAGGAGACGGAGGAGTTCGTTATCAACACCTTGGAACCGGAAGTTTTGGGGGAGGCTCGTTTCGGCTACGACGAGGTCTATCATCCGGAGTGGTTCGAGTCGCATGCCGGAATGGACGAAAGCGGCAAGGGCGACTTGTTTGGGCCGGTGGTCACGGCCTGCGTCATCGCCGACAAGGTCCACATCGACGCCTGGATCAAGGAAGGCATAAGGGATTCCAAGAAGATTTCCGACCCGCGTATCCTAAAACTGGATAAGATCATTCGAGAGACCAAAGGCGTCTCTGTGGAGACCTGCTTTTGCGGCATGCGCAAGTACAACGAGCTCATGGGAAAGCCGCGGGCGAATCTGAATCTGCTGCTCGCTTGGCAGCATTCCAAGTCGCTCACGGCGGCGTTGGCCAAGAAGCGGGTGCCATGGGGCATGCTGGACCAGTTTAGCAAGCAGGACCTGGTCGGTCGTTATTTTAAGGATACGTCGTTCGACCTGCGCATGCAGACCAAGGCGGAGGAGGATCCCGTCGTGGCGGCCGCTTCGGTGGTGGCTCGTGCGGAATACGTGCGCTACATGGATGGCTTGTCCAAGAAGTTTGGGGACAAGCTGCTCAAGGGGGCGAGCGCGCTTGCGAAAGCCCAGGCGATGGAAATTCTAAAGAAGTATGGACCGGAGGAGCTGGGCGCCTATGCGAAGCTTCACTTCAAGACCTCCTACGAGGTGGTCAAGGAGGCTGGCATGCTGGATCGACTGCCGCTGAAGAAGCCCAAGGAGTACACATTCGGAAAGTAGCGTGGAGGGCCCGTCGTGAAGTCGTATCGTCTCAGAGCGTTTGACCGGAAGCAGATTCGGCGAGGCGTGAGCGGATTGATCGGGGTGGACGAAGCGGGTCGCGGGGCCCTGGCGGGGCCGGTGGTCGCGGCGGCGGTGGCGGCAAGGGAATCGTTTTACGACAGCGAATGGTG
Organism: Pelagicoccus sp. SDUM812003; assembly: GCF_031127815.1. Classification (NCBI taxonomy): domain Bacteria; kingdom Pseudomonadati; phylum Verrucomicrobiota; class Opitutia; order Puniceicoccales; family Pelagicoccaceae; genus Pelagicoccus; species Pelagicoccus sp. SDUM812003. Next base: position 66,860 of record NZ_JARXHY010000005.1, on the reverse strand, counting down.
CAAGCGCCACTCCTCCAGCATCAACGACTCCAAGCTGTTGAGCTTCGACGAGCGCGAGGAGCTCTACGGCAAGCTGCGCTGGCTGGAGCGCGAGGGACGGCTAGTGATCGGAGTGGGAAGAGGCTCGGTGGAGGAGATCGAGGACCAGAACATTCTCGGCGCGACACAGACCGCTATGCGCCGCGCCGTGGAGGAGATCTTGCAGAAGGCGGAAATCTCTCCTCACGATCCCGACCCGTTGTTCGCCATGGGAAATCCGGAGGCCGCGGCGGTGGAAACGCTATCGCAGTGGCTGATTCTGGTGGATGGAAAGCCGATGAAGTTGCTTGGCTATCCGCACGAGGCCTTGGTGAAAGGCGATTCCAAGGCCCTCTGCATCGCTATGGCTTCCATCGTGGCAAAGGTCACGCGAGATCGGATCATGATGGCCTTGGACTGCGAGTTTCCTCACTACGACCTGGCTTCTTCCAAAGGATACGCCACGGCGCTTCATCGCTCGGCCATATTGGAGAAAGGGGCGACGTCGATCCATCGCCCATTGTTTTTGCGCAAGCTGCTGGAAGGAGCGAGCGCCTGCGACGAGGCCCAGGAGGAGTTCGGCTTTTAGAGCGAAAGCGGTCTCGCTCGATCCTTCCCGCGAGGCGGACGAGCGACTGGTAGCGATTTTCCTCTTTCGGGATGCCGTGGGTCGCATAAAAAACCGGACGCTTCTGGGAGCGACCGGTTTTGGAAATTCGACTGGGGAGAGCAGCCCTATTTGCTCTCCGCCTTCAGCTTGCGCTGGTGGGCGAGGGTGACCTTGAACATCTGCAAGCAAAGCCAGAAGGTGCCAGCGGCGGGCAGGGCCGTGTACATGGCTACCAGCCATATGGTGCTTTCGTTTTCGCTCGGTACGTGAGGACGGAACCAGACGGTGAAGCCAAGGAAAACGACGGCGACGAGGAGCAGGTCGATGGCGATCGACTTAGGAGTTACTTTAAGCACTTTGGACATAGCTCCCAAAGGTGTTAGTCGGAGGTGGGCATCTGTCCACTCCAATTCTACGCAAACCGCCCAAAAAGCCTGAAAAAGCGTCAGGGAGCGATACCGTCCGGGTATTTGCGGGTTGAGCTCAGCGAAAATGCGGAATTCCACGCCGCATTCGGTATGCTTCACGGATTGTCGAAAACGCCCGGATCTGTTATTCTCTACGCACACTCAAAAACGAGTGAGGAACACGAAAAGACGAAAATCACCTAAACACTTTAGCGAGATTAAGTAGTCAGGTTTTAGTTCCAAAACTGAGTCGTTGCTTGGCCGGGCGGATGTGGGACCGCCCGGTCTTCTCAGTTTTATAGAGTTGGTTTAGTCGTTTCGCAGCGCCGGGTTTTCGTCGCTTTTCGTGAATCGAGCTGCAGCCGGAACTCCTTGGTAAAATGCGCGAAATCGCTCCGAGTTCCATTGACGTGGCCGCTTCTCTGTCCTACAGTTCTCGCATAGAAAACAAGGACGCGATGCCTGGCTCTGTCAATGAATCAACCAGGGAGTGAGAGCGTCAAACGGGCGGTTAATCCGCCCGTTTTCTTTTGTTAGATCAACGCGGTTTCCGGACCCGGTTGACCTCCGCTCTGCGGATTGCGTAGGGTGGCGAATCGTCCCCGGCCTCTTCCGGCCTGATAGACGCAACGCGAAGAGCTGTTTTCCGAGTAGGGCTGCTGCCTCTTTTCAAATCGCTCTTCGTCAAACTCAAACGGTTTCTCCCTATGATCACGCGCCTCGCCCACGTCTGCTTTTTCACTGACCAACCCGAACCGCTGAAGGCATTTTACCGGGACCTGCTTGGATTCCCCTTCGTTTTCGATATGAAGCATGATGACGGCACGCCCTTTGGCTGGTATTTCGACTGCGGGAACCGGACGTTTATCGAGATCTTCGATCAGAAAGGGGCGGTCAAGCAATGGGGCGGCGACGTGATCGCTCTGAAGCAGAATAGCCGCACGCCCTATCGCCACTTGTGTTTCGAAGTCGAAGGTCTGAAGGAGGAGCGTCAACGGCTGCTGGACAAGGGGGTCGAGGTCACGGAAATCATCCAGGGAATGGACCACTCCTATCAATGCTGGATCAAGGATCCCGATAGTAACCCCGTCGAGCTGATGGAGTATACGGAAGATAGCATGCAGTTTAGCCGATAGAGAACAGATCAAACGCTATGGAAAGATTCGAGGGTACTTGCGAAACGAGGGAGGAGGGATTGTCCCGCTGCGTGACGTTGAGCAATGGGGTCGAAATGCCCTGGCTCGGGCTGGGCGTTTTCGAGGTGGACGACAATGATTTGACTGAGACCATCGTTCGCCAAGCCATCGAACGCGGGTATCGGTCTATCGATACCGCCGCGCTGTATGGAAACGAGCGAGGGGTCGGAGCGGCGATTCGCACCTGCGGCTTGCCGCGCGAGCAGGTGTTCGTGACGTCCAAGGTCTGGAATACGGAGATGCGTTCGGATCGCGTGGAGCAGGCTTTCGAGGAGAGCATGAAGCGCCTCGGATTGGACTACGTTGACCTCTTTCTGCTGCATTGGCCCATCGAGGGTAAGATCGTGGCTTCGTGGACCGCGCTGGAGCGTTTCTATCGCGAAGGGCGCATCCGAGCCATCGGAGTCAGCAACTTCCTGCCTCGCCATCTCGAGGAGATAGAAACGAATTGCGATGAGATGCCGGTGGTCAATCAGATCGAATATCACCCGTATTTGCAAAGCCTCGATCTTAAACGCTATTGCGAAGAACGGAGCATACGAGTGGAGGCTTGGAGTCCGTTTATGCATGGCGGAGGCATACTGCGGGACCCGACGCTCTCAGAGATCGCGGAGAGCTATCAGAAGAGTGTTGCCCAGGTCATCGTGAGGTGGATTCTACAGACGGGAGTTGCCACCATTCCCAAAACTCAAACGGCCTCTCGCATGGTGGAGAACTCCGACGTCTTCGATTTCGAGCTCTCGGACTCCGACATGCGACGCATCGCTGACCTGGAGCGCGGAATGCGCTGGGGAGGCGATCCCAACAACTTCGATTTCTAGGGTGGTCTTGCCAATAGCGCTGGACCTCGGATCCCGTGTCGGCCTGCCAGGTCGCCTTTGAGCTCCGGAGTCCAGCCCGACTGTGGTAGGTTGGGTTGGTTGAAGCAGACGAAAGGCGGGAGGAGACTCCCGCCTTTCCCTTTCTCAGGCGCGATTCGGGAGGCTGCTCACCATGGGTTGCGAGCGTTCAACTCTCGCAGAATGATTCTCTTGAGGGCTCTTGGATCGATGCTGCCGATCTCGCGGTAGACGATTTCGCCCTCGGGGTTGATCAGCACGGTGTACGGGGCGACGCCCTGCCAATCGGGGTCGAAGGCGTCGATCAACGGGTCGCGCTTGCTCTGGGCGAAAAGGTAGTTCGCATTGGAGGCTTGTTTCTTTTTCAGAAATGCCAGCACGCGGTCGCTTTCGTCGGGTCGGTTCATCGAAACGGAGACGAACTCGAAATCCCGGTGGCGGTACATGCGATTGATGGTCACGAACTCGTCGAACTCCGCTACGCAAGGGGCGCACCAAGTGGCCCAAAAGTTGACCAGGCGGAACGTCCCGGTGCCATCGTTCGCTCGCAAGGCCGCAAGGGTTTCTTGATCTGCCATCTCGAGCGCGACCTCTTCCTGGGAGAGCTTTTTCATGTAGTCCTCGACCAGATGGGCCTTTCCGGCCCACTTGACGGAGCAGCCGACCACCTTGGTTTGAGCGAGGTTCGGTTCTTCCCCTGCGAGCAAGGCGTCTATCGCGTCCCTGAGGTAGCGCGTCTCCACATGTTGGGGACGCTCGCTATCGTCGATCGCTCCCGCGTAGCGCAGCTTGCGTTCTTGATCGAAAAGGAAGACGTGCGGCGTTACCAGTGGTCCGTACTGGCGAGAAACCGCCTCAGTGTCTCCATCATACAAATACGGGAAGTTGAAGCCGCGCTCCTCCGCGTGTTCCTTCATCTCCTCGAAGGTGTCGCCGCGCACGGCCCAGCCGAGCTCGTCGAGCCTTACGGAATCAGGATCGTTTGGACTGATGGCGACAACCGCCACGCCGCGGTTTTGATAGTCTGTCACCAGAGCTTTGATGCGTTCCTCGTAGTACTGAGCGGTGGGGCAGTGGTTGCAGGTGAATATGACCGCTAGGAGCTCGGACTGATCGAAGTCGGAGAGGGACCAGTCTTTTCCATCGACGCCTGGAAGCGTGAAGCTGGGGGCTTGGGCGCCGAGCGCCAAAGGCTGCGGATGGTCGTCGGCGGCAAACAGGTTCGCTGCGATGAAGGCGCCGACTGCGAGGGGTAGGGTGGTAAGTCTCATGGTGCGAACTTAGTATGGTTTGGATTTCGTCAACTCGCAAGTCGCAAGCCGTTTGTCAGTCTCCTCGAGGAACTCCTCCATAAGAGGAGTTCGCTTCCAGGGTGGACAGGGCGATCAAGCGAGCCTAGAATGCGTCTTTCCCTAAGCTTCGGTACCGGAAGCGCCTCAAACCTACAACTCCAACCCGTGTTCGCTCTATGACCCTTCGACCCACTTTCGTCGCAATCGCAATCTCCGGAGCTTTCGCCGCCGGAGCCTCAGCCCAAATCGTTGTTCCCGAAGGCTTTTCGGTGTCGGTATTCGCAGATGGCCTGGATGGCATTCGAGGTCTCGCGGTTTCCCCGGATGGGAACGTGTATGGCAAGGTCCGAGGTCGGGGAGTCGTCGCAATGCAGGACAAGGATGGCGACGGGAATGCCGATGTGGTGAAAACGGTACCCGGTACGCCTGAGCAGGGCAGCGGCATCGGTTTTCACGATGGCTTTCTCTACTATTCGACCGACAGCTCCGTCCACCGCATGAAGCTGCCCAAAGGGCAACTGATGCCTTCGGGGAAGGCCGAGACTGTGGTCAGCGGACTGGTTGACCGGCAGCAGCACGCATCCAAGATGTTCACCTTCGATCCCGCTGGCAACCTGTATGTCGAAGTCGGCGCGCCCTCGAACTCGCTCGGCGAGCCGGATCGGGCTCCCGGAGCCGAAGGATTGAGCGATGAAGCAGTGCGGGAGGCTCTTTCTCAATTTGGTGGAATCTGGCGTTTTGATCCCAACACTTTGAATCAGTCTCAGGAAGATGGATACCACTATTCGACAGGGCATCGCCACGTGCTCACCTTGGACTGGCAGCCTAAGGCGGATGCATTGTTCGTGGTGCAGAACGGGCGCGATGTGATCAACGTAGTCGATCCGACCTTCAGCGTCGAATACAACGCAGAACGCGTCGCCGAAGAGATGCATGTGCTGCGCCAGGGATCGAACCTCGGCTGGCCCTACACCTACTATGACCCGATCGACAAGGTGCGTCTCTTCTCGCCGGAGTACGGAGGCGATGGCGAGAAACAGCCTGAGGCGGGCCGCTTTCAGGAGCCGTCGGTGGCGTTTCCCGCCCATTGGGCGCCCATGCAGATGGCCTATTACGGAGGGACTTCCTTTCCGCAAAAGTATCACGGAGGCATGTTCGTGGCGTTTCATGGCTCCTGGAACCGGGCCCCAGTGCAGAAGGGCTACAATGTATGCTTCATACCGGTTGACGATCAAGGCCTGCCCACCGGAGACTACGAGGTCTTCGCGGATGGATTCATAGGCAAGGAACGTATCGTCAGCCCGGGCCAAGCTGACTATCGGCCGATGGGAGTCGCGGTGGGACCGGACGGGGCGCTGTACATCGGCTCCGATCAAGGTGGCCGAGTCTGGAAGGTCTCCTACTAGGATCCGCGAAAAGGATCACCGAAACCGCTGCGGCCCTTCGGCGCGATGCGGTTCGCGAGGCTGAGCGGAAGCCATCCGGGACTTGATCTTTCGGGCGAAGAAGGGAGACTGCTAGCCGAATTATGAGCCGATCTATGCCTCCTATGCTTGGTTTTCGCGTCGCCCTCCTGCTCCTCGTGTTTTTCGTGGCAAGCTCCAGTCACGCCGCCTACCGGACCTCGCTGGTGGTGGCGGCGGACGGCTCGGGTGACTTCGAGCGGATCCAGGATGCTATCGACGACTGCAAGTCCTTCCCGGATCTGCCAATCACCATCACGATCAAGCAAGGGCGCTATGCGGAGAAGGTCACGGTCCATCCGTGGAATCCTAAGATCAATTTGGTGGGAGAGGGCAAGGTCGTGATCAGCAACGACTCGTTTTTCGATCAGGTCGACCGGGGGCGCAACAGCACGTTTTTCACCGCTACGCTCGAAGTGTTGGCCGACGATTTCACGGCCCGCAATCTGACCATCGAGAACGGCGCCGGGCCAGTGGGTCAAGCCATCGCCTTGCGGGTGGAGGGCGATCGTTGCGCCTTTTTCGATTGTCGCATTTTGGGAAACCAGGACACGCTCTACGTGGCCGGCTCAGGTTCTCGCCAGTATTTTGAAAACTGCTACATCGAAGGCACGACCGACTACGTCTTCGGAGCGGCTACGGCGTTCTTCCAATCGTGCGAGCTCATGAGCAAGGCGGATTCCTTCATCACTGCCGCATCGACGCCCGCTGGAGCTGAGCACGGGCTCGTATTTAAGGAATGCCGACTAACCGCAAGTCACGGTCTGACCGAAGTGGTGCTCGGTCGGCCTTGGCGGCCGCACGCGAAGACAGTGTATTTAAGCTGCAACTACACTGCGCCCATCGCTTCCTTTGGATGGGGAGATTGGGGACTCGACGATCCTGGCAGCACTGTGTTCTACGCTGAATACGTGGACGACCCGAAGGCGTTGAAGGAACGCGTGCAATGGTCCATTCGTCTGGACGAAAAGGATCTCGATCGATTTGCGAAAGAAGCGGTGTTGGGCGACTGGCAACCGAGCAGGACACCAGCCGCCCGTACGGGAGATTAAGCTTTGAACTGAAAGCTGATGGCGATCTTGGCCTTGACGTGTTCGCCCGCTATTTTCGCTGGCTTGAACTGCCAATCCTTGATGGCGTCCTGGGCCGCTTCATCGAGGTCGGAATGCGTGGATTTGGATACGTTCGAATGGATGACGCGCCCCTGTTCGTCGAGCGTGACTTCCATGCTGACGATTCCCTTGAAGCCCGGGGTGCAGAGGTTGGGAGGCGTCACGGCGGCCTTGCTTCGAAGCACCACCGGCTTCACGTCCCATGCCTCGTAGACATCGACTTTGTCGGGATTGTTTTCCATCCAGCGTTCGACCTGCTCCTTGGACGCGTCATCGAGAGCGGAGAGAGCGTGGGTGGCCGATTGATCGGAATCGGTTTGAAAGGTGACTTGTCCTCTACGGACCGTTGTCACCACTCCTTCGATACGTTCGCCGGATGCGAGGGCGAAGGTCTCGGCGTTTGCGATAGGGTTGGATAGCAGCAAGCATGCGGCCGCTATCGTAATACGAATTACGGTTTTCATTTTAGACATCTTTTTGTTCCAGTCGCGCCAGAGTGAGCGGACTGCGTAGATGCCTACGGACGTAGGAGGCTGCGCTTTACCTGATTCGCGGCATTCTCGCGGAATTTGGGCTGGCAAAGCCAACTTTTTCAGAAACACCCCAGGAGAACGCCGCGTGTTTTTCTGAATACGATGCTATGCGGGTGACGTAGCGCCTTTCGCTACTCGGCGGTCGGCTCCGAGTTCGTTTTGGCAGCCAGCTCCACGATGCGATAGAATGCGGGTTTGGGCTGGTAGTCGCGATCGAAGAGCAGAGCGAAGTTTGTTCTGCCGCGCACTGGCCAGAAGTTGAGCCATGAATCCTCGTCGGTCACGCCCCAGAAGGTCACCCGTTCGATCTTATCCGAGTGTTTGAGCAGGACGGCGAAGACTTCGGCGTAGCGATCGGCGAATCGTTCCTCCTCTTCCGCCGGAAGCTTGCCGTCGGCGTAGGGATTGTTCTCTTCGTTGGCCTGGATTCTTCCAATATCGACGTTGGCTCCGAAAAAGTGGTCGCGGCCCAGCAAGTCGATATCCAGCTCCGTGATGTGCACCGGCACCCCGGTTTCAGCGAACATGAGAATGGATTTTTCGATTTCTTGGGCGCTGGGATAGCTCATCCCCCAGTGTCCTTGCATGCCGATGCCGTCGATGCGTACGCCTTTCTCTTGAAAGTCCTTAACCATGGCCACCACGGCTTTGCGGCGTCCTTCATCGGTCATGCTGTAGTCGTTGTAGAGCAGTTTTGCGTCTGCCGGGAGTTCCTCCATGGCAATTCTGAAGGCTTGCTCGGTGAAGTCGTCGCCGATGATCTGCTGAAACTTGGATTTGCGCCACGAGCCGTCGCCTTCGATGGATTCGTTGACCACGTCCCAGGTTTTGATGCGATCGCCGTAGCGTTCTGCCATCATGCGGGCCCGTTCGCGCATGCGAGCGAGCAAAGCCTCTCGCGTGAGGGGATTTCCCTCGGAGTCCTCGAAGACCCAGTTGGGAGTTTGACTATGCCAGAACAAGGTGTGACCGATCATGTCGAGGCCCTGCTGCGCCCCATAGGCGGCGAAGGCGTCGGCCTGCTCGAGCTTGTATTCGCCCGGTTGAGGATTCATTGGTCCCCATTTCATGGAGTTGGCGGGCGAGATGCTGGAAAAGTGCGTTTCGATCAGGTCGTAGGCGGGATGATCGCTGTCGCTTAGCATCCATCCGTTGAGCGTCGCTCCCACAAGGAACTTTCCTTCGAGGGCTTCCTTGAGGGTCGGTTCCGACCTTTGTTCGGCTAGCGATCCGGAGGCGATGGCTAGGCTTGCTGAAAGAGAGAGGGTGGTGATGGCTTGTTTTAGTCGAATCATGGATAGTTGAACTGTGTTCGCGCAGGGGGTTGGTGAGTGTGGTTTTGCAGCGGTCTTGCTCCGATGGGGTGACGGTCGTGCGGGGGCAACTATTGCTAATTCGGCATCGGGAAACCGAGGGAAACGTTGAACGAACGTTTTTACAGAGAGGTGACAAGCGATGCGTTTCGGCTCCTCGTCACCGGCTCGCGCCGGGTGGCGCCGCTCGGGAAAAACGAAAAAAGCTGTAACTTCCCTATGATGGATAGTGTAGTTGCCCGGGTAACTCCTCCTTTATGCCTGTCGCTCAATCAATTGTTATCGAAACCCGCGGGTTGCGTAAGCTCTTTGGCGCCCAAGTGGTGCTGGACGCCGTGGACCTGTCGCTTCCTGCAGGATCGATCGGGTTACTCGGACCGAACGGAGCAGGCAAGTCGACCTTCATCAAATGTTTGCTCCAACTACAGAGCAAGGACGGTGGGACGGTTTCGCTACTGGGCAAGGATATCGACGAGCACGGTCGGGAGACGCGGCGGCGAATCGGATACGCTCCCGAGCAAGACTGCCACATCCCTGGCATGATCGGGTGCGAATACGTCACCTATTGCGGCGAGTTGTCCGGCATGCCGTTCGAGGCGGCTCGTCAGCGCGCTCACGAAATGCTGGATTTCGTGGGAATGGGGCAGGAGCGCTACCGAAAAGTGGATACGTATTCCACTGGGATGAAGCAGAGGATCAAGATCGCCCAGGCTTTGGTGCATGATCCGGATTTGGTGTTTTTGGATGAGCCGACTAATGGATTGGATCCCAAGGGCCAGAGCATGATCTTGGAGCTCATCCAACGCATTTGGCAGGAGTGTGGGATCAGCGTGGTGCTCTCCTCGCATTTGCTCCATGATGTGGACCGGATTTGCGATCGCATCGTGATCATCGCTCAAGGACGCATCGTGGCTCATGATACCTTGGACTCGCTCAAGAAACGGCGCAAGGCGGAGGCGGAAGTGGTGCTGTCGCGCGAACACGAAACCGCAATGGCTGTCTTCGAATCGCTCGGCTGGAGTTGCAGCAAGCTCAGCAATGGCAACATCAAGGTGGCTCATGGCGAGCCGTCGCTCAACCCGTTGATTCGCGTTCTGCATGAGAATGGCATCGCTCCGCAGGAGGTTCGGGAGAGCCCTAACGCGCTAAGCGAGCTCTTCGTACAGGCGTTGGAGGAAGGAGGATCAAAGTGAAGGACGCGTCGTGGAATGCCGAATACAGGCGATGGAAGGGGCGTTCGGTCAGTGTCTGGCAACGTCGCCTTTCGATCACTCGCTATGGCTTGCGCCTGGCGTTGAGCGGTCGAATCATGCGGGCTTTTCTCATTCTATCTCTTGCGCAGTCGTTGATTTTGATCGGCGTATTCTTTTTCTTCGGACAACTGGTGGCTCCCGATAGTTCACTGATCGCTTGGCTGGAATCGGTAGGTGGAACGCAGGTGACTAGGTTTCTAAACGGGATCACCTCCTGGGCTTTGCTGTATCCGGAAATCTGTGTCGACGGCTTGTACCGAGTCATGTTCTTCTTGCTCAGCTACAGCTGTCCGTTCATTTCGGTGGTGGTGGTGGCTCTTTTCGCTCACAAGCTCATCGCCAACGATCTAGCGAGTCAGGCTATCGTGATCTACAGCAGCAAGGCCCTAACCCGCTGGGACTACATCATTGGCAAGTTCGGGGTAGTCGCGTGCATTCTTTCGGTCATCTGGTTGTTGCCGGTGACGGTTTCCTGGGTCGTGGGCAACGCCCTTGCTCCTGACTGGAGCTTTTTCTACCATTCGTTTCCTTCGCTGCTCCGTGGGCTCGCTTTGGGGCTGGTGGCGGTGGTCACGCTGAGCTGCTTCACCCTAATGGTCTCCTCCTTAGCGAAAAAGACGGGAACCGCTGTGGTCTACTGGATTTTGGGGCTGCTCGTGCTCGACATCATTTCGGACGCGGTCGGCTTGGTCTCGCCAGTTTTAGGTTATATCGATCCTTTCGACGCCTTGGAGAGCCTGTCCAATTCGCTTTATCGCATCCCAGATCTAATCAGCGATGCTCAGGGAATGCTCCCGTTTTTTCCAGGATTGTTTGCCGGGGCGACCGACAACATGGAGCTGGAGGAATTGCCGCTAACCAACGGCGAATTTCTGGTGCCGATCATCGTTCTCTCGCTTTTGAGCGTCGCCAGCATCGTGGTCGTCAACAAGAGGATACGTCAGTCATGAGCGCGATCATCGAGGCGAAGGAACTGAGCTGCTTCTACGGCGTGGTTCTCGGATTGAACAACGTCACCTTCGACGTTTCTAGCGGCATTACCGGATTGGTGGGGCCGAACGGAGCGGGTAAGAGCACGTTGATCAAGCTGGTGACGGGACAGCTCGCGCCATCGTCAGGAGAACTGTCGGTCTTTGGCGAGTCGCCGCGCAACAATGCAGCTCTGTTGAAACGCATCGGCTACTGCCCTGAGCGCGAGCAGGTTCCAAAGGATCTAAAACCTGTCGACTGGCTGAGGTCGTTGGCGTCGCTCTCCGGTATCCGTTGGAAGGATACGAAGAATGCTGCGGAAGCGGCTCTGGAGCGAGCGCGACTGGACTCGTCGCATTGGAGCAAGCCCATCGGAGCCTATTCGAAGGGCATGAAGCAGAGGGTGAAGCTGGCTCAAGCCATCATGCATGATCCGGAGCTGGTCATACTGGACGAACCGATGAACGGTCTTGATCCCATGGGACGTGCGGAGTTTGGGGAGATCCTCAAAGAGCTCTCTCTGTCTGGGGCGAGCATTTTGATCTCCAGCCACATCCTGCACGAGCTGGAGTTTCTCTGCGGAGGCTTTCTGATTCTGAACTGGGGGCGCGTGCTGGCCTCTGGGAGTCAGTTGGAGATACGCGAAGCGATGACGCAATGGTCGGACGAGATTTCCATCCGATGCAGCGATCCGATTCGACTCGCCTCCCACCTGCAGGAAAGCGGGGCGATCCGTGGCTATCTCAGCGAGCAGGACGAACTGACGGTATGGGTGAAGCGTCCGGAGTCGTTTTTCGAGGACTGGCCGCGCTTGCTGGCGGAATGCTCGACGATCGAAATCTATTCTCTGCGCAACAAGAACCGCTCATTGAGCAGCATTTTCGAAAGGATGACACGATGACGCGGCAAACCCTTGGATCTGCAGGATTGGCGGAAGCCATGCGGGCGCTGCTGCTGATGCGAATCAGGGAGCTCTCCACGGGGGCTTCGCTGACGCGTCTGGCCGTTTCCTTCGCCATCGCCCTCGCGATTCTTTGGATGGTGATCAGGCCTGGCGATACGGAGCGCTTCTGGTGGGTCGCGATTTCGGTGTTCGCCTTGAAGTTCCTTCCGGTCTACTGCCTGACCAAGGGTGGCGAGACGCTGCGGTCCGAGTTGAAGGAGGGTACCATCGAATACCTCTGGACTCGTCAGGCCAGCAAGGGGAGCTTGTATTTAGCGTTCTACGCCAGCAGCTTGCTGCAGGTCATGGTGCAGGTCGCGGGCTTTCTGCTCGCTCTTTCCTTGGTGGCGTTCGCCCGCGGGGTAGCGGTCGATTTTCTGGATCTTTCGCTTCTTTGGGTCTGCGGTCTGGGAGCGGCTTTCGCTTTCACCGCCATCGCAATCGGAGTCGGCGCGTTTTCCGCCAAGTATGTGGTATTCGGACTTTTCTATTTTTCCTTCGTGGAGCTTGGACTGGGAGCCTTGCCCACCGGCGCCCGCGGCCTTGCGGTATCCGCCCACGTGAAGGACGTGCTCACTCCGGTAAGCTATAGCGAGCTTTCGGCCGCCTTCGGGGCGCTGGGAGGGAGTTTGCTGGCCATGGCGATCATTTCAGCTGTCGCCCTGCTGCTGGGAGCCTTCGTCTTTTTGCGCTCGGTTTATTCGGTAGGCGGAGACAAGGAAGGATGAGCAGCCGCTTTCTCAAAAAGGGCGTAACCGAATGCTACGTGTTCGTGAATAAACGGACATAACACCAAACGAATATGACTAGCATCAAATTAGTAGGACGACTTTTCGCGGGAGCCTGTATTGCGGCTCAAGCAATCATCGCGGCGCCACTCGAGAAATCTAACGTTGCCAAGGATGCTAAGTGGCTCGCCCACATAGACATGGAGCAAGTGATGAAGGCATCGCTCAGCGGGATGGCGATCGGTCATCTCAAGGAGGAGATCGCCCGGAACAATCAGGGATCGGTGACGGTGGATATCGACCAACTGCTCGCTGAGATCCATTCCGTCACCGCCTACGGCGAAACCTTGGGAGTGGAGAGCGGGGAGATTGATGGGGTGCTGCTGGTGGAGACCGGCGAGCGCCTGCAGACTATTTTCGATGGATTCATCGCGCACCAAGAGCTGCAGGAGGATTCCGAGATCAATTTCAAGCGGGTGGAAGACCGCCCGTTCGCCTCCTACGTGCTCGACGAGGAACTCTATTTCGCCTTTCCGAACAAGAAGCTGCTCATCGCGAGCAAGCAGTACGAGCAGATCGAAGCGGCCTATCAGGTGGTGCAAGGAAAATCGGCCAGTCTGGAGAACGATCCGAGCGGCCTGCTGTTGAACGAGGAGGAGGGCTTCTTTCTCATCGCCACGGCAACCGGGCTCGATGGACTGAAAAACATGCCGCCGCAGGCTCGCATTTTGCAGAAGACCAAGGGCGGCCAGCTCTCCATCGGCGAGGACAAGGAGGATTTTCGAGCCAATCTCGTGCTATCCACCTCCGGACCAGAGGTCTCGACGCAGCTCTACCGAATCGTGCAAGGCATGCTGGCTTTGGCTTCATTCGCTCAAGTAGAGAACGAAGGGCTGATGGATGTGGTGAATCGCGTGCAGGTGGAGCAGGGTAGGAGCTGGGTATCGATCGATTTTAGGTATCCAGTGGAGAAGGTGAGGGATTTGCTTTCGGACATCATCCAGGAAAAGGGTGGCAAGGCCCATGGAGCCGGACGGCCTACGGAAGCTCAGGAAGGCCATCAGCAAGCGGCGCCTCAGGAGAAGGCCCAGCCGCGCTCCAGCTCCGCGCCCGCAAAGTCAAACCAGGAAACGCGTATCGCACCTACGCAAGAACTCGCGCGATCCGCGATCGAGTGTTGCCAGGAGTGCAGCGCCCGCGGATCATGAACGACGTAGCCAGCTTTTTGACAGGAATCGAACCAGTGGCCAGCGCTGCTCAAAACGTAAGCGAACGAAGCACGACTCCCAACGGAGACGTGATGACGCGTTCCGATTTCGCCGCTCTGGTGAGCGAGCATCAGGCGCGGCTGTGCAACTTCCTCTATCGCTACACTCGGAACCGCCAGGATGCGGAGGATCTGGTGCAGGATACGTTTGTGAAGGCTTACCGGAACCTGCACCGCTACGACAATCGTTACAGCTTTTCCACCTGGCTTTACACCATCGCCCGCCGCACCGCCTACAACCATTTCCGCGATACCAAGCCGACCGAGTCGCTGGAGTACGATCTAGTCGAAACGTCGCAGACGCCAGACGAGGAGGCCTCGCAGGAGGACGAACTTTCCTGGGTCTGGGAGGCGGCGACTTCGCTGAAACCGGTTTTTCGAGAGGCCTTGACCCTGAAATACGTCGACGACCTTTCGATCGAGGAGATTTCGCGCATTCTGGGAAAGTCCCAGACCAATGTTAAGATCATCCTCTTCAGAGCCCGAAACCAGCTCAAGAAGATGAGAAAGTCCGCCGGAAGGGAGGAACAGGTATGAAACAAGCGATCAACAGATTTCTAATCAACTGGTATCAGGCGAGCGACAAGCCGCTGCCGAAGTGGCTGCGAGCCGCTTGCTCTAAGGATAATGCGCTCGAGGAGGAGCTTCGCCGCGGTGACGAGCTGACTCGCTGCTTGCGAAAGCGTAGCGAAACGTCGAATACGGCGTGGGAATGCGAAGGCATGGCGAATCGCGTGATGACGCAAATCACGCGGGAGGACTATGCTGCGGAACTCGCTCGCAAGGAAGAGGACGCCCCAGCTTCCTCCGCTTGGGTTCCGTGGGTTCGATCCATCGGGTCCGGAGCCATCGCCTGCGCCATCGCCATTTATGCCGTGCAGAACTGGATGAGCCATCGTCAAGACGTGGAGACCGCCACCCAGATCGTGCAAGCGTTGCCGGACGACGCGTCGGTCGAGACGGTGGAGGACTTAGGCGACAACCTGCTGGAGATGGGCGCCGGTTGGAAGAATCCGCTGGATCAGGAGATCGAGTACGTTCTTTCGGACGCTAAGGGAGCTCTTGGATTTCTCGCGGATAGTTTCGTGCCGTCCAGCTTGCGCAAAAGGATCGAGCAGGACAGCAACGCCTAGTTTGCGTCGCGTAGCTCTTCGATCCCATCGGGCGCCCTTTTTAGGGAGCGCCTTTTTAGTGAGCTCTGCGGTAGCTCAAAGGCGAGGTGCCATGCGCTCGTTTGAACTGACGCGAGAAGTAGTTGCTGTCATTGAAGCCGACCTCGAACGCGATTTCGGAAACGGGTCGGTTCGTGCGAGTGAGCAGCGTAGTTGATTTTTGGATGCGCAGATTGAGCAAGTAGTCGATCGGCGTCTGTCCGGTGGCGGTGCGAAAGACGCGCATGAAGTTGCTGCGCGACATGTGGGCCATGGCGGCGAAGTCCTCGATTTTCCAAGGCCTCGCAAACTCGTCTTCGATGGATCCGATCACCTTCGCCACGCGCAGAAGGGCTTCCGCGTTGGTGGATTCCGACTTGTGGTACAAGCGCGACAGATAGACGACCAGCTCGACGAACTTGCTGAACATCGCTACTTCGTAGCCTTCCTGCTGCTCGTGGATTTCCGTTTCCAGCTCGCTGGCGATGCGCTCGCAATGGGCCAGCGAGGAGCGGCGGAGGTGGAGGTGGCTGGTGAACTTGTGCTGCTTGCGAAAAAGCGGTTCGAGCAAGAAGAGGGCTCGATAGCCGGGGATCTTTCTGAGACGATTCTCAGGGAGGTTCAGTTGGCTGGGATCGTACATGATGTTGATCATCTCCAGCCCTTGCAGGTCGTAGTAGTAGTGGGCCTGCTTGCCTTGGAGCACGAAGACGTCGCCAGCCGAAATGGGGAACTCCGCCCCTTCGAGCCAATGCATGGCGCTTCCCTTGGTGATGAGAGCGAGTTCGCAAAAGTCGTGCGTATGCCGGACCTCCGTGAGGTCGTGCTCGTGGGTGATCTTGTGCTCCTGCCCAGATTTCACGCGGCGCGCGGTGAGGGGGTACTGCGGATCGTCGAAGTAGTTAATTCCCTCCGCGACAATACCTTGAATTAACTCGGTTGATGGGTTCTTAATGCTTCTGTTCCTCCATTTACGCTGCGGTCTTTCCTTTAGTACGCGAACTTACGAGTTTTTTGCGCTACGTAAGATGTTGAAAGACAAAACGTAGCGGCTCGATTTTTGCGTCAGAAGAAAGAGTGAGAAAATAATGCTAGTATTTGAGCGGATTTTAAAGGCGAAATTTCGAGAATCATGCGATACTCCCGACCCTCCCCATTTTACGAGTTAACCCAGATTCACTTCCCGACATGGCTTATTTGATTGGTATCGACGTTGGCAGCTCTTCCGTGAAGGCCGCTGTGCTAGACATAGAGACTGGCGCTTGCGTAGGTGACGCGTTCGCTCCCAAGGAGGAGCTGGTCATCGAATCCCCGCAAGCGGGTTTCGCCGAGCAGGATCCGCAGACCTGGTATGACAACGCCCGCATCGCGGTTCGCGAGGCGATGACCGCTGCCCGCATCACTGGCGAGTCCGTGGAAGGCATCGGTATCTCCTATCAGATGCATGGCCTGGTTTGCGTCGACAAGGCGAAGGAAGTGCTTCGGCCCGCTATTATCTGGTGCGACAGTCGCGCCGTCAGCTATGGACAAGCCGCGTTCGATGCCATCGGAGGCGAAAAGTGCCTAGCGCATTTGCTGAACTCTCCCGGCAATTTCACTGCGATGAAGCTGGCTTGGGTTAAGGAGAACCAGCCGGAGATCTACGCTAAGATCGACAAGGTCATGCTCCCGGGCGATTGGCTGGCCATGAAGCTGACGGGCGAGGCGCAGACCACCGCGTCGGGCCTCTCGGAAGGAATTTTCTGGGATTTCAAGAACAATCAGATCTGCGATTTTCTGTTGGAGCAGTCCGGGTTTTCCCCTGATCTCATTCCCGAGGTCGTACCCACATTTTCGGTACAAGCGAAGCTTACGAAGAAGGCGGCGGACGACTTCGGTCTACATGCAGGCACTCCAGTCGCTTATCGAGCGGGCGATCAGCCTAACAACGCTCTGTCGCTCAACGTGCTGCAACCTGGCGAAATCGCCGCGACCGCAGGCACTTCCGGTGTCGTTTACGGCGTCACCGACCAGGTGAAATACGATCCGCAGTCCCGCGTGAACACCTTTCTCCACGTCAATCACACCGCAGAGGCGCCGCGCTTGGGCGTTCTGCTGTGCATCAATGGCACTGGCATTTTCAATTCGTGGACACGCCGCATGCTTGGCGGGCTTTCCTATCCCGAGATGAATAAGCTCGCGGAAGCGGTGCCGGTGGGATCCGAAGGCCTCACCGCCTTGCCGTTCGGCAACGGAGCCGAGCGCGTGCTTTGCAACCGCAATCCAGGCGCCAGCATGGCCGGACTCGATTTCAATCGCCACGGACGCGGTCACCTTTGCCGGGCCTTGCAGGAGGGCATCGTGTTCTCCTTCCAGTACGGCATCGAGCTGATGAAGCCGCTTGGGCTGGACATCACCAAAATTCGGGCCGGCAAGGCCAACATGTTCCTCAGTCCGCTATTTTGCGAAACCCTGGCCGGCGTGAGCGGAGCTGGGATCGAGCTTTACGAGACGGATGGCTCCCTGGGAGCTGCTCGCGGAGCGGGCGTGGGAGCAGGCGTCTACGGATCGCTGGAGGAAGCGTTCTCCTCCTTGAAGCAGGTCGGAACGATCGAGCCGAAAAGCGGAGCTTACTCCGAAGCCTACGAGCGCTGGAAGTCGGCGCTGCACGCAAAACTCTCTTAAGAAACCTAACCTTCAAACCCCCATCGATTTAACAAATCATCATCGCATATGAGCATCATCACAGGAGACAAAGAGTACTTCCCAGGCATTGGGGAGATTAAGTTCGAAGGTCGCGACAGCGACAATCCGCTCGCTTTTAAGTGGTACAACCCGGATCAGGAAGTTTGCGGCAAGAAGATGAAGGACCTGTTCAAGTTCTCCATCGCCTACTGGCATACCTTCTGCGGAGTGGGTGGAGACCCCTTCGGCCCTGGCACCAAGGTTTTCCCATGGTCTGAAGGCGCAAACGCCGTGGAGCGCGCCAAGAACAAGGCCGACGCCGCGTTCGAGTTCATCACGAAGATTGGAGCTCCCTACTTCTGTTTCCACGATGTCGACATGGTGGAAGAGGGCGCGACCTTCTCCGAGTCGGAAGCCAATCTGAAGGCTGCCGTCGAGTACGTGAAAGAGAAGATGTCCGCTTCTGGCGTGAAACTGCTCTGGGGTACCGCCAACCTCTTCAGCAACCCGCGCTACATGAACGGCGCCTCCACCAATCCGGACTTCGCCACGGTCGCCTACGCAGGCGCTCAGCTGAAGAACGCGATCGACGCGACCATCGCTCTCGGTGGTGAAAACTACGTTTTCTGGGGCGGCCGCGAAGGCTACATGTCCTTGCTCAACACCGACATGAAGCGCGAGAAGGAGCACCTTGCTCGCATGCTGACGCTCGCTCGCGACTACGCTCGCAAGAACGGCTTCAAGGGAACCTTCTTCATCGAGCCGAAGCCAGCAGAGCCTTCCAAGCACCAGTACGACTTCGACTGCGAAACCGTGATCGGCTTCCTGCGTCAGTACGACTTGCTCGACGACTTCAAGATCAACATCGAAGTGAACCACGCGACCCTCGCTGGCCACACCTTCGAGCACGAGCTGCAGGTAGCTGCGGACGCTGGATTGCTCGGCAGCATCGACGCCAATCGCGGCGACTACCAGAACGGTTGGGACACTGACCAGTTCGCCATGAACATCAACGAGCTCACCGAAGCGATGTTGGTATTCCTCCGCGCTGGCGGTCTGCAAGGCGGTGGCGTGAACTTCGACGCCAAGACCCGTCGCAACAGCACGGATCTCGAAGATATCTTCATCGCTCACGTCGCAGGCATGGACGCGTTCGCTCGCGCTGCCCTGATCGCGGAGAAGGTGCTCAACGATTCCAAGCTTCCGGGCATGCGCAAGGAACGCTACGCGAGCTTCGACTCCGGCAAGGGCGCCGCTTTCGAAAAGGGCGAGCTCACCTTGGAAGACGTTTACGAGATCGGCAAAAACGGTGGCGAGCCAAAGCTCATCAGCGGCAAGCAGGAACGCTACGAACAGATCATCAACGACTTTTTGTTCTAGTAGGTCTTTTATAGATTCTATTCATTCGTAGTGAACAGGCGCGGCGTCAGCCGCGCCTGTTTCGTTTTCTAACGATGTGCTGGCGCGTTGGGGAAAAGCCTGCCAAGCTATCGCTCATGCCATTGCTCAGGTTCGTTTTTCTCCTCGCTGCGTCATTGTGCTTGATGGGCGTCCAAGGTCTTCAGGCCAAGCCGCAGGCCGATCCGATTTCCATTGTGGTGATCGGTGATTCCACCGCTGCCCAGAAAGAGGCCGATCGGCGTCCCGAAACCGGTTGGGCCGAAGCGTTGCAGTCGTTTTTCGAAGACGGAGTTTCCGTTTCGAATCGAGCCCTCAACGGTCGCAGCAGCAAGAGCTTCATCGACGAAGGTCGTTGGCAGGAGGCGTTGGGGGAGCTTGAAGCAGGCGACGTTCTGATAGTGGAATTTGGCCACAACGACCAGAAGAGCCACGATCCCTCGCGCTACGCCGCTCCTTGGGACGGCTATGCGAGCAATCTACGCCGTTTCGCTCAAGAAGCCCAAGCCAAAGGGGCCGAAGTGATCATTCTGAGCTCGATTTGCCGCCGCAAGTTCAACGAGGACGGCACGCTTCAGGATACGCATGGGGAATATCCGGACGCGGCTCAGGCTGTGGCTAGGGATGTAGAGGCGGCTTACATCGATATGGAGGCGCTGACGCGAGACATGCTGCTCGAACTCGGACCGGAGAAATCCCGAAAGCTGTTTCTACATCTGGAGCCGGGAGAGCATGAGAACTATCCGGACGGCAAGAGCGATGACACCCACCTAAACGAGGCGGGGGCTAGGGCTCATGCGGAGCTGTTTGCAGGAGCCTTGCGCGAGATGGGGCACCCGCTAGCGGATCGCCTGCGCTAGCCGTTCTTCGCCGGCCGTGTCGTTCAGGGCGTGAACAGCTCCTGCAGAAAGGGCAAGGCGTGGCTCAGCGAGCTGAACTGCTTTTTCACCTTTGAGAGCGAGCTTTGGTCGTGCGGCGCCATGTCCGGCACGAGAATGGTGAACATGCCGGCAGTGTGAGCGGAGTGGATTCCGTTGACCGAATCCTCGAAGGCGATGCAGCGCTCGGGATCGACGCCAAGACGCTGGGCCGCGGTCAGGTAAGGCTCTGGATCGGGCTTGCCGTGGGCGACCTGGTCGCCGGTGACGAGAGTGTCGAATAGATCCAGAAGCTGATGGTGTCCGAGCTTTCGCTCCGCGTAGCGCCGCGAGGAGGAGGTGGCCAGTGCCTGCGGTACGGATTGCGACTTAAGAAACCTGAGGCAGTCGATGGCGCCTTGCTTCAAGGGTGGTCCATTGGCGATGAGCTCGTCGTAGCGCCGACTGGCTTCGAGGGTGAGCTCCTCGACGTCCACCGAGGATCCAAGCCATTCCTTCAAGCACGCTTTGATGCGCGCCGCATTCATGCCGATGAGGCGGATGAACATCGGTTCGTCGATGGTCTGCCCAAGCGCTTTGGCCCCGTGCTGCCACGCCAGAAAGGACAGTCGCTCCGTGTCAAAGATAAGGCCGTCCATGTCCCAGACAACCGCGTCGAAGGTCTGATTTGAAATCACGCTTTGGGTTGAGACGGAAAAGCGAGCTTATCTCAACCCCAATCCTTGCCAAAATTCGGGCTTTGGAACAGGTTGTTCCCGAGACATGAGTGCTTCCTTTCTTGTAAAACGTCCTTGGCTGAAACGCGTGATCGTGACCGCGCTGGTCCTGTTTTCGCTCTACCTGTGCTTTGGCATTTGGGGAGTTCCCGCTATCTTGAAATCGCAGCTGGAAAGGCGCGGACCTGCAATGCTGGGGCGAGAGGTCGCCGTGGAGAAGGCGAGCTTCAATCCGCTAACGCTGGAAACCCGACTCTATGGTCTGCAGGTGTCGGGAGATGGTGAGCCCCTGCTGGAAGTCGGACGCGCTTCAGTCAATCCGCAAATCGTCAGCGTGTTCGGACAAATCGAAATCAAGTCAGTGGAGCTTTCCGACGTGACTGCCCGAGTCGCGATCACGGAAGGCGGAAGCATGAGCTTCGACGATGTGCTGGCTTCGCTGTCTGAGATGTCCGGTGAGGAGGAGCAAACGGAGCCAAGCGGTGAACCGATGCGTATAAGAATTTCCGATACGGACATCAGAAACGTGACGATCCACTTTCGCGACCTTAGCTTGGAAGCGCCCTACGAGGAGACGCTTGTGCTCGAGTCGCTCACCGGCGCGAATCTCGGCACGGTGCCAATGAAGGAGCTTGAGACCGAGGGCGTAGGAGGCGATGGTTCAGCGTATCATTGGACCTTCGACGCTTTGCTGAGAATCGCTTCGGGAGGAAGCCTTCAAATGGAGGGCGGAGCCCTGTCTTTGGAGCCTTGGTCGCTATCGGTTTCCAGCTCGCTGCAAGGCGTCCAGCTAAGCAGCCTGCAGCCGTACGTTTCGGAGACCATGCTAGCGGAGCTTGCTGGAGAAGCCGGTTTCGATCTGGCCGTAGATGTCACTATGGCCGCGGAAGGGGAGACCGCGCCGGAGATCGTCGTCACTGGCGAAGCGCGGCTGGGGAGGTTTTCGCTGCGCGACGAGAGCAAGGAACACCTTAGATTCCAATCGCTTTCGCTCAGCGGACTGATGGCGCGACTCAGCTCGATGGAGATCGAAATCGCCCGCATCGGTTTGCTCGATCCGTTTCTCGATCTGACGTTGAGCGAAGAAGGGACTCCGGTTTTGCCTCAGATGAAGACATCTACCGCCGCGACGGCTAGCTCAAGCGGAGCCGGAGGCCAAGCGGGCAACCTCAGCCTCAAGCTGGCGGAATTCAACGCCGAAGGGGGAGCGGCGCGTTTCGAAGACCGCTCGTTGGAGAGCAGTTTTTCGACTGAGTTTCGTGACATTGAAATTTCGATACGAGAAATATCGGCGATGATGCGCGGAGAAGAGCTCTCGGCCTCCGCTTTGGCCCAGGTGGACCTGAGCGCCTTCGACGGTTCTTTGTCGCTCTCCGGCGCCCTCGCGTCTCTCGAAGAAGGGGGGGATTTCAGCGTTTCCGCGAACGGGTTGGATGTTTCCCAGTTTCAGCCCTATGTCAGCGAAGCCGCGAACGCCTTGCTGGAAAAGGGCCGTATTCGCTTCGACGCTACCGGGAGCTTCGACCTGAAGGGATCGATCACGGTGACGAGCAATGCGGATTTGACCGATCTCCAGGTTGCCCATCTCGATGAGGAAAGGCAGTTCTTCAATCTTGCCAGCCTTTCGATAAAATCTGCCCGCTTCGATGGCAAGGAGTTGGCGGTCGCGGAAGTCGAGGTGGTTGATCCAGGTCTCAGCGTCTGGCAGGACGAGGAGGATTTGAACCTGTATAGAATTGAAAAACGGATACAGGAGGATTTCGAAAAACAGGTGGAAGTCGCTCGCGAGACCACTGGAGAAGAAGATCTGAGCGTTCGCCTCGATCGCTTTCTTGTAAGAGGGGGCGGTTTGAACTTTTCCGACAGTACACTGGTTTCTACGCTGCGCACGCGGTTGACGGATTTCGAGTTGCTGGTGGAGAACCTTTCGACCGATCCGCTTCAAGTGGCTAACTTTTCCATTTCAACGGAGGTCGACGAAGGAGGCCGGATGAAAGGTGAGGGTGCCTTCCAGTTGGCGGATCCCGAAGCTCAGAGCGATCTGTCGCTCACCGTCAACGGATTCGACATGACCGCGATCAGTCCGTACTGGGAGACCTACCTTGGTCGCAAGCTTGCTAAAGGCCAGTTTGAAATCGTATCCACCTATAAGATACGAAACAGCCAACTTGAAGGAACCAATAGCTTTCGAATCGATCAGCTTACCTTGGGCGATCGCGTGGAAAGCTCGGAAGCGATCAATCTGCCTGTGGGCTTCGCTATCAGTCTCCTCAAGGATCCTAGCGGTATGATTTCCTATGACGGGCTTAGGGTCAGCGGGGATCTCTCCAGTCCCAACGTGAGCATCGGCGGTCTGATTCTGCAGACGTTTGGAAACTTGGTCCTCAAAGCGGCCACCTCACCTTTCAAATTCCTCGCTGGCATGGTTGGCGGAAGCGAGGATTTGGACACGATTCATTTCGACCCGGGTTCCATTGCTATTTCTGGGGAGACTCGGAGCAAGGTGGATTCGTTGGTGAAAATCCTCAATCAGCGACCAGCTCTACGGCTGGAGCTGATTGAAAATACGAAAATGGATGAGGAGTCGGCGTATCTAAAAAAGCGCTACGCCCGACATGTGCTGGCGAATCCGGATTTCGAGCCGAATAGCGTGGTGGACTTGTTGGCGGATTACGATCAAAGCGCTTTTCAAGCGGGCTTGGAGCTTTCCTACGACCAGCTGAAGGAGCAGGAGGCGCAACAGCAGATCGCTGATTCGCGTAGCGAGATCGAGACGGAGCAGCCGGAGGTGAATCCCAAGAGCAAGGCGGATGCAGACGAAGCGTTGAAAACGAGGGAAAAGGTGAACCTACTCACACGCTTGGCCCGCTTGATCGGCCTGAAACGAGGCGATGATTCGCAGAAAAGCGATCAAGCCGATAGTGGCGTAGCCCAAGCGAGCGAGGCCGTTTCCGCCAAGGCCGAGCCAACCAGCGAAGCTCCGGAGCCGACAGAGGAGCCGGAACCCACCGCTGAGGAAAAATTCGCTTACGTACTGGAGCGTCTAGATCGATTGGAACTCGATCCGGAGTGGATCAGGCAGCTCGGTCACGAGCGCATGTTGGCAGTTAAGAAAGCTCTCACCGACGACGGTGAGATCGAGTCTAGCCGTATCTTCATCGCTGATACAGCGGCAGGCGACGGGGCCATGAGCAAGTCGGCGGACCTCGTGCTCAAGTTGACGGACTAAGGATGGCCTTCGATTCGCTATCGACGGAATAGGTGCGGCGCCTCGCCGCGAGGCGTGAATCGAAGGAGGTGGCTCTTGCGTCGGTCGCTTAGATTCCTGCGTAGTTGCTCGGCTTTTCCACCAGCAGGCTCCTGACGCGCTCGGCCAGAGCTTCCTTTTCCACGAGACCGGAGTGGCGGAACTGCACGCGACCGTCCTGATCGATCAGGATGATCGTGGGGATCGAATCGACGGGGCCGATCGCCTTGTCGACTGATTCAGTTACGCGGGCGATTCGGTAGTTTATGCCCGCAGCCTTGGCAAATGCCTCCAGATCCTTGTGGGCCTCGTCCACGGAGAGACCGATAATCTCCACTTTTGATTCTGGAAACTCTTCGCGAAGAGCGACCAGATCAGGGATCTCCTTTTTGCACCCGCCGCACCAGGTCGCCCAGTAGACCAGCACGCCGACCTTGCCTTTGAGAGACTCGCTGCCAACCACTTCGCCATCGGTATCGATCGCGGTCCAGTCCGCAAGCTTCGGCAGGCGAGAGACTTCCGACTTTGCGGCAGGGCTTCCCTCGTCTCCGACCGCGTCCTGGGCGATGTCAGTCACCACGCAGCTCGGGCAGCGGTCGGTGCCCATGCGAATGCCCAGCCAGCCTGCCAATATGACAATGAGGATGAGAGTAGACCAATGTCGCTTTAGAAATTCCATACGTTTCGTTTGGGTATGCCTGAGAAACGGCTCTGTTACGGAGGTGATTTCGCGTAATTACGCCTAAAGCGCTTCAATGCGCTAAAAGTCCCCTTGGTCCGTCTACTGCTCGGAGGGAGCGGAATCGATAGGACCGTAGAGAGGCATGACGTTTTCCCGCCTTATCCATCCGATATCGCCATTGGGGAGGGTAACCTTAAGCCAACCCAAGAAATCTCTGGTGGGACGCAGGATGGTTCCGGCGCTGATCGCGGAGCTGATCTGTTCGGCGTCGAGCTCGGATGGAATGGAATTGAGCGGCACGCTAGCGGTCACCAGCAGGGCATCCGTATCCGATAGGGAGCCGTACTCGGAGCTCGCCCATTTGCTGAAGTAGGCATTTGTGCCGGACAGGGCGAAGGCGAGAAACAGCAGGAAAGAGGACCGGCGAGACGGCGTGAGGTGAAGCGTCAGGATTGCCAGCGTCAGAAAGCCGCCGGCGAACCAGAGCGAACCGATCGCGAGGCGCTGCCAACCGGCCGGAGAGAGCATGCGGATGACCCGGTGGATGCCATCCTTTTCGAGAAGCGATTGCAGCACAGGATCGTACGCGTCGGTATGTCCGTGGGCGAGCTTCAGGTTCCACTCCAGTCGCGGTTCGTGAGGATTCAGGCAGAACGCTCCCACCCAATAGGCCCATGCCCTTCCCCAATCCTGTTGTTGGGCCGCAGCCAATCCCGCGTTGTAACGGTGCTCGAATACATAGGGTTCGGCGTTGATGCTGGAAACCCAAGCCTGTTCAGCCGTCGCGAAATCGCCGCTCTCATAGGCGTCAGCTCCCTGGTCCGCTCTCAGCTCCGTCGCTGGCGCCAGCAGCAGGCAAAGCGCGGCCGCGGCCCCCATCCAAGCCTGGCGAGTGAACAGTTGCCCGAGGCGATAGCGCGGGCATTTCGCGGCGTTGGCCAATCGCTTCGCCAAGGCAGCCCAATCGCTGCTGGAGGTTTTTTTCGCCCCGTACAGAAGCTGGTCCGAGAGCGTCCAAAGGGATTGAAATTCGCGGGCGAATTCGTCGTTCCCGGCTTGGAGAGCGGCAAGGCGCACTTCTTCTGCGGACGGTTCGGTGTTTTGCAGACCGAGGTAGCCAGCGAGGGCCTGTCGCCACGGCCGCTGCAGCTCGATCAGAGCGTCGCCACCTTTCGCGGTCGCCTCATCGGTCAGCTTCCTCCATCTTCGGAGCGCTTGGCGTCGTGGGCGTAGTGGATCGTCGACTACACTGCGGATCATGGCCAAAATGAACCAGACTCCGAGCGGGGCTAGTATTGCGGCCAAAGTGTAGGGAAGGAGTGACAAGTGAGCTCTCGGAGCGGGGAGCGTCGTTTTGCTCGCGAGCGGTTCCTGGGGCAGCTCGGGAGCGCGCTTAGCGGTGTTTTCGCCAGCCAGATTGAAGTCGTAGGTTTCGGCTCCGCTGGGTGGGGCGAAGGTGGATGCGGCGTCACCAGCTGGAGAGGGCGCGCTTGGTTGAGCGGGGCTGCCGGCCGCGGGCGAAACGGTGATGCGCTGGGACGGGATCTCGATGGTTTTATACTCTCCCTGCTTTGGGTCGAAATAGGAAAAGCTCAGCGGGCCGAAATTGAATACGCCTTCTTCGGTCGGGATGAGCACGATATCTTCGCTTTGACTGCCCTTGAAGAGGTCGCCTTGCTCGAACTCCGTTTTGATCTCCGGCTGAATGGCTCGAAACTTGTTGGAAACCGTTCGCTGAGGAACGCTGATGCCCTCCGGCCAGTTGCCTTCGCCACTCAGCTTCAGCGTCCAGGTGACTGGTTCGCCGACTTGTACTTGATCGGGCACTACGCGGGATTCCAGTTCGAAGTCTCCCACTGCGCCAGAGAAATTCGGCGGGGCGTTGTCAGGCAGCGGCAAGATCTCCAGGGAAAATGGCTCCGACTCGATAGCGAAGGAATCGTAGACTGGTTCCTGAAAGAGAAAATCGCGCCTTCGTCCGACCACGATTGTCGCTTCCTGCTTGGTGCCCGGCAATTCGAGGATGCCGCTTTCGGTAGCCATGGCTCGAGCTTTGTAGGCTTTCGCGGTGTAGCGCTGACCTTCGAGGTCCAGGCTGCCCGCCTGCACTTCCTTTAGGCCGTTCGTGACCAGGCCTTTGGTCTCCCACTCGGGGGGAGAAAGATCGACTAGCTGGTAGTCCTGTTTCGCTCCTGCGTAGTAGTCGAGCTCGAAAACTTCGCCTGCGTAGATCTCGCCATCGCGTAGTTGAAATCTGGATAGGAATACGTCTTCCGGTTTGGCTCCTGAAGATCCTACGGTGGCTTCCACGACGGTGTAGCGAGCTTGCGGGACCTGAACGTCGCCCTTGTCCGTATCGACGGTGAAGCTTGGGATTTCGATGCTGCCGCGGCGGTTTGGCACCGCTTGGTAGGAATAGATAACCTTTCGTGTGACCCTGCCGTTTACGATGTTGGTAGATGAGGAGGTGCCGCGAAAGGTGAGACTGAGCCCGTCCACATCGGGTGGCGCAAGCTCGCCAGCGGGCTCGCATCCGTCGAAGACCAAATCGAGCGAATTTCCCTTGCCCTCCTGGAAGGTCCCGCCGCTAGGGCTCCAGAATACGTTCTGCGCCCAAGTCGTGGATACGCAGATAGAAAGGATTACGGTGATGAAGCTGAGGAGCCGGCAAGTCGAACGCATGATTACCAATCCTTGGCGTTGGGTTGCTGTTGTTTCTTTTCGCCCGATTGGGCTTCCTGGAGGATCATAAAGAGTTTCCCTGGATCGTCTTGCTGGCGCAGCTGATCGAGCATTTGCATCACGGCAGCCTTGTCGGCGTCGACCTTCTGCTTTTCGCCTTGTTGACCGCCTAGTGTTTGCATTTCGTTTTGCGGTTGATCCATGTCGGCGGAGGCTTCGCCACCATCCGCGAAGTTCAGGTTCTGCGGATCGATCTGTTCGGAAAGATCGCCCATCTGCGCCCCATCTTGACGTTGCTCGGACGCGTCGCCGTCACTGCCTTGCTGTGGATCGGATTGAGCCTCCTGGCTTTTTTCGCCTGCTTGCTGTTCCTGGTCTGACTGCTGGTCGGCGTTTTGCGAAGATTGCTGTTGCTTGTCAGAGTTGGGCTGTTGCTGCTGATTTCCGTTTTGATCTTGGGACTGCTGTTGCTCTCCTTGTCCTTGCTGTCCTTCTTGGGACTGGCCGTCCTGGTTTTGCTGCTGCTGTTGGTTTTGGGCGTCCTGCTGCTGTTGAGATTGCTGCTCTGGCTTTACCAGCAAAGCTTCGAGTTCCTCGCGGAGCTTGTCCCAGTCCGTCTCCGCGGCATCGAGCTGGCGTCCCTCCTCGACAGCGTCGATTGCGTCGTGGATCGAGGAGTCGGGAATGGCCTCGCCGCTTTGCTTGGCTCTGCGTCCCAGCTCCCAAGTCGAAGCAGCGAAGATGGCATAGTCGCGAGCGTCGCGGTCGTCCTTGTTCGCGATTTCGGATACGATATCCTGATAGCTTTGTCCCTCTTCCTTGGCTTTGGGCGACTCCGTGGAGACTTGATCCTGAGCGGGCAGAAGCGAAACGAATGACACCAAAGCGATCGAAGTGAAAAGATGGATACGATTCATGCTGCAGCCTTTCCTTTGAGATTCCTCGCTCTTGGCATGGTGGGGAATTCGTAATAGATCGAGAGCAGGAGCAGGGCCAGGCCGGGAGCGAGAAAATAATGGTAGCGTTCGATCTCGCTTTCCTCGCGTTCACGCTCCTTGAGGCGGGCTTGTCCTTTCTTCACCGTATCTTCGACCAGTTGAGCGAGGTCGATCCACACGTTTGCCTCTCGATAGACTCCTCCGGTGATGCGGGCCAGCTCGACCAAGGTGGAACGTTCGAGCTTGCTGAGAACCACGGCGCCTTGCGGGTCCTTGTGGAATCCGCCGGAACCATCTGGGATGAAGCCGCCTTCCTGGGTGCCGAATCCGAGGCAGATCGCCTGCACGTTTTCTTCCCGCAGCTTTTCGGCTGCGGCCTGCCAATTCGACTCCAGGCTCTCGCCATCGCTGATCACGATGAGAAAGCGATCTGCTCTACCATCGGATTGCTCGAAGGATTCGAGAGCCGTCTCTAGCATTGCGGCGTAGTCGGTGCCACCTTGGGGGATGAAGTCAGGGTTCAAGTCCTTTAGAAAACTGCGCAGAATCTGGTAGTCAGGGCTCATCGGACTTTGCAGGAAGGAGGTGCCGGCGAAAACCAGCAGTCCAACGCTTTCGCCATTGAGCGTATCGAGCATGCTGGATACAACAAGTTTGGCTCGTTCCAAGCGGTTCGGCTTCAGATCCTCGGCGAGCATGCTTTTTGAGAGATCCATGGCGATGATGACTTCGCGGCTTCGCTCGAAGGTGGTTCGTTTTTCGCTGCCCCAGCGTGGTTGAGCCATGGATACGACGAGGAGCGAAAGGGCGAGACAGAGCAGGACCTTGCGCGGACGGCTGTGTCGACGTTTGCTCAGTTGCAGTCCCCCGAAGGCGGTATTCGCGTAAAGCGCTTTCCCGTGTTTGGATTTCGAGGCGGAGCGGCTGTGACGAAAGAGGTCCCACAGCAAAACCAGGGGTGGCAGCGCGAGCCCCCAGAGCCAATGTTCGCTGCCCCAACTCATGCTAGGGCCTCCTTCGACTCGCGAACGCTCGTCGCCACTGAAAGTACCGCGCATGCTCCTGAAAACATCAGCACGAATGGGAAGAGCTCCGTCACGACGGAATACTGCTGCACCTCGAACTCGATCTTGCTGGATTCGTCGATCTTGCTGAAGGCGCTCTCGATGGTATCCGAATCTTCGGCACGGAAGAACTCGCCATTTGTCTCACCGGCGATTTTTTGCAGGGTTTCGATATCGACACGCATCAGCTGGCGGGTGGTTCCGATGCGTTCTCCTGCCTGGTTGCGACGCGGGAAGGGCACGTATCCATTTCTTCCAGCGGCTATGGTGTAGACGCGAATGTTGGCATCTTTGGCCAGCTTCGCTCCCTCCATCGGCTCCATCATACCGGCGGTGTTCTCGCCGTCGGTTAGCAAGACGATGAAAGCGCCTTCGCGCTCGCCCGCTCGCTCCTTTGCTCCTTCAAGCAAGCGGGAGGAGGCCACGGCGATGGCGTCGCCGATGGCGGTGCCATCCTCGATCAAGCCGATCTGTAAACGCTCGGTTTGCTTTCCCAGCCACTCGTGATTGAAGGTCAAGGGGGCGACGGTGTAGGCCCGTCCTGCGAAAGCGATGATGCCGATGCGATCGTTTTCCCGCTTGTTGATGAAGGCGCTGAGCACTGGTTTGACCGCTTGCAGCCGGTTGACCCTCTGGCGGTCCACCACGTAGTCCTCAGCCTCCATGGAACCGGATAGGTCGATGGCCAGAATGATGTCGTAGCCAAGGCTCTTGGAGTGCTTTTCCGTAGCCACGCTTTGGGGACGGGCCAGAGCGACGATGATTCCCAGGGCAGTGAGGAAGGCGAAAAGCGTGGGAAGTTTGGAACTGCCGACGAAGGTCTGTCGTTTCCAGGAACCGGCGAAAGGAAGGATGAGAGCGGCCACGGAACGTCGACCTCTGAGCCAAGCCACCAAGGGCAGCAGCAGCAGGGCCAGAAACCAATAGGGAGACTCGAATCTGAGCGTATTCAAAATCTCGATCATAGCCTAGCGAACCGTTTCATGCGTTGGTGAAAGAATTCGGTGACGGCCTCGATGGCGTCGTGTCCAGCGACGAGGGTGAGGCGATCGCTCTTTTGCGGGAAGAGCGCTTGAAATCCCTGATCGCGGGCTTCCTTCCAATCGGCATGCGCCGCTCTTTGGGAGGCGGAGCCGCCATTTAGGGTGAACAGCTCGCCGCTGACCGGATCGTAGACTGGCTGACGGCCCGTTTTCGGAAGCTGCATTTCCCATGGATCCGAGATGCGGAAGCCCACCGGTTGATAGCGTCGCCGCAGAACCGGCCAGGCCTCCGGAGCGGGACGGGCGGGAAAGTCTCCTAGCCAAATGAAAATGCTGTGACGCGGGGCGGCTTTGGTAAGGTAGCGCCAGGGTATCTGGGCCTGCTGCTCGCCGAGGGCTGGCGGGGCGGGATGTCCCATGAGGTTTGCCGCTGTATTCATGATGCGCCCACGACCGGTGGCGGACTTGCTCAGCGTATAGCCTTGTGGCGTGGCATGCAGCAGGGAAATGCGGTCGCCGTTGACGGCGCTGAGCAGCATCAGCAAGCTCGCAAGCTCCAGCAGGGCGTCGCGTTTGCTCGTTTCTCCGGAGCCGAACTGGAGGGACGGGGTATCCTCGAAAAGCAGGAAAAGGGTGATCTCGCGCTCCTCGACGAACTTTTTCCTATAGGCTTCGCCAAGGCGGGCGGTGACGTTCCAGTCGATGTCGCGCACGTCGTCGCCGAACTCGTATTTCACCACCTGGTCGAATTCCATGCCCTTGCCGCGGAAGCTCGATTTGTACTCGCCTCCGAGGGCGCTCTGCACCACCAGTCGAGCCCGCCATTCGAGTCGCCGAAGCAATGCGACGGTCGCCGAAAGGTTGGAAAGGTGGTTGGAGTTGTCCGATGAAGGTGACATGGGAAACGGTAGCCTGAAGGCGAACGATGGCGGCCTCGCGGCGAAGCTGGACGCTCGATCGCCGGAAGACCGCTCTAGCGGTGGGCGACGCGGCCTGATGGCATGGGTGTGGAGTCTAATATGCGTTTCAGCACTTCGTCTGCGGAAATCTCTTCAGCTTCCGCTTCGTAGCTGAGACCGACGCGATGTCGCATCGCGTCGAGGAAAATGTCCTTCACGATGCTGGGAGAAACGTGATCCATGCCGCGCAGCCAAGCGAGGGCTCGACTGGCTTGATAGAGGCTGATGGAAGCGCGAGGCGAGGCGCCGTAGGAAAGCAGGCGATCCTCGGGTCGGCCCGACTGAGCCATCTCTCGGGTGGCGCGGACCAGTTCCAGAATGTAGACCTGTATCTCCTCGGCCACGTGAACTGCGTCCACCTCGCTGCGCAGCTGCAGCAGCTCCTCGCCAGAGGCCACGGGTCGTAGCTCCGGCTTTTCGGTGACTTGTCCCCAGCGTCGCATCATTTCGAATTCGTCTTCGTGGCTCGGATAGTCGACCAGCAGCTTGAAGAGAAAGCGGTCCCGTTGCGCTTCGGGCAGCGGGTAGGTGCCTTCCTGCTCCACCGGGTTCTGCGTCGCCATGACGAAAAAGGGCTTGGGAAGCTTGTGCGAGGTGGGGCCGAGAGTGACCTGCTTCTCCTGCATGGCTTCCAGCAAGGCGCTTTGCACCTTGGCCGGGGCGCGGTTGATTTCGTCCGCAAGCACCAGATTGGCGAAGATCGGACCCTTGTGCGGTTCGAACTGTCCCGACTGAGCCTGGTAGACCATGGTGCCGATGACGTCGCTGGGCAGAAGGTCAGGGGTGAACTGCACGCGTTCGAATTCGAGTCCGAGGGCGGTGCCGAGGCTCTTGATCAAGAGGGTCTTGGCCAGACCCGGCATTCCTTCAAGAAGCACGTGACCGTCCGCCAGAAGGGCGACCAGCATGCGTTCCACGATCTCCTCCTGTCCGAGGATGGCTTTTCCGACTTCGTTTCTGACGCGTTCAGACCAGCTGCTCATAAATGGTTGTTATCGTTGTGGGATTTGGCAAACGGAGCCAGGCAAACGCTGGCGGGAAAGGCTGCAGGACACCGTCGAATGACCGGCGAATCAAGACTATGTTTCCACTGCTCCGCCTGAAAGCGTTGGCTGACAGCAGAAAGGGCGCCCGCGTTTGACTATTCGATAAAAGTACTACAAGTGTAGGACATGAAGAGTTCCGAAAAATACAAGCGGTGCATGGCGGAGGCCCGCATCGATATCTCGCCTCTGATCGACATGGTTTTCATCCTGTTGGTCTTTTTCGTGGTGACCACCATCTTCGTGGAGGAGACTGGATTGGAAGCGGCCACCGCAAGCTCCGGGGAGGTCGATGCCAGGCCTGAGGCCCTGGAGCTAGTCATCGACTCGCGACGCATGGTGACGGTCAATGGGTAGGCGACGGATCTTGCTCAACTGACTCTGGCGATCGAGAAGGCGGCAGCTCGCGGGGTGTCCTCGACGCGGCTGAAGGTGAGCGATGCGGTGCCGATGAGCCTAACGGTCGCGGTGCTCGATGCCTGCCAGGGTTCCGGGCTCGGCGTGGTCGCCATGGCTTCTTTGCCAGACAGCGTCGGTTCGCAGCGCTGACGGCTGCTTCGGGAGCCGGCTAGTTGAAGCTGTTCCAGTCCTGCGGCGAGGTGGAGACGCTTTTTCCCTTTCGTGAGATGGAATCGAAATCGCCACGAGCCGATGCACGAAAGGGCTGGGGGACTGGCTGGCTCGCGATCGCCTTCGCGCCGTCCACGATGGCGGTGAGGTCGTCGACGAGTGAAAGCAGGTGCTGCGCTTCGGCGCCAAGCTCCTGGGCTGCGGCAGCGGATTCCTCCGCGTTGGCCGCGTTCTCTTGCGTGATTCGGTCGAGGCTGCTTATCGATGTATCGATATCGCGAATACCATCGGCTTGGCTTTGAGAGGCGTCCTTGATCTCCGAGAGCAATTCCTTCAGCTCGTTGCTCTTTTCCGTAGCCAGATTGAAGGAGCTGGAGGTGTGGGAGACGAGCGCCGCGCCTTCGTTGATCTTGGCCACGGTATCGTCGATACGCACTCCGGTGTCGTGGGCGGCTTTTGCGGCGCGTTGGGCGAGGCTGCGGACCTCGTCAGCCACCACTGCGAAACCAGCTCCAGCCTCGCCGGCCCGGGCTGCTTCGACTGCGGCGTTCAGGGCTAGGATGTTGGTCTGGAAGGCGATTTCGTCGATGGTTTTCACGATGTTGGAGGTCTCCTGGCTGGACTGCGTGATATCCTTCATGGAAGCGGTGAGCCGCTGCATGGAGCGCTCCGCTTCGACGAGGATTTGGTTGCTCGTAGTCATCAGCTCGTTGGCTCGCACGCTGTTGTCGGCGTTGCATTGAGTGGAATCGCGCATCCGCTCGATCGCGGCGGTTGTCATGTTCAAGGAGCTCGCTTGCTCGGTCGACTTTTCCGCGAGGTGTGTCGAATTGTTGGATACGAGTCCAGTGGCTCCGTTGATCTGGCGCGAGCCCTTTTCGATCAAATGTATGGTGCGGTCGATTGGCGTCGATATGCTGCGAGCGAGGTAGTGGAAGGCGATGGTGGAGAGGATGGCGAGGATGCCGATCGCTCCATAGAGGAAGAGGAACAGCGAACGGAGCTGCGCGTAGACATCGTCCACGTAGATGCCCGAGCCGATGACCCAACCCCAAGTCGGTTCGAGGGTGACGAAGGAGATCTTGGGCTCAGGCTTTTCCTTGCCTGGCTTGGGCCAGTCGTAGTCCACGAATCCGCTGCCGTTTTTTTGCACCGTCTTGACCATTTCCACGAAAAGCCGCTTGCCATTGGGGTCTGCGAGCTCGCTGAGGTCCTGCCCGTTGAGCTGAGGCTTCATCGGGTGCATGATCATGTTCGGATGCAGGTCGTTCACCCAGAAATAGTTGCTGTTGTCGTAGCGGAGGGTGGCCAGCATCGCCTTGGCGGCTTCCTGGGCGGCCTCTTTTCCCATGCGGCCGCTTTGGCTTTCGTTGACGTAGAAGTCGATGATACCCGCGGCGCTTTCCACCAGGTTTTGGGTTTTGGCCTTTTTCTCTCCGAAGAACTGGGTTTTCAGTTTCGGATACAATGCGGCGGAAACCAGCGAGAATGCCAGGATGACGGCAGTGCCCAGAAAAGTGATACGCAGATTGAGGCTTAGTCGATTGAGCATGGGGTGTCGTGGGCGATTGTTCGTGGGCGGAAGGAGATCGAAAGCCCTCCGACTCGATATTCGACGACTCTCAGAGATTCTTGATGCGGGGTGAGGCGTTTGACGAAAAATTGTATTTGAACGCGCGCATGGCCCGGCTTCGGCCTGGGGCTTGAGGGCTGGGAGTAGCCTTCGGTTTTTGCTTGAGGAGGGTCCAGCTTGTACCCTTGGTGAGGTCATGGCGAAGAATCTTTGGCTGATTAAGAGTGAACCGGATGTGTTCTCCTTCGACGACCTGAAGGCCTGTCCGAAACAGACCGAGCACTGGGATGGGATTCGGAACTATCAGGCCCGAAACTTCATGCGTGACAGCATGAAGAAGGGGGACATCGCGTTGTTCTACCACTCCAACGCCGGTCCGCAAAGCGGAGCTGTCGGCTTGGCGGAGGTCGTCAGCGAGTCAGCCTATCCGGACCACACGCAGTTCGACCCGAAGTCGGACTATTACGATGCGAAGTCCAAGCCAGAGGAGCCACGCTGGCTGATGGTGGACTTCAAGTATGCGCTGCCCTTCAAGCGTCTGGTCTCGCTCAAGGAGATGAAGGAAACGCCCGAGCTCGAGGAAATGCTGGTGGTGAAGCGTGGGCAAAGACTCTCGATCCAGCCGGTCGAGCTTCAGCATTTCAAGGCGGTCTGCAAAATGGGCGGGCTTCTCGTCAAGGATCTGAAAACGCTAGGCGTGTAGCGTCTTCAGCTTTGAGCGGATACCTCGCAGCATATCGTCGGGAGAGAGGCCGTGGCGGCTTCGGAGCTCCGCCACGCTGTCGCCGTGACTGACGAACTCATCCGGCCAGCCGATGCGGTGCAAGGGCGTAGCGAGACCGTTGTCGACCAGGGTCTCCGCCACCAGGCTGCCGAAACCGCCGGAAAGCACGCCATCCTCCATGGTCACAAGCAGCGTGGCCGTGTCGGCCTGTTCTAGCAAGAGGCTCCGATCGAGCGGTTTGATGAAGCGGGCGTTGACCACGCCGACCTTGACGCCATCTTCCGCTTCCAGCGTCTGCGCGAGCTGCAAAGCGTCCTGAACCATCGGTCCCAAGGCCCAGATAACCAATTCGCTGCCGTTTTTCACGACTTCCGCTTTGCCGATCGGCAAGGCCTGCGGATCGGTCTTCATTTCAACCCCGACGCCCGAGCCGCGCGGGTAGCGGATGAACGCCGGCAGGTTTTGGCTGAACGCGGTTTGCATCATGTCGACCAGCTCGTCCTCATTGCTGGGCTGCATGAAGATGAGGTTGGGCACCATGCGCAGGTAGGCGATGTCGAAAAGGCCGTGGTGCGTCGGGCCGTCGTTTGGCGACAAGCCGGCTCGGTCCATGCAGAAGACCACCGGGAGCTTCTGCAAGCAGACGTCGTGTATGATCTGGTCGAAGGCCCGTTGTAGAAAGGTGCTGTAGATGCCGCAGACTGGCCGCAGACCGCGTGTGGCCATGCCCGCGGCGAATAGGACGGCATGCTCCTCCGCGATGCCCACGTCGTAGAACTGCTCAGGAACTTCGTCGCTCAAGTGGATCAGGCCGGTGCCGGAAGGCATGGCCCCGGTGATGCCGACGATCTTGGGATTGGCTTTGGCGAAGCGAACCATGGCTTTGCCGAAGACGTCCTGATAGGCGGGTGGCGGGGTTTTCGTCTTCTTTGAAGGAAGCCCGGAAGGGATGGCGAATGGGCTTGTGCCGTGAAAACGCTCCGGATGGTCGATGGCGGGCTTGTAGCCCTTGCCCTTCTTGGTGACCA
Source organism: Pelagicoccus sp. SDUM812003 (assembly GCF_031127815.1). NCBI lineage: Bacteria > Pseudomonadati > Verrucomicrobiota > Opitutia > Puniceicoccales > Pelagicoccaceae > Pelagicoccus > Pelagicoccus sp. SDUM812003. The sequence goes on along the minus strand of NZ_JARXHY010000005.1, from coordinate 30,617 downwards.
CGTGCACGATGACCGGCTCGTCGGATTCCTTGGCGAACTCCAGGTAGCGCCTCACCAGCGGAAGGTCGTGGCCGTCGATCGGCCCCAGGTAGCGCACGCCGTATTTTTCGAAAAGCGAGGAGGGCAGCACCATGCTCTTCCAGCCCTTTTCCGCGGTCTTGCCCAGCTTCACCAGCTGGTCGCCGCCCGGCACGCTCTTCAGCAGAGTGCCCACGTCGTGATGCAAGCGGTTGTAGATCGGGTTGGTGATGAGCTCATTGAGGTACTTCGATATGGCGCCGACGTTTTTGGCGATGGACCACTCGTTGTCGTTGAGCACGATGATCAGGCGCTGGGTGGAGGCGGCCACGTTGTTGAGCGCCTCCATGGTGATGCCGCAGGTGAAGGAAGCGTCGCCGCAGACCGCCACCACATGATCCTTGGACTTGAGGACGTCGCGGGCCGTCGCCATGCCGAGAGCTGCGGAAAGCGCCGTGCCGGCGTGACCCGCCCCGAACGCGTCATGCTCGCTCTCGTCGCGAGCGAGAAATCCGCTCAGACCCTTGGAGGAGCGGATGCCTTCGAAGTCGGGACCGTTGCGACCAGTGAGCAGCTTGTGCACGTAGCCCTGGTGGGAGGTGTCGAAGACGAACTGATCCGCGGGAGTGTCGAACACCAGGTGCAGGGCGATGCTCAGCTCCACCACGCCGAGATTCGGCCCCAGATGGCCACCGTTGACCGAGGTGACGTTTATCAAGCGCTGTCGGATTTCTTCGGCCAACGATTCGAGCTGGACGCTGCTTAGCTTTCTTAGGTCGGAAGCCCCTTTGATCTGGCTGAGGAGAGGATAGGCGCTGCCGGCGGGCGAGGAGGATTTCTGTGACTGGTCTTTCAAGGCGTAAAATGAGAGGCGCGTAGCTGAGGGCAAAGCCTCGCTCTTGTCCATCGTTTTGAGTCTATAAACGGCTACTGATCGGGATCGAAATCCTCGAAGACCGGGTTTTCCGCGTTTTTCGAGCGCAGGATTTCTATCTTCTTTTCCGCTTCCTTGAGCTTGAGATCGCATTCGGCGAGCAGCTTCGAACCGGATTCGTAGTGGGTGATCAGCTTTTCCAGCGGCAGTTTTCCTTCCTCCATCTCCTGCACGATGGCTTCCAGCTTTTCCAGTCCCTCTTCGAAACTGGCGATCGTTTCCTTTTTCTTGGCGCTCACGAAGGGTGCACTATGCGAGGCTCGGCTTGGAGTTCAAGGCACGAAATCGGCGCGCGACGCAGACCGGGGCACTCAGGTGGACCGAGCTTCAGCATCGCCCCGATCCACCCTCAGGGAACTCCGCGCTGGACAGGCCCTCGGATCTTAGAGATGGCTTGGGGATATGACACCCCTTGAAGTGGTCTTTCTAGTCGCCCTCCTAGCGAAACTCGGGGCGGAACTGGTCCTCGAAGCCCTGAACCGCGCCCACGTGGCGAAGCGTTCCAGCAAGCTGCCTGCCGAGCTGGAGGGCGTGATGAGCGAGGAAAATTTCAACAAGTCCAACCGCTACACCCTCGCGAAAAGCCGTTTCGGATCCTGGGAGCTTCTTTTCGACGCCCTGGTGGTGGCGGCGATCGTGCTTTCCGGCGTGCTGCCTGCGGCCTTCGAGACGTGGTCGGCGACCTTTGGAAACGCGGCCTGGAGCTCGGCCCTTTTTCTGGTAGTGGCGATGGTGGTCGCTGGGCTACCCAGTCTTCCATTCGACTACTGGTCTCAGTTCAAGATCGAGGCGCGGTTTGGCTTCAATCGCAGCAGCGTGGGGCTTTGGCTCGCTGACAAGCTGAAGGGGACCTTGGTGGGTCTGATCATAGGATTTCCGCTACTATGGGTGCTCATCAGCCTTGTGGACTGGATCGGTCCGCTCTGGTGGGCGGTCGGCTTCGGCGTGATGTTCGTCTTCCAACTCGTCATGATGGTGCTCTATCCCATGCTCATCATCCCTCTCTTCAACAAGCTGACGCCCCTGGAGGACGGGCCGCTGAAAACGCGGTTGATGGCCATGTCGGACAAGGCTGGCTTCAAGTGCAACGCCATCCAGGTCATCGATGGCAGCAAGCGTTCGGCCCACTCAAACGCCTACTTCACAGGCTTCGGAAAATTCCGCCGTATCGTGCTTTACGATACGTTGATCGAACAGCTCGGGGAGGAGGAGATCGAAGCTGTGCTGGCTCACGAAATCGGACATTACAAAAAGGGGCATATCCCGAAAATGCTGATCACCTCGGGGCTGATGATGCTCGCCGGGTTCTGGATCGTCGGCTACCTCGCTCGCAGCGAACGGTTCTTCTCCGATTTCGGATTCGATCCGCAAAGCGCCGACATCGGCATCGCCTTCCTCCTCTTCGGGCTTATCGGCGGACTGTTCACGTTTTGGCTGACCCCGATCTTCAATGTCATGTCTCGAAAACATGAATACGAGGCCGACGCCTTCGCTCGCGACATCGTGGGGTCCTGGAAACCTCTCAGCCGGGCCTTGCGCCAGTTGAGCGAAAAGAACCTGAGCAATCTGCAGCCACACCCTGCGTACAGCGGTTTCCACTACAGCCATCCGACCTTGTTGGAGCGCGAGCATTCGATGAGAGGGGACTGAGCGAACGAGATCCTGGCGCGTGGGCGATGAAACGGTTCCGTAGGCTGACTTGGCTTTTCTGCCTCTCTCTCGTCGCTGTTCTGCGCCCGGAGGAGCTGCCTGAACCGCCCCCAAAGGAGGGATTGCGGGTGGCGACCTACAATCTCCGCAACTACCTTAGCATGGATCGTCTGGTGGAGGGCCGATATCGGCTCGATTATCCGAAACGGGAGATTGAAAAGGCGGTGGTGCGGGAGACGATCCTGGCGCTGGAAGCCGATGTGCTCGCGGTGCAGGAAGTCGGATCCCAAGACTTTCTACGAGAGCTGCGCGAGGATTTGGCTCGTGACGGGTTGGTCTATCACGGAATGGCCCTTGTTCGGGGCGAAGACCAATCCCGCATGGTGGGAGCTCTTTGGCGCGAGGACCGAGGCTTTTCGGTGGAGTCGCTGGAGCATGTCGATCTCGATTTCACGATTTTCGGCGAAGCGAGCCGAGTGAAGCGGGGCATGCTCGAACTGCGCGTGCGGATAGCGTCGACCGATCAGGAGTTGGCTTTGTTCGCTCTGCATTTGAAAAGCAAATACACCGACGACGAGCGCGACCCGCAGTCCTCGCTCAGACGAGCGGGCGAGGCGCAAGCGGCTCGAGATCGGATATTGCGTCGATGCTCTGAACCGTCGCGAAACATGTTTGTCATCGCGGGGGATCTGAATGATGGTCCTCACTCCTCCGCAGTGAGGCGCTTTCTCAGCAAGGGCGAGGTGCAGATCAGTCGCTTGCAGGATCATAGCGACCACCAGAAGCAGATTTGGACTCACTTCTACGAGAAGGGGGCGGAGTATTCGCGAATCGACTACCTCCTCGTTTCTCCGGGGTTAGAGGCGGTCGCCGTCTTGAACGGAGGCGTGTACTGGCATGAGGACTTCTTCCGCGGCAGCGACCATCGCCCGGTCTGGATGGACATCCGTTTTCCGAAGTAGGGCCTCAGGCCTTGGTCGAGAGGTAGAGCTTGATCACGTTTCGCAGCGACGGAAAAGCCCACTGCTCCTCAGGAACTTCCTTCGGATCCACGAAATGGATACCGGATACTTCGCTCTTCTCCGCTTCCATCCGATCGAAGGAATCGACAGAAGCGAGAAAGTAGGTATCGGTGACCGGATAGATCACGGATTTGTAGTGATAGGGGTTGGGAAAGGAGGCGAAGAAGCGCACGTTTTCCAAGTCCAGATTGGTTTCCTCCTTCGCCTCGCGAACCACCACGTGCTCGAGGCGCTCGCCGAAATCGGTGAAGCCGCCCGGAATGCCAAACTTTCCCTTAGACGGCTCACGGGCCCGCTCGACGACCAGAAGCCGTCCCTGACCGTCGAAGATCAGAGCTCCAGCGGAGCAGGACGGGTTGAAGTAGAGCGTGAAGTCGCAGGCGGCGCATTCCACCTTGTTTTCCTGCTGGGCCGAAATGGAAATCTGGTCGGTACCGCAACTCGGGCAGTACTGGAAGTGTTCTGGGATGATACGATCGCTCACGTAGGTGACCATTTCAGGCGCCAGCGCTTGCGCAAGCCGGATTTTAAGCACCGTCCGATCGACTCGGCTCCATGATTGCAGCGCTGCGCGAGGCCGTCGTTCTGGGGTTGAAGCGTTAGTTTCGAGCTGCGAAAACCTCCGGTCAGGCAGCTGGCGTCTCAAACCGAAAAAAGCGTGGAATTATCATTGATTTCCGGAAACGACATCGTAACGTGCCGCTTTCTGACAGCCTCGTGGTGTAATGGTAGCACTATGGATTCTGGTTCCATCTGTCGGGGTTCGAGTCCCTGCGAGGCTGCCACTTCTGGAGAACGTGAGGAACGTTCGCGCAGCGAAGGAGTGGCGAACGGCGGTCCTTGACTTAGAGCAGGGACGAGAAGACCCGAAGGGGTTCGTACCGAGGAGCGCAGCGACGACAGAGCCGCAGGCGCCCATCCCTGCGAGGCTGCCACTTCTGGAGAACGTGTGGAACGTTCGCGCAGCGAAGGAGTGGCGAACGGCGGTCCTTGACCTAGGAGCAGGGGCGAGAAGACCTGAAGGGGTTCGTACCGAGGAGCGCAGCGACGACAAAGCCACAGGCGCCCATCCCTGCGAGGCTGCCACTTCTGGAGAATGTGTGGAACGTTCGCGCAGCGAAGGAGTGGCGAACGGCGGTCCTTGACTTAGAGCAGGGACGAGAAGACCCGAAGGGGTTCGTTCCGAAGAGCGCAGCGACGACAAAGCCGCAGGCGCCCATCCCTGCGAGGCTGCCACTTCTGGAGAACGTGTGGAACGTTCGCGTGGCGAAGGAGTGGCGAATGGCGGTCCTTGACAGCACGCTAGTTACGTAAAGGCTGGCCAAGAGTCGCAGGGCAGGCTAAAGCTTCGCCACTTCCGCTTCGTCTGATGTTGCTCCGGAGCCGTGGTCCACCACGAGGTTGCGAGCGAAGGATTCGATGGTGGAGGACTCGAGGCCAAAGAGGGTGCTGAAGATCGATTCCATTCGATTCAGGTAGACGGAGATGGGTTCGTTCCTGTGGTCCCAGTTCGCGATGTTTCGAAAGGTCGCCTTGTTGATCGCTACCTTGATGCGATAGGATTGGCTCCCGTCTTTGTTCGGGACCTTGAACTCGTCCATGACGTGGGAAAGCGGGATCAGGCCGTGCCCGCCGAAAAGCGCGTTGGACTTCACCACGTACAGCTTAGCCGGGCCGCCCTCGCCGCCGCGGGCGATGCCGACAACCGTTCCGATCCGAGAATAGCCTTCCTCTCCTACGACTTCGGCCCCGATCACCGAGTCGGACTTGTCGCTGTCCTGGGTCGATTCGGCGGCCCTGATGGCGGTTTGGTAAAGCCCGCAGAGCGCGGACAGCGAAACGATGAGAAGCATTCGTCTAAAATTCATAATCACTTTCCTCCGCCCCGGACACTGCTTAGGTTGCGCCAGCTTCCGATGCCGGCCAGGTTTACGCATCCTAGGAAGAGATTCGGCTACAGAGTCGTGCAAAACGCATGTCAGGCGGGCATCACGCATCGCGGGAGACTTTCGGCTTATCTGCTTCTCCGATCGCTCGGAGGTCTTCGAAGACTAGAGGTCGCAGCTCCGCGAGAATGGGAATAGGCTCTCGAACGGGCGGTGGCAGCTGTTTTGCTTCGCCCGGGTCTAGCTCCGGGATCCAAAGCGCTTTCGCTCGACGAGGCGACTGGCTCGGTAGAGCCTTCGCCGAAATTCGTATGCGCAAGGGGATGCCTCGTCTGATGAAAGACCGATACCTGATCCAGCGCTAGTGGCGCGGAGTGGCGATCCCTATTCGTTGATATAGAAATTGAAGGCCGATCCGCGTCCCACTTCGGACTCCACCCAGATGACGCCGTCGTGGGCTTCTATGATGCGCTTGCAGATGGACAAGCCGATGCCGGTGCCGTCGACCGCTTTGTCGATCTTCACGCGTTCGAAGGGCGCGAAGATGCGCTGTCGGTCCGAGGGCGAGATGCCGATGCCGTTGTCTCGCACGTTGATGACGTGTCGGCCGTCAACGGTGCAGCTGTCGATGGCCACGATGGGCGGGGTGCCTTTGCGGTGGTATTTCAAGCCGTTGCTGATGAGGTTCTGGAAAACGTGCACGAACAGGCCGCGGTCCAGGTTCAGTTTCGGCAGACTGCCTACCACCAGCGAACCTTCGTGCTCGCCGATCATGGGTTGCAGAGACGATTCCACTTCCTCGATCAACTCGCTCAGGTCGGTCTCCTCCCGCGAAATGGAGTGTCGCCCCAGCTTGGCGAATTTATGCAGATCGGTCACCAGGTCTGCCGCTCTCTGCGAGCTCACTTCCAGCAGATGGAGGCACTCGTGGATGTCCTTGCTCACTTCGGTATTCTCCAAGCCGATTTCGATGAGGCGAGTGAAGCCCTGGATGGCGTTCAAGGGGGAGACCAGATCGTGGGCGGCGGCGTTCCCAAACCGCTCCAGATCCGCGATGGTGGCGTCGAGAGTGGTCTTCTGCTTCCAGCGTTCGATCGAGTAGCGAATGGAGCGGGCTAGCGAGCGGTCGGAAATCTCGTCCTTGCCGAGGAAATCCATGGCGCCCATCTGGATGGCCCGTTCCCCCAGCTCCAGATTGGCCATGGCGGTGAGCACGATGACGGGGATGGGGATCCCGCGTTTGAGAAACGTCTCCAAGGTCTGCAGTCCCTCCGATTCAGGTAGGCCCAGATCGAGCACGATGATGTCCGGCGGGCTGCTTTCGATAACGCTGAAGGCTTCGCCCAGCGAAACGGCGCGCTCGATTTGTACGTTCAGATGGGGAGAGGCGTGAGCGGCATGGTTGACCAGCTCGAAATGTATGTCGTCGTCCTCGACGAGCAGGACCGATCGTGAATCGGACTTGGGAAGAATCCGTTCCAAGCTTGGATTGAATGGCATAGTCTGCGAGGTGTTCGATCAGACGCAAGGTGGCGAGGCTTGGCTGCTATTTTTCTTGATGTTGCGCGGTTGAACTTGGAGGCGAAAGGTAGCATAGCTCGCCAGCAATGCAATTCGCGGCGACTCCGGAAAGCCGGAAGATAGCGAAGTTTTTCCAATTCGTTACGAAAAAGGTTTCGTGAAGAATGTGACGCGTTTGCGAAGGTTGCATTTTTCAACAAATTTTAGCGAGCTGGCGGCAAATCGGATCCATCGCTTGCTCCCGAGCTGGGGATACGTTTGATTGCCCGCGAATGGACGCAGACACTCCCCGCCACGATAGACGAGTACTTCTAGCCGGCCTGTTCGTGTCGGCGACCGCTCTGGTCCTGATCGTTCTCTACGCATTCCGCTCGTTTTTTTCGCAGCTGTTCGATGCTGATTTCATGCCACATGGGCACTGCTATATGTGGAGGCCGGACATTCTTTGGCTGCACGTGATATCGGACTCGTTGGTGACGCTGAGCTATTTCGCGATCCCGGTCTGTCTGGTTTTTCTCGTGAAGCGTCGCAGGGGGCTTCGGTTTCGCGGAGCGTTCTGGCTCTTCAGCCTGTTCATCTTTTTCTGCGGCTGCACGCATTTGCTCGAAATCTACAGCGTCTGGCAAGGGGCCTACCGGCTGACGGGCATGATGAAGCTGGCCACGGGATTGGTTTCGGTGGCGACTGCGATCTACCTGATCCGGGCCATGCCGCAGCTGCTGCGTATCCCGCTCCCGAAGGAAATGAGGGCGGTGCAGGATCGGTTGGGAGAACGCGAGCGGCTCTACGAAACCATTTTGAAGGCGGGCGTGGACGGGTTTCTGACCATCGAGAAGAGGGGTGAAGGGGACACTGCGCGCTACCTGCTTTCGGAGTTCAACGAAGTGGCGGCCCAAGAGCTGGCGGTGGATCGAGAACAAGCTTCCGGCATGGACATCGAGTTGGCCATGCCGCTCGCGAGATCCTTGGCCTTGAAGGCGGATCTCGAAGAGGCCTCGCGCACCGGCAGGACCATCGCAGGCGACCGTTTGTTCGCCGATGAGGAGGGCAAAGAGCGGTTTTTCAGTTTTCGCCTGGCCCCCACCGAGAGCCTTTTCGTGCTTTTCTACCTCGACCGCACGGAGATCTATCAGACCGAGGCGGCTCTGAAGCGAAGTCTCGAGGAGAAGGCGAGCGAGGCCTTGATGCGCAGCGACATCAACGCGGCCCGGGCGCAAGCGGCCATTTCGGCCGCAGCGAACGGGATGCTGATCGTAGACAGCCAGGGAAAGATGGTGCAGGCCAACACCCAGTTGCAGCTGATCTTCGGCTACGCGGAGTCCGAGCTGGTCGGTCGGAGCGTGGAAATGCTCGTGCCGGAACAGGTGCGCTCCGGTCATCAGGGCTTGCGAGAAAACTACCACGCCCACCCTCAGACGCGGGCAATGGGGCCGGAACGCCAGCTGGAGGGCAGGCGCAAGGATGGCAGCCTGTTTCCGGTGGAAGTGGGCTTGAATCCTTTCGAGACCCCGGAAGGTCGATTCGTGATCGCCTCCGTGCTCGACGTCAGCGAACGCATCGCCGCGCGCCGGGCCTTGGAGGAAAGCGAGCTGCGATTCCAGCAGGCGGTGAAGGGAGGCCGGGTCGGCATCTGGCATTGGATCGACGTGGAGAGTCCTGAGCAATGGTGGTCGGACTCGTTCTATCAGGTCCTCGGCTTCGAAGTGGGGGAAATCGAAGCTCATGCGGACACCTTTCGCGAGCTGCTGCATCCTGAGGACCGCGAGCGGACCTTCGACCTGGTGTCGCGCTGCGTAGCTGGCGAGGACGCCTTCGCGATCGACTATCGCATCAAGCGCAAGGATGGGCGATACCGCTGGTTCTACGGAGCGGGAGTGGCGGTCCACGACAAGGCGGCCGGTAGGACCTCGATGATCGGCTCGATGCAGGACATCCAGTTTCGCAAGGATGCGGAGGACCAGGTGCGCTCGGCCAAGGAAGCGGTGGAGGCCAAGAATCGTGAGATGGAGGAGATGATGTACGCGGTCTCGCATGACTTGAAGTCTCCGCTGGTTTCCATTCGAGGCCTCATCCAGATCCTTCAGGCCCGCGGTGGCGCGGACGGGGATCCCAACCAGGATTTCGTGCAACGGATCGATCGACTGGCCAGCCACATGGGGGACTTGATCACGGACCTGCTCGAGATGAGCAGAGTGGGCCACGCATCCGAAAACATCGAGTCCGTGCGAAGCGCCGATGTCGTGGAAGACGTGCTACAAGGTCTCCTGACGAAAACCGGTCACTCGAATTGGGAGGTCGTCGTTGGCAAGGATCTTCCCGTGCTGCGGGTCGATCGCAAGCGGCTTTGGCAGCTGCTGCAAAACCTGATTTCGAACGCCTTGAAGTATGGAACGAACGAGAACGGAAATGGAGGGCGAATCGAGATCGGATCTGCGAGCGACGTCCGCGGCGTGACGCTTTTCGTGCGGGACTTCGGCGAGGGAATCGAGATCGAACAGCAGGAACGAATCTTTCAGGTGTTCAAACGGTTGAATACGAAGAAGGAGGGCACAGGCGTGGGCCTGGCGATCGTAAAGAAGATCATGGAGCACTACGAGGGCAGCGTGACCATCGACTCCGCGTTGGGCCAGGGCTCGACGTTTTCCCTCCACTTCCCCAAGGAGCGTTGGGTCCGCGACGAGGGGTGAGCGCCGCTGGTCCGATTCGTATTTCTAGGGCTTTTTCGCCCGCTTGGCAGCGGTCCGCCGCTTGCGCTTGTAGTCGATCGCCAAATACGATTTCTGTTGGATCTGGGCTTCGTAGATTTCCATGAAGTGCACCCCGTCGCGCGGTTTCACCAGATCCTTCTTGGTCGCCCGGTCGATCTGCTTTTTCATCTGCTGGCACAGACCTTCGGCTCGATACTGCACCCCTTCGAGCACGTCCTTCATCCGGTAGCCCTGGATGGTGTCCTCGATGTAGAAGCCGTCCTCCTCGTCCTCGTCGAGAAAGACGTGAACTTCGTTCACGCGGCCAAACAGATTGTGGTTGTCCCCCATGATATCCTGGTAGGCTCCGACCAGGTAGATGCCGAGGTAGTAGGGCTCGTTCTTCTTGAGCGGGTGCAGCGGCAAGTACTCCTTTTCGTCCTCCAGATCGATGAACTTGGAGACCTTTCCGTCGCTGTCGCAGGTGATGTCCACCAGGATGGCGTTCACTGAAGGACGTTCCTTGAGACGAGCGAGCGGGGTGATGGGAAACAGCTGGTCGAGGGCCCAGTGATCGAGCAAGGACTGGAAGACCGAGAAGTTGCAGACGTACTGGTCGGCTAGGATCTCCGAGAGACCGATCAGCTCCTCGGGCTGGTAGCCGCGGGTGGTCTGCGTTTTCTTCTCCAACCGGTTGCAGATCTGCCAGAACAGGGAATCGGCCTGGGCTCGGCCGCGCAGGTCGAGGTAGCCGTGGTTGAAGAGCGAGTCCGCTTCCTCCTTCTTCTGCAAGGCGTCGTGGTACATCTCGAGCTGGCCGTAGCGCACTCGGCCATGCAGCATTTCGTGAAGATCCGCGACGACCTGGTCCTTGATCTCGTCCTTCTTCACGGTCAGCAGCGACTCCCGTTTGGAGATGCGTCCGAAGACCTCGGTGATGAGAATACTGTGCGGCGCCGCGATGGCTCGTCCGCTTTCCGAAACGATGTCGGGGCTGTCCACCTCCATGGCGGAGCAGATCTGCTTGACGTTGTACACCACGTCGCGGGCGTATTCCTCCAGCGAGTAGTTTGCGGAGCTTTCGTAGTTGGAGCGTGAGCCGTCGTAATCGATGCCGAGTCCGCCGCCTACGTCCAGGTAGCCCATGGGGAAGCCCAGCTTCTGCAGCTGGCAATAGTAGCGCGTCGCCTCCACCACCGCGTTTTTCAAAGTGATGATATTGGGGACCTGGGAGCCGATGTGGAAGTGCAGCAGCCGCAGGCTGCTTTGCATCTTGGCTCGTTCCAGCAAGCGGCAGGCCTCCAGCATCTCGGTAGGCGTCAAGCCGAACTTCGCGTTATCGCCGGTGGACATGGCCCATTTGCCCTCGCCGCGCGTGCCCAGTTTCGCCCGCAAGCCCACCAGAGCCTCCACCCCGAGCTCCTGCGAAATTTCGATCACCTTTTCGACCTCGCTGAGCTGCTCGACCACGATGATGATGTCCTTGCCGATGCGGCGATAGTGCAGGGCGAGGCGGATGTAGTCCTCGTCCTTGTATCCGTTGCAGATGAGCAATCCGGTGGAGGACTGATGCATGGCCATGGCGATCAGCAGCTCGGGTTTGCTGCCCGCCTCGAGGCCGTAGCCATAGTCCTTGCCCGCGTCCTGGATTTCCTCGATGACCTCGCGCAGCTGATTGACCTTGATCGGGAAGACGCCTCGGTACTTGCCGGCGTACTCCTCTTCCTCGATAGCCTTTGCGAAGGCCTCGTTGAGGCGTTCCACGCGGTGACGCAGCAGATCCTGAAACCGAATCACCATGGGGGCCTTGATGCCTTTGGTGGCTGCTTCTTTGATGACGTCGTCGATGCGGACCGTGCGCTCGTCCGCTGCCGGATGGGCGCAGACGTAGCCTTCCTTGTCGACGGAATAGTAGGGGCTGCCCCAGCGGTTGAAGCCGTAAAGTCGTTCCGCTTCAGAGATGGTCCACCGGGATTTCGCGTTGCTGCTCAATGGTAAATGGGGCTTTAGGTTCTGGCTTGCTTTTTGAAAAGCCGCTAGATTGAGTACGCCCCTTCTAATTTCAAGAACCCTTTTGGAGCTATATTCTCGATTCTGTGATGGATTTTGTAACGACTGTTCTCGCTCAGGCCGCTCAAGGCCAAGCCCAACCTGGCTGGCAGCAATTCCTGCCTTTCATTCTGATCTTCGCCGCGATGTGGTTTCTCATCATCGCCCCCCAGCGCAAGAAGCAAAAGCAGCATCAAAAAATGATCACCGAGCTCAAGAGCGGAGCGGAGGTCATCACTTCGGGGGGGATCTACGGAACCATCACCAACGTGAAGGACGATCGCTTCGTTCTTAAGATCGCCGACAATACGAAAATCGAAATTCTCAAGTCGGCCGTGACGAGCGTAGTGAGTTCTTCCGATTCCTAGGAGCTTCGTCGACCGAAAAGAAGCGTTTTCACTGAATTTGAGCCACGCCTGCGAGGGCGTGGCATCGCTATTATAAAAGACCGTCTCTTAACCCCTCATCCTGATGTCTGGTAAGCATATCTGGAAATTGGCCATCACTGGCATTCTCGTCGCATTCTGCCTCTCCTACCTGATCCCGCTGGAGGACACCGACTTTGCGGAGGCCATGCGCGAACGCACCGAATCGAGCGAGTTTCACGCGCTCTTGGATCGAGCTGTCGAAGCCTCGGAAACGAGCGAGACCCCGCTCAGCGTCTACATGGCGCTCAAGCGCATCGCCAACGAGGAACGCATCGACTTGAGCCAGTACTTCCCCGATATGCGCTTGGAAGCGAACCTGACCAACGTGCAGAAGCGCAACAACATTCTGCTGCCGGTGCTGCTGGAGGAATCCAAGTCCAACCTCAAGCGCGGTCTCGATATCCAAGGAGGCATTTCGGTCACTTTCGAGGTCGATCCCGCCGCCTTGGCGGAAGTGCCGCAGGCGGAGCGAAACGAGAAGTTGGCCGACGCCATCAACATCATCGAGCGCCGCGTCAACAGCTATGGCGTCACCGAGCCGATCGTTCGCCCCATCGGCGAAAATCGTATCGAGCTGCAGCTCGCTGGGGTGAACACCAAGGACAATCCCGATCTTTTGGATACGGTGAAGAAGCCAGCCCGCCTCGACTTCCGCGAAGTCCACCCGACCGCTCGTCCCGGCGTGGATCCACGTCCCGTGGGTTACGAAGCGATGACCATGATCCAGGAATCCAGCGGACAGGAGTACGAGGTGGAACTGTACGTGAAGCGCATTCCTTCCTTGACCGGAAAGTACGTGGCCGACGCTTTTCCTCGCTCTACCGAAATGGGCGGTATCGAAGTGATCCTCCGCTTGACCGACGAAGGAGCGGACCTTTTCGCAGACGTGACTCGCGAACTCGCCGCTCAGGCTGACGGCGGCGGCGCGCCCGGCCGTCTGGCTATCGTATTGGACGGGGAACTACAATCCGCTCCCACGGTGCGCGAGGAGATTCGCGGCGGCAGCGCCAGCATCACTGGTCGCTACACGCAACGCGAGGCCATCGATCTGGCGAACACGCTCAACAACCCTCTGGAGCTTCCGCTCGAAGTGGTGGAGATGTATGAAGTCGGACCCTCCATGGCGCAGGACTCCATCGAGTCCGGGATCACCGCCTCCAAGATCGGCGTGGTGGCCGTGGCCAGCTTCATGATCATCTACTTTTTCGTCGGGGGCTTGGTCGCTCTGGTCTCGGTCGTCCTCAACATTCTGATCGTGCTGGGCGTGCTGGCGAGCTTCAACGCGACGCTGACCCTGCCGGGCATCGCCGGTATCATCCTCACCGTCGGCATGGCGGTGGATGCGAACATCCTGATTTTCGAGCGTGTCCGCGAAGAGCTGCGAAATGGCAAGACGCTCAAGACCGCGGTCGAAGGCGGCTTTTCCAAGGTGTTTTCCACCATCTTCGACGCGAACGTCACCACCTTGCTGGTTTCGATCGTGATGCTCGGTTTCGGTACCGGACCCGTCAAGGGCTTCGGATTGACTCTGGCGATTGGTGTGGCGAGCACCATGTTCTGCGCTCTGGTGGTGACCCGAGTGCTCATGGAGCTGATCTTCGAAAGCGGGGCCCTGAAGAAGTTCACCACGCTATCCATTCTCAACGATCCCAAGATCGATTTCCTGAAGTTCCGCAAACCGGCCTTCATCGCCTCCTGGACCTTGGTGATCATCGGCGTGGTGGTTCTTGCCACCAAGGGAGACAGCATCTACGGCATCGATTTCACTGGTGGCGACGAAGTGATTCTCAGTTTCCAGGACCGTTTGGACGAAGCGGAAGTGCGCGACACGTTGGCGGCAGCGGACATTGGCGAGTCTATCCCGCTTTATCAGACCCAGCTCGGCGGCGCGGATGAAGTGCTGCGCATCCAGGCAGGCTTCAACAAAGGAGACGCGGTGGTTGCGGCCTTGCAGTCGGCCCATCCCGAAGCCGGTTTCGAAGTGGTCGGGAAAAACGAGATCGGGCCTTCCGTCGGAGCTGAAATCCAGAAAAACGCCTTCCTCTCCATCGGCATTTCCTTGGGCCTCATTCTGCTCTACATCGCCTTCCGCTTCGAGATCGGATACGGAGTGGGCGCCGTGGTCGCGACCATTCACGACATTTTGCTGACCCTGGGCGTATTCGTCCTGGTGCCCGGGCATCAGTTTACCGCTCCGATGGTGGCAGCGATCCTCTTGATCGTCGGTTACTCGCTCAACGATACCATCGTGCTTTTCGACCGTATCCGCGAGGAGCTGACGCTGCGACCGACCAGCAAGCTGCGCGAGGTGATCAACATCGCAATCAACGCGGTGATCTCCCGCTCCTTGCTCACCAGTATCACCACTTTGCTGGCGTCGCTATCGCTGATGATCTTCGGCAAGGGCGTGATCAACGACATCGCCTTCACCTTCACCATCGGTATCATCACCGGTACCTTCTCTTCGATCTTCATCGCCAGCCCAGTCTTCTTCTTCTGGCACAAGGGTGACCGTCGCAGCGTGGAGTCCAGCCACGATACCGCTCCGGAGTACGACTGGCAGGCGTCTTCGAAAGTGTCCACCTCCTCTAGTTCAACAGCGGAATAGGGAAGGTTTTGACGAAGTGGCGATACAATCCGCCCCCAGCCGAACTTACTAGGGACTATCGAAAAGAACTCGGAGTAGGTCCGACTGTCGCCGAATTGCTCGCTCGGCTTGGCTTCGAATCGATCGACGAAGCCAAGCGCTTTCTGGAGCCGCGTCTGGGGGAAATCGAATGCCCGTTCGAGATCCCCAACTTGAAGGATGCCGCTCAGCGCATCTCTCAGGCCATCCGCAATCGCCAGCGCATCGTCATCTGCGGCGACTACGACGTGGACGGGGTCACGAGCACCGCCTTGCTGGTGGCGATTCTGCAGGAGTTCGAAACGTACCCGGCGTACATCGTGCCTCTACGCCTGGAGGAGGGCTACGGTCTGTCGCAGAAAGCGGTGGAGCGGGCCTTGGACAAGGCGAATTCGCCGGATCTCTTCATCGCTCTCGATTGCGGCACCAATTCCGTCGAAGAGGCCCAGCACATCATCGATAGCGGCTGCGATGTGATCATCGTCGATCACCACCAAGCCAAGCAGCGGCAGGCGAACGGGGTCATACTCGTCAATCCCCATGTGGAGGACCGCGAGGACGACTGCCATTGCCAGCTCTGCACGGTTGGGCTGGTGTTCAAGCTGGCCCATGGTCTGCTCAAGGTGCGCCGGGAGGAGAAGGATCCGAGGGCTTACGAGATCAAGCTGCGCAGCTTCCTCGATCTGGTCTCCATGGGCACGGTGGCGGACATGGTCCCGCTCAAGAAGGAAAACCGAACGTTCGCCCGCATCGGCTTGCAGGTCCTATCCAAGACCCGTCGCATCGGCCTGAAAAACTTGATGAAGGTCGCGGGCGTGTCGCCTCAGCAAGGCGTGAATCCGATCGACGTTTCCTTCCGCCTCGGTCCGCGCATCAACGCCAGCGGACGTCTCGCTGACGCCGCCGTAGCGGTGGAGCTGATGCTGAGCGACGACGAGTCCTTCGCCATCGAAACCTCGCTGCAGTTGGATTCCTTCAACCGGGAGCGTCAGGATATCGAACGGGAGATGGCGGAAAGCGCCATGCAGCAGATTCGCTCGCGCCACGGCGAGGCCCATGGCTTGGTGGTTTACGGAGACGACTGGCATCCGGGCGTGGTCGGTATCGTGGCGAGTCGGGTTTCCAAGGCCTTCAATCGTCCCGCGATCGTGCTCGGCCGCGAGGGAGAGCTCGCAAAAGGCAGCGGCCGCAGCGTGCCGGGGGTGAACTTGGTGGAGGTGCTGGCCCCGTTCTCCGACAAGCTCGAAAGCTGGGGCGGCCACCCGATGGCGGTGGGCATCTCCATGAAGGTCGAGCTGGTGGAGGCGTTTTCCGAATTCTTTGAAAACGCCATGCGCGACTACCTCGCCACGCACGACGTCGAAAAGGTTCTGGAGGTTTCGAGCTGGCTGACCATCGAAGAAATCAACGCCCAGCTGATGGCCGAGTTGGGCAAGATGGAGCCCTTTGGACAGGGGAACCCGGAGCCAGTTTTCGGCACCAAGCGCGTTCGATTCACCGGAAAGACCACCGTGTTCAAAGATATCCATTTCCGCTTCACCTTGAGCAACAAGTACGGGCAGATCATCTCGGGCGTCGCTTGGAAAATGGCGGATCGGATGCCCCCTACAGATCGGTATGTAGATATCGCATACAGGCTGGTGTGGAACACCTTCGGTCGCAAAAAAGCCCTTCAGATCGAGCTGGTCGATTGGCGAGAATCGAAATAGGCGACAAGCCCTCGACCATGGTGGTCATGGCTTCACTTCGCCGGTCGAAGCAGGCAGCGCATCCGCTCGCTCGTGAAGTCTGCCGCCGACTCCAGTCCTGACTCGACGTAAAACCTGTTCAGCGTCGCGTAGCGTATGAGGGGGTCGAAGCTGGTCGCGAGGTGTAGTTTTCTCAGGCATACAGGACAAAGGTGTAGCGGCGCGGCGTCCGTCTCGGAGAGTCCGTTTGATCCGTTGAGCAAGCAATGGAAGTAGATGCAATGCTTCATGCCGTACATATGGCCGATTTCGTGCGTCATCACCTTGAACGTTCGCTCCAGAACGAGCGTCTGGTTCGCAGCAGGACTTCCGTAGCGGGCGAAACTAAAGACGCCGACGCCGCTGCGCGTATTGGCGAGTCCGAATACGAAATTCCAGCTATCGTCCGGATAGAGATCCATCATGGTGATGCCGATCACCGCGTAGGCGTCGGCCGGCCTTTCCGCGTTCAACGCTTGGAGAATGTCCCTGGCGTTCAATTGCGTCCCGTCGCCAAAAGGCCCCGTGCGCGTAGAAATCGAGCGGTCTTCCCAATTGATCATGGGAAGAAGCTTGGCTTCTGTATTGAAAAACTGGGTGCAATAGCTCGAAAGAAGCGGGAGTTCGATAGAGCTTTCGACTTCTTTTCCGATGGGCTGGATATAGATGAGCCCGCATTCGTCGCTCGGGAGGGTGACGTTCGGGTCGTTCAGGTACTGCGAGACGCTTTGGCCGCTTTCCTTGCGCACTGAAAGCCAGTCCATCGGGCCGGGGCGGGGAAGCGGCTGAAAAGCGTCTAGGTTCAGGAAGGCAGGCCAGATCTCCTCCGGCAGTGCAGAGAGCTCGCCGATGGCCTCGACGCGTTCGGCGGCTGTTGGGGGAGTGAAGACGGTCTGCTCGCCGGCTAGGGCCGTCGCGAAGCTCAAAAGGGCGAGGCAGCGATGGAAGAGGCGCAGCATATCGTCGAAGTATGGAAAAACAGGATACTTTAGCCGAGCCTTTTGTTCGACGAGCGAAGGCAGGAAGCGCTGGGGCTCCCGACGAGAAAGCCGCGGCCAAAGGCCGCGGCTGGTTCGTTCGAAAGGCGTTTGCAGCTCAGCTGCCGGTGAATCTCAGCACCGCCTCCTTCAGTTGCGGATCCACCTTGTTTTCCGACACGTGCACCATCTCGCGCCAGGTCGAGTAACGGAAACCATTGATAACGTCGTTTCGTTGCTCCGGCGTGGTCGCGAGCTTCAGAGCGGCATCGGTCAAATCGAATTTCTGCTGGAAGTCGTAGCTGTAGTCGCTGCCGAGGATGAGCCGTCCAATGCCTGAGAAGCAGAGATCGACCGTTTTCGGATCGTCGGACTCAGCCTTCGCGATTTCGAGCAGGGCGAACCCGCCGTCCCAGTTTCTCCAAGAAGAGAGCACTTTGATAACCGTGTTCTGGAGCTTTTCGTCTCCATTTTTCCAAAGCTCTTTGGCGTAGGCGATGGACTCAGGCGTAGCGGCGGAGTCGAGAATCCTCACCAAGGCGAGCGTGGCTTCCTCATCGCCCTGCGCGGCTTCGAAACCGTCGGCGAAAGCGTTCCAGGTGGCTTCGTTGTCCTCGAGTCGCAGGCTGATGCGCTTCATCGCTTTCTGGGCGGTTCGACGCAGCTTCGAGTTGTCCGTTTCCACGATAAGCGAAACCAGCACGGGCAGGGCGTCGGTAGTGCCGATCTCTTCAACGGCTTCGATGGCGGCATCGCGAATGGCGATCGATTCGGTATGGTCGGAGGCTAGGGCGGTCACGAGCTCCGGAGCTCCGTCGCTGGCCCGGATGGCGAGGGCTTGCATGGCCACGATGCGGGCCTCCTCTTCGCCAGCCTTGACGGAGGCGAGAAGCTGATCGTCGATGGCGGAATCCGGGGCGCTGGCGATCGCGTCCGCCGCGGCGTCCGCAACGTCTCTTCCTCTCGCTTGAATGCCTTCGAGCAGGACTGGCAGAGAGTCGATGCTGCCAATGCGTCCCAAGGCGTCGATGGCTTGGATTTTCAATTGCTCGTTTTCGCTGCTTGCCAATGCGATGACCGTCGGTTCGAGAGGGCGGAAGGCGGGTGAGTCGAGCGTTCCCAGGATCACCACCTGCAGTTCCGGATCTGCGCTCGCGAGCCCGTCGAGAAGAGGCTTCGCCAGAAGCGGAGACTCGGATTCGAGGGCGATGCGATAGAGGTCGAGTTTCAGCTCCGCGTTGGCGTCCTGCAGAAGGGTTTCGAGCAACGCGGCCGATTTTCTGGCGTTCAGCTGCACGCATTTCTGCAGGGCGGCGGATCGAACGGTTCGGTTGGAGCCTTCCAGCGCCACTTGGCTAAGCCGCTTGTGTTTTCCGCTAAGTTCCACGAGGGCGAGTTGAATGCTGGTCGCTTTCGAGTCCAGCGCTTGGTAAAGGGCCTTTTCCGCTTTGGAGCCTCCTATCTTGGCAAGGGCTTTCGCGGCCGCGGAAACAACGGCCTCGTCGTCGCTGGCTAGCAGCTTCGAAATTGCGGGAATCGCCTTCGCAGAGCCAAGCTGAGTGAGCGAATCGATGAGACCTCGCTGCGCCTCGCTGTCCGTCGCGTTCGACAGTTTCTCGATGAGCAGGTCGATCGCCTCTTTCGAGCGGAGCTCGCCAAGGGTCATGCGAGCCGCGTCCGCGAGTTCCGGATTTGGATGGGAAAGCAGGGCCGCGACGGAGGGCGCGGCGGTTTCATCGCCGATGGACACGATCTGGCGAAGCAGCCACAAGCGAGTGGTCACCGCCAGGTCATCGTCGAGGAGGTCGAGCAACTGGGCTTGCACCGCGGAACGCTGGGCCTCGTTTCCAGGCGCGCTGGCCTCCGAAACGAAGTCCTGTAGCTCCATGCGGGCGGCGTGCCGGGCCGAGTAGTCCTCGGCTTCCAAGGTGTCGATTATCATTTCGAGCGCTTGCTCGGGGATCTGGGCGTTCGCGAGTTGCGCTCCGGCTAGAGCGAGCCCGCAAGCTAAGGCCATCGTTGTCTTGTTGAGGAAATCTTTCATATTCTGAATCCTTGTATTCGTTTTTTCGTGACGGATCAGGCAGGCAGTTCGTATCCCGCTCGGCGCGGACGGTCCAGCCAACGCGCGGCGAGCGGATCGCCGACGATTTCCTCCTTTTTCGGATCCCATTTTATTGGGCGATCGAGTCGTTCGGAAATGCCCGCGAGCTGGCAAACGGTCGCGGAGCGGTGCCCGATGGAAGTCGGACAGATGGTCTGCTTGCGGGTGTAGATGCCCTCGATCCAGTTTCCTCGGTGGTCCAAGTTCTTGTATAGTCGGATGTCCCCTGGTCCCAAAGGCTTCCCTGCGAGCGGCACCGGTGTGGTGTCTATGAGGCCTTCGCGGCTAACCATGACTTCTCCTTCTTCGCCGACGAAGCGAATCATGTGACCTTTGCGGTCGCCCCAATCGCGAATGACGCGCACGCCATCCGCGTATTCAAAATACTGATAGGGCTGGTCGTAGTCCACGGGGGCGAAGAAGACCGGGCCGCTGTCGTCCATGCCCAAGGCCCATTGGGTGATGTCGTAGTGGTGGGCCCCCCAGTCGCCGTTTTTGCGGGAGCCATATTCCCAGAAATTTCTCCAGCCGCCGCTGTAGTTGCTCTCTACGCGAGCGTGGTTGTAGGGCTCCCATGGAGCTGGGCCGAGCCACTTGTCGTAGTTGAAGCCTTCCGGAATGGGCTGCTCTGGATAGACGGAGGGCGCTGGGAAGGAGCCCAGTCCGCAATAGACCTCCTTGATCTTGCCGATCCAGCCATTTCGTACGATCTCGGCCGCTTTGCGGAAGGCGTGCTCGGAGCGTTGCTGCGAACCGACCTGAACGATGCGGGCGTAGCGTTTCTGGGCGGCCACCACCGCCTTGCCTTCCTCGATGGTCAGCGTCATGGGCTTTTCCACGTAGACGTCTTTGCCCGCTCGCATGGCGGCGATGGTGATGGCGGCGTGCCAGTGGTCGGGAGTGGCGATGACCACGGCGTCGACGTCCGGACGGGCCAGGACCTCTTCGTAGTGCTCGTAGCCCTTGCAGTCGGGAAACTCCTGGCTGCACTCCTCGACGCCCGCGATCACTCGCTCGCGGCGAACGTCGCACACCGCCACGACGTTGGTATAGGGGCGGCTGCGGTAGTACTCGCGGTGGTATTGCATGATCAAGCCGTTGCCGATCAAAGCGATGTTGATCCGGCTGTTCGGGCCGATCTGGCCGCGGCCCAAGGTGGCAGCGGGAAGAATCATAGGAGCTGCGAACAAGGTCGCTGCTGCGGCGGCGCCTTTTTTCAGGAACGCGCGACGACTGCTAAGCCGTGTTATGTTTGGGGAGTCCATAATTGTCTTCGTGAAAGGGGCTGTATTAGGGAAAGTTCGATGATTTAACGCAAAACTCGTCGATTGTAAAACGCGAAGATTAGGAATTTTCAGGGGAGCGAAGGGGAAAGGGGTTCTGGGGTAGGGAGCGCTTTGCGCTAGGTAAGAGGGATACCGCTAGGGGTGGCCCGGGCTAGGCCGCAGCTCGATTTTCTTCTCCCGCCACGGTGGCAAGAGGTCAATTTGAAATCGGATCCGGAGGCGCTCTCACGATAGAGCGATCGGGGGCCGTACCCGAGCGGAGTTGTTCAGTCCGGGCCAAACGAGCGATCGATGGAGCAGCAGGCGGAGCTGGATTCGGTGGCGCAGCGATCGCAGAAGCCGAAGCGACGATTAGCTTCCGCTAGCGGGTCGCCGCAGCTTTGGCAGAGTGGCGGCGTCATTGGCGGCTCGGCGAACCGACTCGCTCCAAGGACAGCTAAGCTCGGCCAGAGCGACAGGAAGGCGATCCACTGCCAAAAGGCGAAACTCTTCCAGAGCGGCACGCCCAGGTCGCGCCAGCTTTGGTCGACCCAGCCCAGGTCGCGTTGGTCGAGGTAGAGGGCGAGTTGGCTCGCTCCGATGCAGAGCAGCGGGAGAGCGATGGCCAGGGCGGCGATCAAGGCGGGTTTGCTTTTGGAGGCCAGCGAGCTGGAGAGCGCCAGCAAGCCGAGGTAGAAACTGAGAAAGGAGAACAGCGCCAAGGCCTCGTGAGTCTTTTCCCAACGCTCCGGGAGGACCGAGGTGGAGATCGACTCGATGCCCATCAGGACGCCGCACACGATGCCCACCCGCAAGGAGATTTTAGCGATTCGGGCTAGTCGAGGAGCGGAGCCTGCTTGGGTTTGGATGGAGCTCACGAATGGCCAAAGAAATCCGAACGACACGGCCAGAGCGCTCGAGAACCACACCCCGCCTTGCGGGTTGTGTTTCGAAGATGCCAAGGCGGACACCACGGTGTACTGCCAATCGTAAGGCCCCGGGTAGAGCGCCGCCCCTGCGACGAGCCCAATCCCCAGGAATGCCGCGCTGAGACTCAGGTACAGCCATCGCCTTGCGTTGGTCTGTTGGGAGTGGGTCGGATGGCGTTGCTTCGTTTTCCTCATGAAAGGGAAACGAGTTTCGCCGTCCGATTCCCGCGAATCAACTGTCGAGTCGCCGCTCGGGCGGTCGTTTCTGCAAACTGACGTAGATTTCCATCATGCAATTCACGCGCGTTGGGTCGTAGCGATGGTCGATGCGTACGAAGTCCGGTCCCTCCGAACCATCGTAATCGCTTTGGGGAAACCACTCGCCGTAGATGTAGGCCATGGTGTCGCCGATGGTCGAGGAGGTGCCATGGTGCTCGAATTTAGCGAAGGACCCGCCAGGGGAACGCCAGCGAGTCATCCCTTCCGGCGGCTCGACGTCGCTGTCCACCCGCGCCGCTGCCAGGTAGAGAAGCTCGTCTGGGTGGGTCCTTTCCAGCCCGTGGGCCTCCGGGACGTCGCCCAGACCGTAGTTCGCTCCCGCCTCGGCGTTGGGGAGTTCGCCGATGCGCTGGGCGAAGTCGTCCCAGAGCTGCGGAATGACTTGCATGGGGTTTCCTTCGTCGCTTCCGGAAGCGATGAAACGGGACTGCAGGCCGATGAAGACGCGCGGTGGGAGCGGCACGATTTCTGGCAGATAGGTCATAGCGGTGGAGCGTTGGTGGAGGCTTTCGGAGCTGAGCGCTTCCGGAGTCCGGGGAAACCGGATGGACCCGCGCCCCTCTCGCCAGTCGCTGGGCGTGACGCCAAGTTCCGCCTTGAACGCGCGCGTGAAGGCTTCGTGCGATTCGAATTGGAACTCCAACGCGAGATCCAGCAGCGTCCCTTGATGGTCGAAGAGACGCTTCGCTGCCGCGGCGATGCGTCGGCGCCGCAGGTAGCGACCCACCGGTTCGCCCACCAAGGCGCTGAAGGTTCTCTGGTAGTGTCGCAGCGACATGGCGGCGACTTGGGCAAGTTCAGGCAGGGAAACTGGCTCGGCGAGCCTTTCTTCGATCAAGTCGAGAGATTTCTGGATGGAGCGAACTGTATGCATGGAACGAATACTAACCCATTCGAAGCGGCTCGCGCTTGATCATTTGCGCCTTTTTGGCTATCCGCTCACGCTTCGACGCGCGAAGCGTTTCAGCCCATGCGAATGGGCACCAGTATCTCCAGCATGCTATTGTCGCTGAAGGGATCGAATCGATGGTCGTAGCGCTCGATAGTAGGAGCTTGGGCTCGCTCAGCGGTGTTGTTGGGAAACCATTCGTCGTAAATACGGGTGATGGTGCCGCTGAGTTTCGAGACGTGTCCATGGTGTTCGAACTTCAAGTGCATGCCACCGGGGATGGACCATCGATTCATATCAGGCGGAAGGTGGGCGCCCTGAGAGGTCTGAGCGGAGGCGAGATAGATCCCTTCGTCCGGATGACGTCTTTCGAGCTGGCGAGACTCCGGCGTGTCGCTCAGGCCAAAAAACGCCCCGTCGGCCGCTATGCTGGAGATTTCGCTAGCCCTCCGGAAAAATTCGTTCCAGAGCTCCGGCAGGACGATCATGGTGTTCGCTTGCTCCGTGCCCGTGGCGATGAAACGCGTTTGCAGACCGACGTACCAGGACGGGGGCAGAACCACTATGTCAGGTTTCAGATTCATGGATGGGCTGGGAGAAAAAGGGACGCAGAGATGGATCGATAAATCTACTAGGCGCAACGACCGTCAGTAGAAAGAGAATACGTGTCGAGCAGGGCGATTTTTCCTCTTAGACCGCGTTGAACACCCGTTGAACAAGACCCTGCAGTGGCGATGGTTTCAGAAAGAGCTCTCCCAGTCTTTCAGCGTCGAGGTGTATCCGTTTCACGGATTTCCTCTAGTGGAAGCGGCGCAGCTGGCTATAGTGAGGACTGTTTAGCGCTAATTGGCGCCTTGCGCCCGGAGCCTCGATCTGGATACGATTGCCATTGAAAATTACCCTGATGAAAAACGCCCGACTGCTTGCACCAATTTCGTTCCTTTCCTTCTTACGCCTGATCGTCGCCGGAGCTCTGATGCCCTTTCTTCATGCGGCGGATACCTCCAACTGGACGACCGAGGACGATCACCGAAACATGATGCAGCAGCTTGGCATCACCGAGCTGCGTCCCGGCGCAGATGGATGGGCTCAGGAAGGAGAACCGGGCGCGGCGAACTATGATCCGGAACTGGCGAACCCGTTTCCGGAACTGCCAGATCCACTCGTGCTTGAGAGTGGAAAGCCGGTGACCAATTCGAGCATCTGGTGGATCCAGCGGCGTCCGGAGATCGTTGAACTGTTTGAAAGGGAAGTGTACGGAAGAATCCCCGAAAACGTGCCGGAAGTGAGGTGGGAGGTTCTCGAGACCAGCGATTCGGGAGTGGTGGATGGAATCCCTGTGTTTGGAAAACGGCTACGTGGCCACGTCGACAACTCGGAGTTCGACGAGATCGATGTGGCGATTGAAATGAGTCTCGTCGTGCCCCAAGGGCTTTCGAAAGCGCCTCCGGTGCTGATCATGTTAACTCCCTTCGAATGGGATTTGCCTAACGCCCAAGGATTGCTCATCCCGGAGATGCCATGGCCGATGCCGGAGACCGATGTGCCACCGTCGCCTGTCACACTGATTCGTAACGGATGGGCGTATGTTTTTTTGAATACGAGCAGCGTTCAGCCCGACAACGGAGCTGGGTTGACCAAGGGGATTATCGGACTGGTAAACAGGGGCCAGCCGCGCCAGCCAGATCAATGGGGCGCTTTGCGGGCTTGGAGTTGGGGAGCCTCTCGGGCATTGGACTACTTGGAGGATGAATCGTTGGTCGACGTCACTCGAGCTGGCATCGAAGGAGTATCTCGTTATGGAAAGGCAGCCTTGGTCTCCCTGGCCTTCGAGCCGCGTTTTGTCATGGGGTTGATTGGCTCATCGGGAAAAGGTGGCGTCGCGCTGCATCGAAGGCGCTTTGGAGAGCAGGTCTCCAATTTGACAGGTGGCGGCGGCTATCACTGGATGGCGGGCAACTATCTGAAATACGCTGCGGAAACGGGGGCCTACGGCCGTATGGATGCGAGCGATCTTCCCGTCGATTCGCATCAGTTGCTCGCATTGTGCGCTCCGCGGCTGACCTTTGTGAGCTACGGCATCCCGGAGCAAGGCGACGCTCTTTGGTTGGATCAGCAAGGCAGTTACATGGCGACGGTAGCGGCTCAGCCGGTTTTCGAATTGCTGGGCGCGGAAGGTATGGGAGAGTTGGATACATGGAGATCAGCCCAGATGCCGCCGGTAGCAGTAGGACTGCTGGAAGGCGAACTCGCCTGGAGACAGCACCGGGGTGGTCACGAAGACCGAAGCAACATGCAAAGCTTCATCGACTGGGCGACGGGAAAGCTAGCGGACTGAATGTCCACCCGGCTCGCCCTACGCTCGCATGGAGTTCAATGCCACAGCTCCGATGGCGCTTGCCATGGCGGCAGCAGCTAGTCCTGGCGTTAGTTGACCTGAGATTGCGGCAGGGATTGCGATTAGGTTGTAGCCCGCTGCTAGTACGACGTTCTGCCGTACGCGAATGGTGAGGGTTCGCCCGATTGCGAAGAGTCGCTTCAATGCCTCTGCGTCGTTTCTAAGCAGTTGAGCATCTGCGGCCAATCTCACCGCAGGCGCTGCATGCGGAGGTACGAGCCCGAACTGGCTAGCTTTTAGAGCGGGGATGTCGTTGTATCCGTCACCGAAATACAAGATTGAACGGCCTCTTCGGTGAAGGCTTGAGAGATGGTTGGCCTTGTCTTCTGGACTCAATCGCGAACGGGCGGATCCGATGCAGTGGCGCTTTGCGAACGCGTCAACGCGAGATGCCGAATCGCCGCTAAGCAGGTGGAGCTCGCCTCTTTGTCGGAAGGCCGCGATTAGGTCATGCACCGTTTTGGGAGACTCCTCTTCGATCGTGAAGAAGGCGGTCAGTGAAGGGTCCTGCAGAGAAACCAACTGAAGCTGGTCTCTTCGATCCGGCTGGTTCGACTCCCCGAATCGCCATGGCTGACCGCTCCATTCGAAGCGAATGGCGCGGGCTTCAAGTTTCACCCGTTCAACCTTCTCCGGCGGTCCGTCCACTTCGGCGCAGCGCTGCGCCACCGCGTTGGCGATGGGGTGGTGGCAGTTTCTCTCCGCCGCTCCCAGTACGGCCCAAAGCCGATGCTCGGGGATGTCTGTGTCGTTTTTCGCTAGGCTCAAGCAAGGCGCCCGATGGCTGAGTGTGCCGGTTTTATCAAGTCCTACCGTGTCGATCTCGTCGAGTTTTCTTAGGGACCGAGGTTTGTAGACGATGATGCCGCTTTCCCTTGCCCACTCCTGTGATCGGATAAGCGGTATGTTGGCTGCGAAAAACAATGCGCAAGGGCAGGCAACGACGAGTAAAGAAAATGTGGATACAAGAGACACCTCAAGAGAGCCGGTGAGGCCGAGAGAGAACGGCAGGAAAAGCGCGGCGCTCACGAGCAGGACTGGCGCTGAGTAACCCAGCGTTTTCTCGAGTCTGCTTTCGCTTTTTTGATCGTGAAACGACTCGATGGTTTCGCGACTCAGTTGATCGATGTAGCGCATTCCGTACGGTTTCGTGGCCACAATATCGATCGAGCCGGAAACGAGCGTTTCGCCTGCGACAACGTTGTTCCCGGCTGAAATGGGCAAGGGATCTGATTCACCCGTGAAGAGAGCGATCTGCAGCCTTCCTTTTCCCGCTTCGACGTATCCATCGATTGGAACAGTTTCTCCGGCCTCCACACGAATCTTAGATCCGACGCGAGCTGAACTGATCGGCTTGTTCTCGTAGACTCCGTTTTCATCGAGTAGACGCAGCAGTTCGTCCGGGGTGTGTAGCGACTCGAAAATGACGTTTAGCTGTCGGTGTGTTAGGCGACTTGAGGCGAATCGTATCCACGCCACGACAGTCAGCACCATGATGGCCGAGTCGAAATATAGCTCGCGCCGATCGTGAAGTAGGTTGAGGAAGGACAGCGAAAGGCACCCGAGAGAGGTGATCAGCAGTAGGCTATCGATGCTTGGTTTGCCCCGAACCAGGCCGATGAGGCCGATGGTGTATACCTTTTTTGCTCCGAAAACAATGCCGCTGACCGAGAAGAAAGCGGACGCAAGGGCGAGCCATCGGAATTCCTGAAAGCCGAGCGGGCCTGCAGCTTCAGTGTAGTCGACCAAAGCGAGTCCCATGGTCCAAGTCGCGAAAAATGTGAGCACGCAAGCGCGCTGGAACTCAGCGTTCAGCTGGGTCGCGCTGCGCTCGACCGTTTCCCGAACATCGCGATAGGGCGCGAGCTCGTAGCCGAGTCCACGGGTGAGGCTTTGCAATTTGTCGAAGCAACGGGAATCTCTGCCGGTCGCCTTCAAGGTGTGGGTGGCGAAATCGACGGAGCAGTCGGAGATGCCAGGTAGTCGCGACACGGCTCGTTGCAGTGCGTGGGCGCAGGAGGTGCACCAGAGCCCGGTCACCTGATAGAGTTGGCTAGGGGGCGAGGAGTTCATCAGCGGTCCATGCTGGGCGGTTTCCCGACGCCTCGCGAAGGGAGGCTACGGTTTCCTCATCCACAGGGCTGGCTTCGTTCGACCAGGAACCGCGGATGTAGGAAATCACCGCGGCTATCTCCTGATCTGAAAGTTGGGATCCGAATGCGGGCATCACTCCATTGTAGGTTTGGCCCTTGACCTCGATCGGTCCCGAGAGCCCGTGCAGCACGATGCGGGCGGGGAGAGACGCGTCGCCGGTTACCCAGGAGGAGGCGTCTAGCGGGGGAAACGCTCCTGGGATGCCGGCCCCGTTGCTTTGATGGCAGGCGGCGCAAAGCGACTGATAGGTCTTGCGGCCCTGCTCGAAAAAGGCGACGGCGGGATCGATTTCGATGGGCTGGGAGGTGCCGCTCGCTTGGTTCGAAGGCGCGAGCTGGTTCGCCCTGAAGTCGCCAGCTCCCACCTTGCCATCGCCTGAGAAAACAAGCAGGTAGCCGAACGCGAAACAGCTCATCGTCAGAACGAAAAGCCACATGGCGAGCGGCCAAGGTCGATCTCCTTCGTTAGGATCCGCTTTTTCGCGGTTTAGGATTTCCTCTTTGTCCTCGAACATTCTATGGCATCTGCGAGCTGTCCTGCTCGACCGAGTAGGTGTGATCGAGAGACTTCAGATAAGCTACCAGGTCGAGCGCTTCTTGCGTCGCTATGACCTTCGCTCCCTCAGGTAGCCAGTTCTTGGGTACGTTGACCTCCTTGGAGCCTAGAGGAACCTCGTTCACGTGAGTGAAAAGGTATTGATAGGACGGCATCACTGAATTTGGGAGAACCGCTCGTGGTTGGTATAGGTGAATCAGGTGCCAGTCCTCGCTCGGTTGTCGCGCTGCGATGTTGTGCAGATCGGGACCTGTGCGCATCGTGCCCAGCAAATGGGGACGATCCCCCACGTAGTCAGCTGGAATCGAGAATCGACCCCAATTGCGTTCCTGATCAGGTCCGAAGTTGACGTCTCTAGGCTGCTGCGTGTGGCAGTAGATGCAACCGGACTGAATGTAGATTTCTCGCCCACGATTCACCTGTTCGTCGTTCGAGGGGTGTTCTACCGGTAGCTCCAAATCGTCGAGCTGTAGTGAAGGAACACCTACGAGGAGAAGTGTAGCATAGGCCAGAATGCCGATCGCCGCCACGATGAATCCGATAGTTCTCCTCATCGCGCCACCTCCTCCTTCGCGATGGGAACGAAGCTTCGCTTGGACTTGGGAGCGTACCAAACCCACCAGATATGGCCCACGAAGACGAGATGCCCCAAGGTCATCAGGGCGCCAGCCACGGTGCGTACCCAAAGGTAGGGCTTGGTGTCCGCTACGATTTGGGAAAAGGGGACGCTGGCATCCTGCATTTGCATGCCTTGGATGACGCCCCCGTAGAAGAAGACTCCGCCGTAAAGCAGTATGCCGATCAGAGACAGAGCGTAATGAAGGCTGATAAGGCGCTGAGAGATCCAGTTTCTGCCGCTAAGGCGCGGGAAGATGAAGTAGATCGATCCGAATAGCACGAACGAGGCGAAGCCATACACGCCGAGGTGGGCGTGGGCCACAGTCGCATGCGTGAAGTGGGTGACGGTGTTGACGGCCCGCAGCGACTGCAGGGATCCTTGCAGCGAGACCAGAGTGTACATGATGGCTCCGGAGACGACGAAGAGCAAGGTCGGCGATAGCCGCAGAGCCGCAAAATGTCCCCACATGGTTTTGTGATGATTGATGGCGACCGCGACCACGGGGACGATCATCATGACGCTGCTAACGATAGAGAGGCTAACCAGCCAGGTCGGTACCGGCCCGCCGATGAGGTGGTGCAGTCCCACCTGGCTGTAGAACAAAGCGAGCGCCCAGAAGCCGAGCAACGAAAGCTGATAGGAGTGTATCGGTTTTCCAATCACCTTTGGAATGAAGTAGTACGCTGCTGCTAGGCCGAAAGGAGTTATCCATAATCCAAGTACGTTGTGGGCGTACCACCAATTCACTATCGCATGCTGCACTCCGTCGTAGATCGGAAGATTCGCGACGATGAAAAGAAAAGGAAACCAAACGAACGCCGCTCCGATGTACCAGACCGAAACGTACAAGTGTTTAACCTTGCGCCGCTTGATCGCGGACAGAATCGGAAGTCCGATCAAGGCTCCGCCAAACGCGAATAGAAGATCCGTTTTCCAAGGAAACTCCAGCCATTCGATCCCGTCGCTCTTGCCTGCGAACAGGCCTAGAGAGCCCAGCACGAGCCCGGCGTTCCAAAGATGTCCCCCCATGAGAGCGAAGCGGTCGCTGCCAAGCGTGGTTTTCAGAAGCCGTGGAATGAGCCAGAGGCAGACGCCCATGCCGGCCATGGAAACCCAGCCGTAGATGACGAGGTTCAGGTGCAGGGAACGGAAGACTCCGAAAGTGAATTCGTAGTCCTGGTTCAGCCAGTCCGGAAAATTGAATTTCAGCGAGGCGGCGAGTCCGAAGAATGAGCCGAGCACTAGCCAGAAACAGGCGGAGCCGAGAAGGTAGCGGGTGGCGCGAGCGGTCGATTCGTCGCTCTGACGACGGGAATTGGGATCGTCCTCCTCCGGTGGAGGTTGCGGTGTCGTGTAGCGCGATGAGCCGACTAGGAGCTGCTGCAGCTGGTCGCGTTTTCGGTGCGTGGACGCCGGATCTTCCACCTTTCCGGCTTCGTCGCGGTGGAAGATGACGGAAGAGTTTCCGGGTCCCATGGAGAACTGTCCGGAGGAAATCGACCATATCAGCACCAGTAGGGCTAGAATGGATACGAGGAATACGACGGCGAGTAGTACGGCGGCAATTGGAAGCATGGTAGGCAAGGGGCGTTACGCATGCTTGCCCGCTAAAATTGCGCGGAGACGGCGATGCGGAAAACTTATTAATCCGTCTGGAGGTCAGGGTTAGGAATCCTTATTAGAATAGCCTTCGAACTCCTTCACCGGTGGTCTTGAATTGGTTCGCGATGTTTCGAACCGATCGTCGGGTTAGCGCTGCCTCGGAACCGACACTGTCCTGCGAGGAGTGGAATGGGCGCGAACCATTATTCGTTTTTGATCCAATACCCCTCCGCACGCGTCCGCTGTAGGTCGCCGCGTTGAGGCGACA
Source organism: Pelagicoccus sp. SDUM812003 (assembly GCF_031127815.1). NCBI lineage: Bacteria > Pseudomonadati > Verrucomicrobiota > Opitutia > Puniceicoccales > Pelagicoccaceae > Pelagicoccus > Pelagicoccus sp. SDUM812003. Next base: position 30 of record NZ_JARXHY010000005.1, on the reverse strand, counting down.
TGCCAGGGCGGCGGGTCGACGCCCCGCCCT